>CAINFA010000130.1 GCA_903847955.1 uncultured Actinomycetes bacterium
CGCTGCTCAGGCATCGGACTCGTCCAGCATCGCGAACTCGAGCTCGACTGCCCACAGCTCGTTGAGCGCCGTCAGGCTCCTCGAGAGCGCTGTGGCCGCAGCGCTGAAGGTGCGCGAAAGGTCAGCGATCTCGGCTTGGCGTGCAGGGGACAGCACCGGGATCGTGAACGACCTGAGCGCGGCCGGCGACAACCGTGGCACGGTCATCCCAGTCGTGGCTGCCTCGAGCTGCCGCCCGAAGTTCGGGGACTGGATCCACGCCGCCACGAAGTGCGGGGAGACCGGCTGCAGCCCGGGGCGGAGGCGGATGACGTAGGAGCCGCGTGCCGCGAGGAAGCCCACCAAGAAGCTGTCGTCGATGACCGAGACCTCGACCTCCGAAGGCCGTACCGTGAGCAAGACGTCGCCGGCCTTGAGTCGCACCGGTGGACGACCACGTACTTCAGCATCGAGGCCGTCCCCAACCTCGAGGTCATCGGCGTCGCTGGCCGGCTTGACGATGCCGACGAGCCCGTGGCTGACAAGCGGCTCACCGCTGTTCGCCGGGGTCACGCCACGCTGGATGACCGCGATGTCGCTCAACGTCGCTTGGCTGCTCATAGGTTCGCCTCGATCCGCTCGATCAGTTCGTCCAACAGCGCACCCGCCTCGGACCGGTGTCGGCCAAGACGGTCGATCAACTGCACACGGCGGTCTCGGAGCTCATCGACGTTGATCTGCTCCTCCCGGCAGGCCTTGAAGGCTCTGAGGAGGTTCCCGTCCTCGACGTCGGCCAGTGGGATCTCTTCCACCTCAACACCCGCCGACACAGTGATGAACCCACCGAGCCGCGCGCTGACGAGGTCGACGATCGTGTCGACGTCGGCTTCGTCGAGGAGGTGCTGTTCCCGACTCGGCTTGCCCAACATCGACGCGTCGATGAAGAGCACGTCGTCCGGGGCAGGCCGCTGCGGATCCCGGCGACGCAGGACCCAGAGCACGAGCGGGATGGTCGTGTCCCGCCGAAGTCGTGGAGGGAGCTGCACGGCTGCCTCAACGACGCCGCCAGCCAACAGGTGCCGTCGGATCTCCCCTTCGCGCCCCTCGCTCAGCAGCGACGACGTGGGCAAGATGACGAGTGCGACGCCACCAGGCCGGAGGGCGCTCAGCGCTACCTGCAGCCAGGCGAAGTCCGCGGAGCTGAACGGCGGCGCACCGTAGGTCCAGCGCGGGTCGCGGTAGAGCGCGGCATCAGCCCAGTTCTTCAGCTTGTAGGGCGGGTCGAGGACCACGACGTCTGCCTCGACATCAGCGACGGAGGCATCGCTCAGGCTGTTGGTGAGGCGCCAAGTGAGCTCCTCGTTGTAGAGGAAGAAGCGGGACCGGCACTGGCGGAGTGCTTCTTCGGTGAGGTCGAAGGCGACGAACTCTCGCCGCTGCTCCTCGTCCGCGCGGCCCTCCTCATCGACGTCGTAAGGGTCGACGAGCGGTCGAACGGCCGTCGACAGGAGGACGCCGCCGTCTCCGGCCGCGGGATCGAAGACCCGCGGTCCGAGTCCAGCGGCGAGCCGGGCCATGATCTCGGCGAGGTCGCCAGGCGTCGAGCTCTGGGTCAAGAAGCGGTCGAAGCTGTCGCGCCACGCAGTGACCTTCTCGTAGAGGTTCACCCCGCCGTCCTGGTCGGCCCCAACGCTGGCGTGGAGCACCCGCAGGAAGTCAGCTGCGGCCTTCGCCGGGACGACGTCCAGGCAATCGAGACCGGTGGTCAGGAGTGACACGAGGTCCGGGTTCGCTCCCTCGATGCTGGTCGCGGCTTCAGCGAGCCTGCGGAGCAGTTCCTCGTCCGAGGCTTGGCTGAACGACTCCCAGCGCCACTGGAGGTCCATCTTGACCGGACGAGGCTGCTCGAACGCCCTGCGGCAGGCCTCGAAGTAGACGAGCGCCGACGTCGCGAAGCGCGAGATGTCGAGGGGCGTCACCCACGAGCGCAGCGCCCCCATCAGGTTGTCGAAGATGTCCACGTACTGAACTGGCGCCTTGATCCGTCCCCTCGAGATCAGCCAGGCCTCGACCTCACCGAGGTCGAACAGCGACCCCGAGCCCGAGTCGAGGCGGGGGCTGGGGAAGTCCTCGTAGCGCTTGCGCCAGTTACTGACGGCCGAGGCCGAGACGTCGGCCAGCTTCGCGATGTCGCCCAAGCTCACGAGCAGGTTGAGGTCAGCGATGCTGCTCATGCCGCCACCGCCGTCACGGCAACCGCTGGGGCCAGCTCAGCGCCGAGGTCGATCTCGAACGGCAGGACCTCCGTCGCGGCCAGCCTGAGCCGGTGGGACAGCGAGCCCGGACGGGAGACCACCGTCACCGGTACGCCCCGGCCGGCGAGGTCGGCGACCCGGTCGGCGAAGATGCCGTCGCCCGAGGCGAGCACGACCTCGTCGTAGCGCTCCTCGGGGTGCTCGTAGTCCAAGACGCCGAGCAGCTCGTAATCTGCGCCGTCCTTCCCGCCGCGCACCCTGAGGCGGTGATGGCCGCCGAGGCAGCAGCCGACCGTCCAGGCGGCGCCGTGCCCGCAGGCGACGACCAGGTGGTCCCCGCCCTCGACGAACCCAGTGAGCTCCACGTAGGTCGAGAGGGCGACCTCGACGGCGAACGCATTGGGGAAGGGATCTCCGAGCAGGTTCTCGATGTCGACCAGGTGGAGGCGGCGGCACTTCGTAGCGTTGTTCATGGTTGCACCTTATCACATTTCACACGATTTGTCAACATCATTCACACGGTCTGTGGATCGCTGTTCGATCTGCTGTGTAGACAGTAGCGCGTCGGGCGCCCCCGTGCCGTACCAACTACCGCTCCCGCCGAGCTTGGAGGTCCCCAAGCGTGCTGAGGCCCAACGGGCTTGATGGCGTCCGTCGCGGGACCATCTGGGTCTTGAGTTGGGGCCCTCGGGTGGACGCGCGTGCAGTAGCCGCCTTGTCTTGGTGGGCCGCAGCGGTCATACTGAGCGTCGTGACCTTCGATCCTTCTGCGCCACCACCACCGCCGCCACCTCCGCCTCCGCCAACTGGCGGGACTGCCGAGACCCAGCCGACCTACCCAGCGCCGATGGCCGCTGTCGGCGACATGCCCCTCTACCCGTCGAAGCCGAAGTCCCCGTACGGCAAGTGGGTCGCCCTGGGAGTGGCCGTCGTCCTGCTCATCGGGATCGCGATCGCGGTCGTCTCAACGTCGGACTCGAAGACGCTCGACCCAAAGACGATCATTCCCTCCATGGAGAGCACCATCGAGGGACAGACCGGAATCCCAGTGACGATCACCTGCCCCGCTGCCGAGCCAGCGCAAACGAACTACATCTTCGACTGCACCGCGACCGACTGGACCGGCTCGAAGATCGTGCGCGTCACCGAGAACGACGATCAGTTTCACGTTACCTGGGAGTTGACCTCCCAGAACGCCACCGGACCGAACGGCCAGACCAACTGAGCCTGCCGCTCAACTGCGGGCCGAGGTCAGTGGATCGTCCCCATCCACCAGGCGCTCGTCGCGGTGGAGCGAGCACGCCGACCGGCTGGTTCGAGCTTCGGCTCACCGTCCAGGTGAGCGTCATCGAGCGACCCCAGCCGTCGTCCGGCGCCAACCTGGCCTCCTGGCCTCGAGCGAGCGCTCGCTGCTCCCGCAAGGGGGATTCCTTACCCCTGTCGCCGTATCCTCCACCTACGGACCAGGTGGTGGTCCAGAGAATCCCTGCTCGCATCCGCACCGGTGCGCGACACCCCTGCCGTACGGTCGAGTCGTGGCCGACACCGCCCTCACCAACCTGCAGGACGCGCTCAACCTCACCGACGCGGAGCTCGGCCAGCTCCTCGGTGTCGAGGGAAGCGTGGCGGTCGCCTGGCGTGACGACGGCATCCCACCCGCCAGCCAGGCGCGCTGCGCGGTGATCCTGAGCGCCATCGACGCACTCCAGGGCAAGGTCCGCCCCGAGCTGCTCGCTCACGCCGTACGCCGCCCCGTGCCGGCGCTCGAGGGCCAAACGATCCTCGAGGCCCTCGCCTCAGGTCCCGCTGCGACGGCGGACCTCATCGACCGCTCCCTCGACTGGTCGGGAACCGCCTGACGCCTCCCACGGCGGGCGCTACGAGCGACTGGCCGAAGCAAGTGGAGGCGTCGTTGGCGGAGATTGCGCCATCTCGGGGCGCTCGCACATCTCATCGTGCTGACCAGGTGACCGAGGTGCACTGCCAAGGTCGACCAGGCAGCGCTGCACCATCCACCGACTACCCGAAGGAGCACGATGAGCACCAGCCCCGACACCAACCCCCTCGCCGAGATCGACGACCTGTCGCCTGAGGGAGGTGAACACGCAGCAGCCGCGGACCCGCTGAACACAGCGGACGTGGACGCCGCGATGCTCGACCAGATGGTCAGGCACGGCGCTGTCCTGACGAACCAGCGGCCCATTCGCCACTACCTCTACGCCAAGAACCGGAATGTGACGGCTGCGGCCGTTCAAGAACTCCGGACCCTTGGCTACAAGGTCAAGTCCCACCCGTCGGCTGCCGGGAACTACTGGCTCCTCCTGGCCGAGCGGACGGAGGTGGTTGACGCCGCAAGCCTTGCTGCGAGTCGTCAACTGTTCGAACGCCTCGCCGCGGCGATGGACGGCGGCGACTACGACGGCTGCGAAGCGACGATGCTGAAGGAGGAGCGGAGGTAGGCGTCGCCCTCCCCTGGCACCTTGGCGGCAGCGAGGTCCTGCGAGGTAGTGCGGCCCGCTCGATCGTGCCGACATCGTCAAGGTCTCGAGGGGTACCTTGCGTTGACCACGATGGAGGACGACTACCCGCACGAGATGTGGCTCAAGAACCTCGACGAGGACTTCCTCGTCGAGGTGCCCCTCGCGCACGCTGACCCTCGGTTCGAAGGGTTCGTCGAGGCTGCGATCGCACGGCGCAACAGGAACCTTAGAGGTACGGCCTAGCCCACGACCATGAGCCTCGCTACCGTGGAGTCGACGACGTCGAGGGGAGTCTGCGTGACCTGCGTCCACAACCCTGCTGGCTGCGAGTGCCACCGGCTCTACGACGAGCAGGTGACGGGTAGGGCCTCTGACTTCAGGGCGCTACTCCGTCGACACGACGGCTGTGCAGTCGAGACCTCCAAGGCCCAGATCCGCAAGGCCCAGCCGCCGCCGGGCTTCGGCGGCGTCCAGCCTGGCGACTCCATGGAGGCCTACATGGTTGAGCCGCAGCACGCGGACCTCTTCGTGGAGGAAGAGGACGACAAAGCGGCTCTTCACGAACGAGCGGGGTCTAGCGCTCGCGAGAGCAAGCACCTAGTGCTGAGCCGACTGCAGGAGTGGCGTAACTACCCGGCGGTCGGGGACGCGGCGAATGGTTCATGGGCCACGGCGTCCGCAGGTCGATCTTTGAGTTAGGGCGCTGACTGAACGGACCTGGGAGGGCACCTCTTCCAAGCGGGCGTACGCCAAGCGAGGTCCAAGCCATCGACGACCAAGCGAGTCCGCCTCCCGTGCTTCACAATCTGCAACGCCATAGGTTCCGTTGTCATTTCAAACGCGATCGGCCTGGACAGAAAGTCAGTCCGGATGACGTCAACTCGGCCATCGGAGGTGAACACTCGGACATTGAACGTTCCGCCGAGCAAACGCAGGATGACGAGGATGACGGCGCCGTTAGCGGCGTAGATGAGGCCCTGAAACAGGTAGTTGGTCGCGTTTGGCCCTCGTCCCATCACGATCAGATAGAAGTATAACAAGGTGGTGCCGGCTGCCATGCCCAAGGAGACCCAGCCGAAGGTCTTCCATCGTCCGTGGCCCGCAGCCGCGGTGGTCGTCCACGTCGGTGATACTCCCTCTGGCAGGTACGCGAGACACCTGCGACAGCCTGTGGAGCCGTCGAGTGGCCCAGCGCCGTGGCTGAAGGTCTCTCCAGAACTCGGAGCGCTGGCCATGGTCTGACACTAGCGCCAGACCATCTGCAGAGCCCTTGAATCCATGGGAGGTGCGAATGTCGGTCAGTCGCCTTGCGGTCTGTAGCGTCGTCACACGCATCGCCCAGGGGCATCACTGAGCCGGCGGTAGGTGACGCGCCTCGTGCGCCGTCAGACGGGGTCGGCGAGCCCCACTCGATGATCTACGGAGCCCGCTTCCCGCAAGGGAATGAAGTCCCGCGTGACCTCGAAGAATGGTCGGAACAGCGTTGACTGCAGCGCAGCAATGAGGTTGAGGTCGGCCCAGCCCATCAGTTGGCCGAGAGCAACGCCGCGATGTCGCCAAACCGGGTATGCCCCGAGCCACCCCAGAGCGGCCAAGGGAATTGCGATCCAGAGCAGGAAACCTCGAGCAAACAGGAAGCCCAAGCCTCCGACGAGGCTAACCAAGCCCCTCTTCAGTCTGGGTCTCGATCCCGGCAGCTCGTTGTTCAGCACTATCGCATTCTCACAGACCCGGAGGTAGGTGATGCCGACCCCACTGATTACGGATGCGTTCTTCGGCGTCTCGATGCGGGTGCACGATCTTCGAATCAGTCGTGCCACCCGCTTCCGGGACATTCCCGAAGAGGTGGTGCTTAGTCAGCTATCAGGGGATACGTCGTTCGAGTTCGCTCCAAGTCTCCAGATTTGAAGGCGTCAGGATCTTGCTCGACTTCGCGAGCCCACTGTTCGACGGAGCGCAGGATGAGAGGGGCAGGATTCGCTGAGAAGCGGACGCCAGACTCGGTGCCGAGTGCGAGATCCCTGAGAGCCACAGCGAACGGCTGAGGCCATCTGCGACCCAGAGCCCAGCGGTACAGCAAGTGCGGGGGGATCTCATACCCACTGGCGTGGAGTGCCCTCAGGCAGTGCACCATGGACGAGCGAGGGCGGTCAAGCAACCGACTCGCGGAATCCCGTTCAACGTCGCCGAGGTCTGACCAGCCCCAAAAGACGTAAGCCTCGAGGTGGAGTAGTCCAGCGACCACCACTGGATCGAGGGTTGGGGAAACGCCTTCAACTTCGGACACGGCGAAAGTTTCGCACCCGATCCCCCAACCTGCCTGACGAAGGTATCGACACTCACCCGGCGGTAGGTGGCACCCAGGTCCGTTACGATCCTGACGTCACGCGCTACCGGCATCTGACATGTGTGGCGATGGCTCCTCTTCGGTCGAAGACGTGATGCCGCTCCTGTTTTCGACGTCCCCGCCAAACCAAACAAAGCAGGACGCCAAGATCAGGACTGCAACCAGCAGGACTGAGAGTCCGACGGTCGTGGGAACACCGACTTCCCGTTGCGTGGCCGCCGGACAACCACCGTTGAGACAGGCCCAGTGAACCCAGAATGACGTGAACTGTGCCAACCGAGTGAGGTTCGCGGTCAAGGCAGCCACGGTGAGTATGACGATGGATGCCGCAAGGGTGACGAGCGTGTGCCGCAGACGTCTCGCGGTGAGTGCGATGGCTCCCCAGGCAACGGCGCTCAAGGCGACAGCGGGGAACAGGAATGCCCAGAAGTTGAGGTTCGAAAGTGGGCCACCAACCGGAAGTGCGGTCGAGAGGCCCTCCCAGGTTGAGCCATTCATGGAAAGCCCCCACCACGTCTGAGTTCCGCCAACCCCGTTGCAGGCAACGGCGTTGGCAGGACAGGTCGGTGACATCGCAATGACGTTGAGACCCTGCGTGAAGAGCAGGATCGCCCCAATGAGGATCACCATCACGGCCGAGATGGTCGCAAGGCTTCGCCTGGAGACACTCACGTCGGCCATTAGATCACGGACCTCAGCATTTTGACTGCTCGGATCGAGCGGGCCGAAGTGCCGATCGGGGACAGGCAACCATCGCGAGCACGAACATGGTCAGGCCACCAGACCCCGCCCAAATCCTAGGAGCCGACAAAGCGGTCGACCGACTGCTCGATGCGGGCTTCGACGTACGCGCTCGGATGAACAGCAGCCGCAAGCACCACACCTGCCCGGTTCACGACTAGGCCGAGCCAGCTCCTGGCTTGTCGGCCGACACCCGGTGCCGCCTGACCTCAGTTCGCAGCGTCCGCAGAGCCGAGACCGCGATCCTCTTGATGCGCTCCAAGGTCTCACCGTTGGTGAGCCCCTCGTCAGGAACGCCGAGCTTCTGCAGGAGCTCGGGCCACTGTGCTGCCTTGCCGCTGTGCTGTCCACAGTGCCGCAACGCGCGAATGCGTTGGAGCGCCTGCACCGACTCCTCGACGGCCCCTTCATCGACGCCGTCGGTGGCGAGCAGTACGGCCTTCAGCTGGTTGAGCGATCCCTCCACCTTGCCCGCAGCTGCCGGAATCAGCTTCTTGTCGACGCTGATCCGGTCCAGCGCGTCGGCGATGTCGCTCAGGCGGCCCTCGAGCTCGTCGCGGGTCTCGCAGTCCTGCACCAAGCCGGCGGCATCCGTGAAGGTCGCTGGCCGAACGAGGTGCACTCCCTCCGCCAGCATCCAGACTGCGTCGAGGAAGTCGAGCGCCTCGGGAAAGCTCATCGGGCTCGCCGCTTCAGTCGCCCTCGGCGCGGGGATCGGTACGAGCCTGCTCGCGCACTGGTGGCCGTTGATCCGGCACTGCTCAAATCCATTGGCGATCTCGTCGCGCCCCGCACCGCACAGTGCGGAGCTGACACGGCGCTCCAGGGGTTCTCCCCACGACTGCACGGCGATGACCTCGGGGTGAGTGAACGACGAGCACAGCACTCGCTCATCGGGCACCTGACAGCTGGCACACACCGGCGCGGTCGTTGGTGCGACCGGCCAACCGTCGAACTCGCCGATGTTCGCAGGGTCGTCAGCTGCCGGCGTTGCGCAGTAGAGGTCTCGACCCGATGAGCGGCGGTAGGTGCAGGACTTCCCGTGGAGGGACGGGTTGAGCAGGGTGGCCTCGAAGTTGTCGCTGCCGACGAGCCAGACCGGATCGCCACCCGCGAACAGCGCTTCGGCTCCCCCCGGGGTCGAGAGCTCCCGCTCGAGGCGACCGAGGGCGTAGCGGACAACCAGGGCGTTGAGCGGCTCGACCGAGGGCTCCCGCTCGTCAGCGGCATCGGGCGTTGGCCCGAGGCGGGCCAACACCACCGTCGCGGCCAAATCTTCGACCCGCACGTACAGGCGGCCCACCAACTGCGTTCCCCTCGAAACGAAGAAGATCGGCTGGAAGTCGTGGAAGCCCCCGGCGTAGGTCGACGTCCTCATCACGATCGAGTAGTCCTCAGCCATCGCACCCCCGTAGGCCTCGGTCGACGCAGCCGCGCACCCCACCTGTCGGTCGACGCTACCCCGATCGTGGTCCCAGGACCCCGGCCTTGCGCCCGTTGAGCCCGTTGAGCCCAGTCCTGCACTGGCCGGAAGCCCTTCCCGAAGATTTCCCAAGAATCTTCTTGGCGGTGATTGCCCCTCGCAGAGGCCCCCTCACGGGTCCTCGGCATGACAACCAAGCGAGAAGTGCAAGACCAGGTCGACGCCGCTGCTGCGGCGATCGACATCACCATCACCAACTACCGCTCGCGCTGCCTCAGCGCGGGCCAGCAGGCATCGATGTTGGCCGACATCAAGGCGCTCGTCCGCAAGGCTTCGCCAGCGTCGGTCACCCAAGCCACCGACTGGCTCACCACGCTGGCGAACTTCGCGGTTGAGGTCGCACCGGAAGGCGGATGTCCGCTCGCGACGGCGCTGACCGAAGGCCAGGTCGAAGCCTGGGGCCAGCGCCGCATCATCGACGGGGCCAATCCCCACTCGGTCAAGTCGCGCAAGGGCGTCCTGCGTCGAATGCTCCGAGCACAGCACGATCGTCCCCTCGACCTCTTCCCGTCGACCAAGCGCGGTTCGCGCCAGGACCCGCTGTCGGTCATCGACCAGGTGCAGCTCTCGATCGCCTGCCTCCGTAGCGGGCTGCCAGCCCAGCGCGGCTACGCCGCCGTCTTCGGCACGGGCCTCAACGAGGCAGAGCTGATCGGGGGGCGATTCGAGACCGACGGGGAGTGGCCGGTGCTCGTCCTGGCCTCCGGCAACGCGCTCGCCATCCCGGCTCGGATGCCTGGTCTCAAGGCCGTGCACGGCTCGACCGTCTTCGCGGGCGACTGGGCCGAGGTCAAGGTGCTGGCCGAGGGGCTCGGGATCTACCTCAACCCGAGCGTCGTGAAGCAGACCCAGCGCTACTTGGCGCTGTTCGACGACCTCTCGGTCGCCGACGCGATCCGCCGGTTCTCGGTGACCGAGGAGGGTGTCGCCTCGATCGGGAGCTACCTCGCAGCGCGGTTCGACCGCACGCCCGAGGAGGTGGCCACCTACCTCCGAGGACCCGACAAGACCGATGGCGCCGCAGCAGCGGTCACCCAGCCGGCCCTCCAGAACGTGGTGCCGTATGCACCGCGCAAGCCCTACGGACATGGTGCCGCCGGTCGATCGCCCGGCGATGGCGGGCGTGGGGGGAGCCAGATGACGAAGCGCCCGTCAAAGGCAGCAGCGCGTCGCCGCATGCAGGAGCTCAGGGCGGAGGCCGCGAAGTACCCCGAGATCTCCGCAGAGCTCGATCGGTACCTGCAGAAGTTCACCCCGACGAGCGTGAGCACAGAGCAGTGGGGGCGCATCTCGGCGACCCACTACGAGATCATGCGCCGCGCCGCCTACACCTCGGCGACGACGGTGCGGGCTCGGGCCATCTGCCTGTGCGCCTACCTCGCCTGGCGGGACAACGTCGGAGATCCGCTGCCCGCCCGAGAGGCGATGGCGCCCGACGCCATCGACCAGTACGTCCGGCGTGGGCTCACCGAGGCGGCGCCGCGGACCCAGAACCAGTACGCCTCGTTCCTGCGCAAGACCTCGGAGCGGGCGTACCCCCTCGACACCGCAGCCAGGTTGCCGGTCCCGGGGTACAACGCGGTCCGTCCTGGCTACACCGAGGATGAAGAGGCGGGGATCCGTCGAGCCGTTCGTGGGCTCTGGAACCAGCAGCAGCGTCGGCGCATGTGCGGCATCGTCGGCCTCGGCGGTGGGGCAGGGATCGACCCCCAAGATGCCCGCTACGTCTACGCCAAGGGCATCGAGCAGACCGAGCTCGGCGTCCAGGTCACCGTCGGCGGTCCCCGCGCCCGGACCGTCATCGTCCGCCGCGCCTACGAGGACCTCGTCCTCACGGCGATCGAGGGGCTGAAGCCCGACGAGCTCGTGCTGCCGCAGAACCGCCGCAAGGCGAACGTCGTGGGTCGGATCATCGAGTCAGCCGACATCTTCGGCCAGCTGCCACCCATCGACATGCGGCGGCTGCGCACGACGTGGCTCGGCTGGGTGATCACCCAGCCCATCCCCCTCGACATCGTGCTCGCCGCCGCTGGACTCAAGAGCGCCCGCACCATCGTCGACATCATCGCCACCCTCCCGACCACCGCTGACCAGGGTCAGCTGCGCGACGGCGGTGCACGGTGATCCGCCCGACGACGCCCGACCAGGTCGAGACCTACTTCCACATCGTCGAGGCCTCGAAGCTCGTCGAGACCCTGAGCGAGGGGATGCGGCGCGACCGCCGGGGGCGGCCCTCCAACGACCAGGCGCTCAAGTTCCTGCTCGTCGGCATGGTGGGCGTCGCCTGTCAGGGCGTGAACGTGACCGTGACCCACGTCCACCAGTTCTTGAACTACGGCATCGACTACGACAGCCAACTGCGGTACGGCATCCTCAAGGTTGACGGCAACGGTGACGAGGTCCGCATCACCGAGCGCGAGCTCTACCGCCAAGCCGAGCGCATCAGCGACCGCTTGGCCTTCGGGCCGAAGAGCACTCCGGACCTGACCGACGAGGAACGTGACCGACGCCACCGGGTGATCCTCACGGCCTCGAACCAGCTCCTCGACCTGTTCGACCTCGGCTGGAAGAGCACCACGCTGGCCATCGACGCCACCGCGGTCAAGTCCTGGGCCGTGCACGACAAGCGGCGCGAGAAGCTCAAGGAAGAGGACTTCGAAGGCGCAGACGAGGAGGTCGTGAAGAGCCTCCTCAAGTTGGCGAACGACGGCAAGGACGCCTCCGCAGCAGACGAGTCAACTGCCGAGGCCACGGCGCCAGAGGTCACGGGCACGAAGCAGCGCAGACGCCGACGTGACCGCCGACCTCCGGAGTTGCTCGCGACCGCCGACCCCGCCAACCCCGACGACGGGGCCGGGTGGACCTTGGCCGCGGACCCTGACGCTGACTGGGGCATAAAGACCGTGACGGGCATCAACGACTCCAACTTCTTCGGCTACCACGAGCACACCTTGGTCCTCATCCCTGAGGGCTCACTCGCCAAGGTGCCCGACGCCGAGCCACCGATCATCCGACGGATCGAGCTGACCCGAGCCAGCGAGGACATCAAGGCGGCCTCGCTCCGCATGCTCGACAGCCTGCCGTCGTACCCGAAGCTCCTGATTGGCGACTCGCACTACCACTACAAGCAGTACCTCGAGTGGCAGGTCCCGCTGCTCGCTCGCGGCGTCAGCCAGGTCCACGATCTGCGGGTCACCGAGCAGGGTTTCACGCCCGTTGACGACATCATGTTCGCCGCCGGTTCTCCGCACTGTCCGCTGACCCCGAAGGACCTGGGTGTGCTCCCCCAGCCTGGACCGATCAAGACCAAGGAGGACATCGAGCTCTTCCGCTCCAAGGCCGACCTGCGAGCTGCCTACGTCATGGTCTCGAACAAGTCCCCAGACGAGCAAGGCAAGATGCGCGTCAAGTGCCCAGCGTTGGACGGCAACATCGGCTGCCCGCGCTGGCCTGAGTCGATGGTCACGGCGCGCGAGAAGGGCCAGCCAACCATCACCCAGGCCGCCGTTGATCAGTGGGACGGCAAGGTCCCGGCGTGCTGCAAGCAGCAGACGGTGACCGTGACGGTGCCCGACAAGGTGCTCAAGCTGCGGCAGCGCTACTACTACGGCAGCCAGGAGTGGTGGGACCTCTACAGCCTGCGGACCTTCGTCGAGGCCTGCTACGGCGGCCGCAAGAGCCCGAACAACGAGGCGCTGAAGAAGGGGTCGTTCCAGCGCATGGGCATCACCTGGGCCTCGCTC
>CAINFA010000131.1 GCA_903847955.1 uncultured Actinomycetes bacterium
AGCGCGCTAACCAAGCTGCGCCACAGCCCGTGGATGGACCACTCTAGAGCCTCTGGGACGGGGTGGTGGTCGCTAGTGGAGGATGGACCAGACGACGGCCAGGTGGAAGCCAGCGCCGATCACGGTGCAGCTGTGGAACAGCTCGTGGTAGCCGAAGACGCCTGGGACGAGGTTTGGTCGCTTGGCGGCGTAGAAGATCGCTCCGGTGGTGTACGCCAGGCCACCTGCCAAGATCCCGAGGAAGCCGAGTACTCCGAGGCTGTGCAAGAGCGCGGGGATGAAGAGCAGCGCTGACCAGCCGACCACGATGTAGGGAATCGCGATGACCCACTTGGGAGCATCGAGGAAGACCTGGCGGACGATGACCCCGGCCAGTCCGCCCACCCAGACGATGCTGAGCATTGCGACCCGGCGCCAGCCATCGAGGGCAAGTCCAGCAATGGCCGTGTACGAACCTGCGATGGCGAAGAAGATCATGGCGTGATCCGCACGTCGCATCCGTCGGCGGCCCACCGGCCCCCAAGTCTTGAGGTGGAACAGGGCCGAGGTGCCGAACATCATGGCGATGCACACGAGGTAGATCGTGGTGTAGAGCACCTGGGCCGTCGAGGTGGTTGCCGACAGGAGGAACCCTGAGATGGCCAAGATGGTGCAGAAGGCGCCGAAGTGGATCCACCCCCGCATCTTGGGCTTGAGGTGCTGGGATTCGGCCACCTCTGGTGGTTGGGCGGTCGTCGTCATCGCGTGACTTCCTGCCAGATCAGCTCAGGCGCGCACTGGGGCTCAGGCGAGGTGCCGTAGATCGAACCCAGTCCGAATGAGGCAACGATCTGCTGCGCCTCATCAACGGTGGATTGGTCGAGCTCGCCCTGCCAGGTCTCCACCCAGCCAGCGACCGTCCCGGCAGCTTGGCGTCGCACGGAGGTCTGCGAGGGCTTGGTGAAGCTCGAGGGGCTCGGCGCCCAGCCTGACCATGCTGGGCTGCGTGAGGCAAGGTAGTCCCCGAGCCGGGCGAACTCGGCGGCGGGGTCTGCTACCAACTGCTCGTAGAAGCAGACGGCGATGGCGGGATCGGGATGCCGGAGTCCGCGAGACTGCTCGACGCACCATCTGCTGACCTCGGCCAAGAAGGCCTGGCGGAGCAAGATCCGGCGCTCGTCGGTGCTCAGGGCATCGAGACGGTCGGTCGGATGCAGCAGGTCACCGTGCGCCCCCCAACCGAGGGTCGCCATCGAGAAGGCGGTGGCGAAGGGGTGGCGGACGACGTAGACGATGGGCATCGCTGGGTACCGGGCTGCGATCCAGCCCAGCAACGCCACGGTCCGGACGTCCTTCACCACTCGGCGGACGGGTCGGTGGGCGTGGTTGAACTGGTCGGTCCACTGGCTGCGGAGCTGCCCTGAGAACACCTTGTCGGCGAAGAACCCCAGCCGGTCGTTCTGGGCGTGGGGGGCGAGGTAGGTGGCATCGAGCATGCCGCCTCGGAACTGCGAGCAGCGATCGTCGAAGGGCTCCATGATGAAGCGGGTGTCGCGGTCTGCGCTCAGGACCTCGGCAAGCCACGTGGTACCCGAGCGGGCTGATCCGACCACGAACGCCGTCGAGGCGACGTCGTGGTTGGGGTCGAGGAACAACTCATGGTTGAGCTCTCGGGCCTGCTTGGTGGCGTACCAGCGGGCCCAGGTGGCGATGCGCTTGGGCTCGTGGGCCACCCGGCTGACGCGTCGGCTCCATGCGTGCTCTGGGTCTCTCACCTACGCCCCGCTCGTCCGCGCCACGGCTCCAGCGTAGCGAGGTCCTCTGGGTGCGCTACCTCAGGCGGTCGTCGTCGTGCCGCCGTGTGGCTGGTCCGGGTTGGTCAGCCACGCTCTGGCCTCGGCCAGTCGAGCGATGGTCTCGCCAGTGGCGCGTGCTTCGAGTGCGGCGAGCAGTCGCTTGTCGAGGGCGTCGAGGAGCTCATCGATGGTGGCCATGGCTCCATCGTGCCACGTCGGGCTCAGCCTCCGGCGGCTGCGGTGACCACTTCGACCTGGGCGCCCTCGTGGACGAGCGTCCCCTCCCACGCCGAGCGTGGGATGACGACCCGATCAATGGCCACCGCCACCCCTCGTGGTGGTGCGCCGATGGAGGTCGCGATCATGGCCACCGTGGGTGGATGGTCGAAGGCCATGGGTTCGCCGTTCACCGTGCAGTGCACTCAGCGCTCCTTGCCCTCGAAGCCCGGGTGGGCGCGACGCCCCTCGAGGAGTTCCGCCACCGATTGAGCCGCCAAGGGGGCCATCAAGAAACCGTTGCGGTAGTGCCCGAGGTTGAAGACGAGGCCACGCACCGTCGAGGCGCAGACCACTGGTCGGTGGTCGGTCGTGGCGGGTCGGAGGCCTGAACTGGCCTCGAGGAACTCGAGGTCGTCGATGCCCGGCAACAGGGCTCTGGCATCTTCGAGGAGGCTGAACACTGAGAGGGCATCAACCGACGTGTCGTAGCCGCGTTCCTCGGTCGTTGCGCCAATGGCGAGGCAGCCGTCGGGCCGGGGTACGAGGTAGCACATCCTCCCGCGGACGAGTCCTCGCAGCACCACGTCCAAGATGGGGCCTCGCCGAGGACCAAGGCGGACGATGGTCCCCTTCACGGGACGAATGGCGGGGGCGTCGTGGGGTCCGAGGCCAGCGGTGTCCACCGCACCGGTGGCGAGCACCGCCGCACCCGTGCGCAGCGTGGTGCCATCGTCGAGCTCGATGCCTTCGAGCCAGTCCCCGCTCCTTCGCATGCTGGTGGCGGTGGCGGCGATGAACTGCACGGACGCTTCCTGGCACCGCTCGAGTAGGGCCACCATGACCTGCCGGTTGTCCACCGAGGGGTCGCCAGGTACGTGAAAGCCAGCTCGAATGCCGGGGCTTAGTCCAGGGACCTGCTCGTCGAGCTCGGAGGGGTCACACCTCGCCACCTCGAGGCCAACCGAGGCCATGAACCCCGTGAGTCGATCGAGCTCTCGTGCATCGCTGGCATCGGCGCCGAGCAGGAAGGTTCCGCCTTGGCTCATCGAAACCGGAGCGGCCCGGCCAGCGTTGAGCAGCTCGAGGAAGGGCTCCCATGCTTGCCGTGCGGCGAGGTGGAGCTCGACGTCGTCAACTTCGGCGAACCCGGTCTCCAAGGTGGCCCCGAGCATCCCCCCGGCCACCCAACTGGCGCCACCTGCGGGGTGAGGGTCGATGACGGTAACCCTTTGGTCGCGCGTCGCCAGTTCGAGTGCCGTCGACAGCCCAATGACGCCCCCACCCACCACCGCAACATCGGTGCGTCGGGCCGACGTGCTCGGTGGCAGCAGGCGCACATCCGCGCTCGATCCGGCGAGCTGGGGGAGGTCCACCGCTCCAGTGTACGGGGCGTGCTCGTGGTCCAGAGAGGCCGCTGACCTGCTGCTATGTTGAATCTCTGCATCTGGGCCAACGTCGTCCCTGCAGCACGTGGACGACTCCTCAGCAGAGGGCTTGAGAGAAGGGCACAGATGACGGCGCAGCGATTTGGCGCTCCCGCAGGGGGTGGTCTCTACGACCCCAGCTTTGAGCACGATGCCTGCGGCATGGGCTTGGTGGCTGACCTGCACGGCCGAGCATCGCACCAGTTGATCGACCAGGGACTGACCGTTCTCGAGCGGCTGGCGCACCGGGGCGCCTCGGGGGCCGAGGAGTCCACCGGGGATGGGGCTGGCATCTTGGTCCAGGTTCCCGACACCTTCATTCGGAACTGGGCGACTGCTGAGGGCCTCGACCTGCCCCCACGAGGTGGCTACGTCACCGGCCTGGCCTTCTTCGCCCCGGGGGCGGAGGTCGCGTCGACCAAGGTGGCCGTGGAGCAGTTGGCCCTCGCCGAAGGCTTGTCGACGCTGGCGTGGAGGTCTGTGCCAACCAACAACGCTGGGCTTGGACGCGGCGCGCTCGATGCCGAGCCAACCATCGCCCAGGTGGTGCTCGTCCCGAGTGACCCCGAGGCACGCCCAACCCCCCTCGACCTCGATCGGCGGGCCTTCGCGCTGCGGAAGCAGGCCGAGCGCCCAGGGGAGGTCTACTTCCCGTCGCTGTCGTCGAGGACCATGGTCTTCAAGGGGATGCTCACCTCAGAGCAGTTGCGGGGGTACTTCTGCGACCTCGCTGATCCCGACTTCTCCAGCGCCATCGTGCTCGTGCACTCTCGCTTCAGCACCAACACCTTTCCCTCCTGGCCGTTGGCACACCCCTTCCGCTTCATCGCCCACAACGGTGAGATCAACACCGTCAAGGGGAACCGCAACTGGATGCGCGCCCGAGAGGCGCTGCTCGAGGCCCCTGTCCTTGGTGACCTCGAGCGGCTGTTCCCGATCTGCACCGAGGGGGTCAGCGACTCTGCCAGCTTCGATGAGGTCCTCGAGCTCTTGCACCTCGCAGGTCGTTCGCTGCCACACGCGGTGCTCATGATGATTCCTGAGGCGTGGGAGAACCAGCCAGAGATGGAGCCAGCTCGGCGAGCGTTCTACCGCTACCACGCCTCGCTCATGGAGCCTTGGGACGGCCCGGCTGCGGTGGTGTTCACCGATGGGACCATCGCTGGAGCCGTCTTGGATCGCAACGGCCTGCGCCCCTCGAGGTCCTGGGTGACGAGCGATGGCCTCGTGGTGCTCTCGAGCGAGGTCGGCGTCTTGGACCTCGACCCCGCGACCATCGTCCGGAAAGGACGGCTGCAGCCGGGGAAGATGTTCCTCGTTGATACGAGCGCGGGTCGCCTGATCGAAGACGACGAACTCAAAGATGGGCTCGCTGCCGAGCACCCCTACGGAGCGTGGCTCGACGACCAGCTCGTGCACCTCAACGACCTTCCCAACCGGCACATGCTCACCCCCCAGCACGCCGGCGTGGTTCGGCACCAGCAGCTCTTCGGCTTCACCAACGAAGACCTCCGCCTCATCGTGGGCCCCATGGCCAAGACCGGCGCTGAGCCCATCGGCTCGATGGGCACCGACACCCCAACTGCGGTGCTATCGGCTCGATCTCGACTCGCCTTCGACTACTTCCAGCAGCTGTTCGCCCAGGTGACCAACCCGCCGCTCGATGCCATTCGGGAGGAGTTGGTGACCTCGATCTCCTCGACGGTGGGCCCAGAGGCCAACCTGCTCGAGGCCACGCCGCAGAGCTGCCACCAGATCGTGTTGCCCTACCCCGTGATCGACCGCGAGGACCTCGCCAAGCTCCTCTACGTGAACGAAGGTGGCGAGACCCCTGGCTTCAAGGCCTTCGCCATCGATGGGCTCTTCCCCCTCACCGACCACCCAGGAGAGCCCTCGGCTGAAGGCGGTGCGCTCTTGGCGCAAGCGCTCGAGAGCGTGTGTACCCAAGTTTCGGCCGCCATCGCCGCAGGTGCGAACATCATCGTGCTCTCGGACCGCAACGCCAGCGAGGAGCTGGCGCCGATTCCGTCGTTGGTGCTGACCGCCACCGTGCACAACCACCTCGTGCGAGAGAAGACCCGGACCCAGGTTGGCCTCGTGGTGGAGGCCGGCGATGCTCGTGAGGTGCACCACTTCGCGTTGCTGCTCGGGTACGGCGCTGCGGTGGTGAGCCCCTACCTGGCCTTCGACTCGATCGACGACATGATCGCCACCGGTGCCCTCTTGGGGGTTACCCGGCGCCAAGCCCACGCGAACTACACCAAGGCAGCTTCCAAGGGTGTGCTGAAGGTGATGTCGAAGATGGGGGTGTCCACCGTGGCGTCATACACCGGGGCGCACATCTTCGAGGCACTTGGGCTCAACGCCGAGGTCATCGACCGGTGCTTCACTGGCACCACCAGCCGGATCTCGGGCGTTGGCCTCGACGTGCTGGCGGCAGAAGTCGGTGCCCGTCACGAGCTTGCCTACCTCGACCGACCCGAGGAGCGAGCCCATCGGGAGCTCGAGGTGGGCGGCGAGTACCAGTGGAGGAGAGAGGGTGAGCACCACCTCTTCAACCCCAAGACCGTGTTCAAGCTCCAGCACGCCACGCGCTCCAAGCGCTACGAGATCTTCAAGGAGTACACCGGGGCGGTCAACGATGCCACGGCGAAGCTCTCGAGCTTGCGGGGGCTGCTCAGCTTCGCCCAGCGCGAGCCCGTACCCCTCGAGGAGGTCGAGCCAGCGAGCGCGATCATCGCCCGGTTCTCCACCGGCGCGATGTCCTACGGGTCGATCTCCAAAGAGGCCCACGAGACCCTTGCGATCGCCATGAACCGCCTCGGGGCGCGCTCGAACACCGGCGAGGGTGGCGAAGATGAAGATCGCTTCACCCCCGATGCCAACGGTGACCTGCGACGCAGCGCCATCAAGCAGGTGGCCTCTGGGCGGTTCGGGGTGACCTCTGCCTACCTCGTCAACGCCGACGACCTGCAGATCAAGATCGCCCAAGGCGCCAAGCCAGGAGAGGGCGGCCAGCTGCCGGGCTACAAGGTCTACCCCTGGATCGCCAAGACCCGGCACTCCACCCCTGGGGTCGGGTTGATCTCGCCCCCACCCCACCACGACATCTACTCCATCGAGGATTTGGCGCAGCTGATCTACGACCTCAAGAGCGCCAACCCCGAGGCTCGGGTGCACGTCAAGCTGGTTGCCCAGGTGGGGGTGGGAACGGTGGCTGCTGGTGTGGCCAAGGCCCACGCCGATGTGGTGTTGATCTCAGGGCACGACGGCGGCACCGGGGCGGCCCCGTTGACCTCGCTCAAGCACGCCGGTGGCCCCTGGGAGCTGGGGTTGGCCGAGACCCAGCAGACCCTGCTCCGCAATGGGTTGCGAGACCGGATCGTGGTTCAGGTGGACGGCCAGATGAAGACCGGTCGTGACGTGGTGGTGGCTGCGCTGCTCGGCGCCGAGGAGTTCGGCTTCGCCTCCGCCCCCCTAGTCGTCTCTGGCTGCGTGATGATGCGCGTGTGCCACCTCGACACCTGCCCGGTGGGCATCGCCACGCAGAATCCTGCCCTGCGGGAGCGGTTCACCGGAACCCCAGAGTTCGTCGAGACCTTCTTCGAGTACATCGCCGAGGAGGTGCGAGAGCTGCTTGCCTCGCTCGGGCTGCGGAGCCTCGAGGAGGCCATTGGCAGGGTCGAGCTGCTCGAGACCACCCGCGCCATCGAGCACTGGAAGGCCAAGGGGCTCGATCTCGCTGACCTCTTGGACCAGCCTGCACCAGCCCATGGCACCGCCACCTCGCATCGCCGAGCCCAAGAGCATGGTCTCGGCCGCGCACTCGACCACCACGTGCTCGATGCCGCCATGGACGCGGCGGAGCGTGGGAGTCGCTTCGAAGCATCGCTGTCGGTCTCCAACGCCGATCGAACCATCGGGACGCAACTGGGTTCAGCTCTCACGCGCCGCTTCGGCAGCGCTGGGCTGGAGCCAGGCACCATCACCCTGCACTGCACCGGCTCAGCCGGGCAGAGCTTCGGAGCGTTCTTGCCCCGAGGGATCACCTTGGCGTTGACGGGCGACGCGAACGACTACTTAGGCAAGGGGCTCTCGGGTGGCACCATCACGGTGCGACCACCTGAGGCGTCGCCCTTCACCGCCAGCGCGGAGATCATCGCCGGCAACGTGATTGGCTACGGTGCCACCTCAGGGTCGATCTACCTCGCTGGCCAAGTGGGGGAGCGCTTCTGTGTCCGGAACTCCGGCGCTACTGCGGTCGTGGAAGGCGTGGGCGACCACGCGTGCGAGTACATGACCGGTGGGCGGGTCCTCGTGCTTGGCCCCACCGGCCGGAACTTCGCCGCGGGGATGTCGGGTGGCATCGCCTACGTCTACGACCCTGAGCGTGGCTTCGACGCGAAGGTGAACCGAGAGCTGGTCGACCTTGAGCCGCTCGATCCAGATGACGTGGAGTTCATCACCGTCGAGCTCGAGGCGCATCGCTCGGCGACTGGCTCGGTGCTGGCTGAGCAGCTCTTGGCTGATCTCAGGCAACTGGCCGACTTCGTCAAGGTGATGCCCCGGGACTACGCCCGGGTGCTCGAGGCCACCCGGGTGGCCGAGGCAGAAGGTCGATCGGTGGAAGCGGCGATCATGGAGGTGGCCCGTGGCTAAGCCAACTGGATTCCTCGAGTTCGGTCGAGAACTGCCGAAGCGGCGAGCCGTGCCGGTCCGACTTCGGGACTGGCGCGAGGTCTACGAAGCCGCTGACCCCGTCGTCACCAACCACCAAGCGGCCCGCTGCATGGACTGCGGCATCCCCTTCTGCCACGAGGGCTGTCCACTCGGGAACTTGATCCCGGAGTGGAACGACCTCGTGTACCGAGAAGACTGGGCCTCAGCCAGCGAGCGACTGCACGCCACCAACAACTTCCCTGAGTTCACCGGTCGGCTGTGCCCAGCCCCCTGTGAGGGCGCGTGCGTGCTCGGGATTGGCGATGACCCCGTCACCATCGAACGCATCGAGCTCGAGATCGCCGAGCGAGCCTTTGGTGAAGGGTGGATCACGCCCGTCACCGCACCTTCGACAGGGCGGAGCGTGGCCGTGGTGGGCTCAGGCCCGTCCGGGCTCGCCGCTGCACAACAGCTCGTGCGAGCTGGACACGCGGTGACCGTGTTCGAGCGGGCCGAGCGTCCCGGCGGCCTCCTGCGGTACGGCATCCCTGAGTTCAAGCTGGAGAAGGCCGTCCTCGATCGCCGGTTGGCCCAGCTCGAGGCTGAAGGGGTCGTGTTCCGCTGCGGCACCTCGGTGGAAGCGGCCCCGACCGCCGCAGCCGCTGGCGACGCCTCGGTGGTGGCCATCGACGAGCTGCGGGCCAGCTTCGATGCCGTCGTCCTCGCCGTGGGTTCGACCGTACCTCGCGACCTCGCCGTTTCTGGTCGCCAGCTCGATGGCGTGCACTTCGCCATGGAGTACCTCCGTCCCTCGAACCAGGTGCGAGAGGGCTCCATCGCCGAGACGCCAATCTCGGCCGAGGGCCGCCACGTGGTCATCATCGGCGGTGGGGACACCGGAGCCGACTGCCTCGGCACCGCCTTGCGCCAGGGGGCGGCATCGGTCACCCAGCTCGAGATCCTCCCAGCCCCCCCGGAGCACCGTTCGGCCGCGAACCCGTGGCCGACGTGGCCGGTGATCTTCCGCGTCTCCTCAGCACACGAGGAGGGTGGCGAGCGGCGTTACGCCGTGGCGACCACCGCCATCGAAGGTGTCGACGGTGCGGTGCGGTCCATCTCGATCGATGCCGTCGACGACCAGCTGCAGCCCATCGCGGGTTCGACCATGGAGCTCGAGGCCGATCTCGTGCTGCTGGCCATGGGCTTCACTGGTCCCGAGCGGGACTTGGCTGCGGCACTCGGCGTCGAGCTCGACCCGAGCAGAGGGACCTACCAAGTCGACGAACGGTGGCAGACCTCGGTGGAAGCCGTGTTCGCCTGCGGCGACGCCGTACGGGGGCAGAGCTTGATCGTCTGGGCCATTGCCGAAGGCCGGAGCTGTGCAGCCGCCGTCGATGCCTACCTGGCTGGCCACAGCGCCTTGCCTGCCCCGGTCACGCCGGGACTGGCGGCGCTGCGTTGATCGGAGTTCGAGGAGTCCGCATCGCTACGATGGTGCGGTTCAAGGAGGGGGAACGATGAAGTCAACCATGCAAGAGGGGTCCCTGCTGATCAAGGACATCCTTCGCCACGGGCGAGAGGTGCACCGCACCTCGACGGTGACCACGATCACCGAGGATGGCTCCACCACCGCCACCTTCACCGAGGTGGCTGACCGGGTCGACCGTTTGGCGGCGGCCTTGGCCCGACTCGGCGTTGGGATCGACGACCGGGTCGGCACCTTCTGCTGGAACAACCAGACCCACCTCGAGGCGTACCTTGCGGTGCCGTCGATGGGCGCCATCCTGCACACGCTCAACATCAGGCTGTTCCCTGAGCAGTTGGCCTACGTCATCAACCACGCCGAGGACAAGGTCATCATCGTCGACGCCTCCCTCGTGCCGCTCCTGGCTCGAGTGCGGGCCGAACTCACCACGGTCGAGACCATCATCGTCGCCGGTGCCGCTGACACCAGTGCCCTTGGTGCGACCTTGGACTACGAGACCCTGCTCGCAGCCGAGCAGCCTGGGTACGCCTACCCCGACCTCGACGAGGGCGACGCGGCAGCGATGTGCTACACCTCGGGCACCACGGGAAACCCCAAGGGCGTGGTGTACTCGCACCGCTCCACCTACCTGCACTCCATGGCACAGCTGTCGAGTTCGTCGGTTGGGTTGTCCGAGCGTGATCGCATCTTGATCATCGTGCCCATGTTCCACGCCAATGCTTGGGGGACGCCCTACTCGGGTTGGATGAGCGGGACCTCGATGGTGATGCCCCAGCAGTACCTCCAAGGCGAGCACCTGCTGCGGATCATCGAGACCACCAAGCCCACCTTGTCCTGCGGCGTGCCCACGATCTGGAACGACCTGCTGCGTGCGGCCGAGGGCATCGAGGTGGACCTCAGCTCTCTGCGGGCGGTGACCGCTGGCGGCTCGGCGGTGCCTCGTTCCTTGCTCGAGGCCTTCGACGAGCGCTTCGGCGTGCCCCTCGTCCAAGGCTGGGGGATGACCGAGACCAGCCCGCTGGCGACCTTCGGGTTGCCACCCGTTGGCATCGAGGACGACGAGATCATGTCCTACCGCGTCAAGGCCGGTCGTGTGGTGCCCGGAGTGGAGGTGCGCGTGGTGGCCGATGACGGCACCGTGCTGCCCAACGATGGCACCTCGGTGGGGGAGTTCGAGATTCGTGGTCCGTGGGTCACCGGCTCGTACTACAAGGACTCCGATCCGACCAAGTTCCACGACGGCTGGCTCCGCACCGGCGACGTGGGCTCGCTCGACCAGCTGGGCTACATGACCATCTCGGATCGGACCAAGGACGTCATCAAGTCCGGTGGCGAGTGGATCTCCTCGGTGGAGCTCGAGGGCGAGATCATGGCGCACCCAGAGATCTTCGAGGCGGCCGTTATCGCCGTGCCCGACGATCGGTGGGATGAGCGTCCGCTCGCCTGCCTCGTGCCCCGTCCGGGGATGACCCCCAGCCCCCAAGCGGTGCTCGACTTCTTGGCGCCCAGGGTGGTCAAGTGGTGGCTGCCTGAGCGGTTCTGCTACCTCGAGCAGATCCCGAAGACCTCAGTGGGCAAGTTCGATAAGAAGGTGCTCCGAGCGTCCTTCGAGAAGGGCGAGCTCGAGGTCATTGAGGTGGCCATCCCTCACAGCCGGTGAGCCCTCGAGAGGAGGCCGAGCGTTTAGCGGCCGAGCTCGAGACGATCTCCGAGCAGGTCGGTGAGCTCACCTACGACGCCTTGGCCGATGCGCTGGTCGTGACCGGGACCGAGCGCCAGGAGCAGCTGGGTACAGAGAAGGCCCTGGCTCGGGCCCGTCGGGCCATCGACAAGGCAGCCGAGGAACTGCGGGGTGTGGCCGAGCGCTCGAGCTGAGTCGTCCTCGTTGCTCAGTGGTGCGGTGAGGGACCGAGTGCGCTGATGGCTTCGATGAGCTCGTGGGCGGCGGCGTGGTGCCCATTGGCAACCTCGATGCGAACCTGCTGGCCGCCTTCGTGCTCGGTGACCCCGAGGGTGCCACCCACGAGCACCGCGCCGAAGCGCGCCGCGAGCGCCTCTTGGTCGTCGGTGGTGAGCGGCGTGCGCAACTCGAGCTCGACGACACCTTCGGTGAAGCGAAGCCCAGCGAGGTTGGCGTAGAAGTCGAGGACGACCTCGGCCGCCGCTCGGGCGCTGTGGCAGCGTCGGTACATCTTGCGGTCAGGGGCGGAGATCCACCCATCGGCGATCGGGTGCTCGACCAAGAACTGATCGAGCGCCTCCCAGAAGGTCCCTCCTTCGGGCTCGAGCAGCACGAGGGGGGCGGGAGCGATCTTGCCGGTCTGCAGCAGCGTCAGCAGCTCGAAGGTCTCGTCCAAGGTGCCGAGGCCACCAGGCAGGCAGACGAAGGCGTGGGACTCGCGCATCAGCATCACCTTGCGGGTGAAGAAGTAGCGCATCTGGGTCACCTTGTCGGCGTCGAGGTAGGGGTTCGAGCCTTGCTCGAAGGGCAGGGCGATGTTGACCCCGAGCGCAGCTGCATGGCCTGCGCCACGGCTCCCTGCCTCCATGACCCCCGGTCCAGCACCCGTCACCACCATCCAGCCAGCGGCGACCACCTCGGCCGCCACCTCGGCGGCGAGGTCGTAGATGGGGTTGGCCTCGGGAGTTCTGGCGGAGCCGAAGATGGTCAACTTGCGCCGGGCCCGGTAGGGGACGAAGAGCGAGAGCGCCCGATGGAGCTCGTCGATGGCTTCGTTGACCATGGCGAGGTCGTCGAGGGAGGTCGGACCCTCCGCCAGCTCCTCGATGGTGCGCTTGAGGTCGGCGACGAGGCCTCGGCGAGCCGAGTCGTCACCTGCGAACTGGCTCAAGAGGCTCCGACCCGCCCGTACAAGGTGGTCCGCTGGATGAGTGGGCGTCCGAGGGGAGCCACGATCTCGGCCAGGGTCGTGGCATCCATTCCCTGCCCGTGCTCTGCTCCCGCTGCTCGTGAGATGTTCTCATCCATCAAGGTGCCGCCCAAGTCGTTGGCGCCAGCCATCAGGAGCTGGCGAACACCCGCTGCGCCAAGCTTGACCCAACTGACCTGAATGTTGTCGATGCTCCCGTGGTAGGCGATGCGTCCCACCGCGTGCATGAGCAGGGTCTCTCTGAAGGTCGGCCCCTTGCGGGCCTTGGACTGGAGGTAGATCGGTGTGGCCATGTGGACGAAGGGCAAGGGCACGAACTCGGTGAACCCACCCGTGCGACCTTGGAGATCACGTGTGGCGACGAGGTGTCTGGCCCAGCTCCGAGGTTGCTCGATGGAGCCGAACATGATGGTCACGTTGGATCGAAGACCAACGGAGTGGGCGACCTCGTGGGCTTCGAGCCACTCGGCAGTGGAGATCTTGTCCGGGCACAGCACCGCTCGCACCTCGTCATCTAAGATCTCCGCTGCGGTCCCGGGGAGGGTCTTGAGCCCAGCGTCCTTCAGGCGCTCGAGGTAGCTCGCCAGGCTCACGCCGCTCCGGCGAGCACCCTCGGTGACCTCGAGGGCAGTGAAGCCGTGGATGTGGATCGTGGGCGATGCCTCTCGCACGGCCCCCAACACGTCGAGGTAGTACTCCCCATCGAACTTGGGATGGATGCCACCTTGGAGGCAGACCTCGGTGGCACCGAGCGCCTCTGCCTCCGCCACCCTCCGGGTGATCTCAGAGAGGTCGAGGAGGTAGGGCTCGCCCCGCAGGTTGAGCGACAGCGGACCCTTGGAGAAGGCGCAGAACTTGCACTTGAAGGTGCAGACGTTGGTGTAGTTGATGTTGCGGTTCTGGACGTAGGTGACCTCGTCGCCGATGACCTGTCGGCGCAACTGGTCGGCGAACTCGGCTACGGCGGTGACCTCGGACCCACGCGCCGAGAACAGGGTCACGAGATCGTCTTCGTCGGTGACGTGGCCGGCGTCAATGGCCGTGAGCAGCTCCAAGACCGCCGAGCGGGGAGCCGAGGGGCTGCGGTGGGGCCGCTCGGAGGGAAGCAGGGTCGGAGGAACCTCCGCGGAACCTGAGGCCCAGGCATGGTCTCGGGCCAGACCCTCGGCGTCGCTCAGCTTCTGGACGGCGAAGCGGAGGGAGGGGTCGAGGAAGCGCTCGGGTTGGTGGACGAACTCTGGGTAGGCCGTGAGGCGAGGCGCCAAGGTGAATCCGTGGGCTTCGGTGACCTCCTCGAGCGCGACGAGGGCGGGCCAGGCGCGTTCAGGGTTGACGTGGTCAGCGGTGATGGGGGAGACCCCACCCCAGTCGTCGATGCCGCTGGCGAGCAGTCCGCCGAAGCCCTCGGTGAGGTTGGGTGGTGCTTGGAGGTGGATGGAGCTCGGGAGCAGGACGCGGGCGGCTGCGAGGACCCAGGCGAACAGCTCGGGGTCCGCAGGTGGTGCTCCGGCCATGGCTGTTCCCTGCTTGGGGAGGACGTTCTGGACGATGACCTCTTGGACGTGTCCATGGCGCCGATGGCTCTCGGCGATGGCGGCCAAGGTGTCGAGGTGGTCGAGTCGATCTTCGCCGATCCCGACCAACAGGCCGGTGGTGAACGGGATCTGCAGCTCGCCAGCGGCCTCCAAGGTGGCAAGACGTCGCTCTGGGGTCTTGTCTGGTGCCAAGCGGTGGGCGGCGAGGTCGGGGCGCAAGGACTCGAGCATCATGCCTTGGCTGGCGCTGACGGTTCGGAGCACCGCTAGCTCGTCGATGCTGAGGGCACCAGCGTTGGCGTGGGGCAGGAGCCCCGTCTCGTCGAGCACGAGGCGGCACATGTGCGCCAGGTAGTCCACGGTTGAGGCGTAGCCGTGCTCAAAGAGCCACGCCGCCGCCACTTCGTAGCGAAGCTCAGGTCGTTCTCCCAAGGTGAACAAGGCTTCGGTGCAGCCTGCTGCGGCGCCACCTCGGGCGATCTCGAGAACCTCGTCGGGGGTGAGGTAGGGCGACTCGAGCCTGGCCGGTGCCTTGGCGAAGGTGCAGTAGCCGCACCGGTCCTGGCACAGCATGGTCAGAGGGATGAAGACCTTGGGGGAGTAGGTCGTCCGCAGGCCGAAGGCGCCGAGGCGAATGGCCATAGCCTCATGCCGCAGCTCCTCGAGGCTCTGCCCCGCCACGTCGGCGATGGTCGTGGTCACCGCGGTCCCGGGATCCAGCCCATGGGGTGCAGACGTGCTCGGGCGGTCACTGAACGTCCCCAAGGTGGTCGAGCACCACCCGCACCACCTTGCGCCCGCGGGCGACCATGGCGAGGTAGTCCCCGTCGGCTTGGGCTGTGATCAGCTGGCCGAAGCTGTCGTCGCGTCCGGGGATCTCGAGCTCTGGGTAGTCGCGGAGCAACAACTGCACGGCCAGGATGCTGGCAGGTCCTCCCTTGTGCAGCTGCCCTGTTGAGTGCAGGTAGCGGGGGCCGAAGCCAGCGGTGACGGCGACCGGGCTGAGCCGCTTGGCAACGGCATCGCGCAGCTGATCGAAGGTGTCGTTCTCGGCGTAGGGCAAGAAGGCCTGCAAGGCAACGTAGGCACCGGGTTCCACCTCTTCGTCTAGCCACGAGAACAACTCCTCGGGACCAATGGACTCCACCTCGAGGGCATGCCCCTCGGCCAGGCGCTCCAAGGTTCGCTGCTTGGACTCCGCCACGTTGGGCTCGTTGAAGGGGTCGACGTGAATGCCCGCTCCGCAGATGGCGGTGGCCACCTCGAGGGTGAAGAAGCCCTGCGCGAGGTCCGTGACGGTGTCGAAGGGCATCGCCAAGGCGAAGCGATCCGAGCCACCTGCTGCCATCCGACTCGGCACGGGGATCGCGCCGGTGCCGTCCTTGCCGGTGGACTCCGCAATGAGCTGCTCGGCCCACAGCCCGAAGGTGGGCACCTTGGGGTTGGTAGCGAAGATGATCTTGTCCTGCCCACGCTCGACGGAGCTCGCCATCTCGATGCCCAGTCCGACCGCCGCGTCGAGGTCGGTGTCCAAGGCCGCTTGGCACAGCTCGGCGACGTCGTAGCCGAGCAGTGCGGCGGGCACCATCCCCACGTAGCTGAACAGCGAGTACCGGCCGCCGATGTCGGTGGGATTCTCGAAGATGGTGGTAATCCCGAGCTCTTTGACCCGCTCGATGAGCGGACTGCCAACGTCGGTGATGACGGCGAAGCGACTGGGATCACCGAGGGTGGCGAAGGCCCAGGCGAAGAGCACCTCGGTCTCGATGGTGGTGCCCGACTTCGAGGAGACGACCACGTAGGCGTCGCTGAGGTCCACGCTCGAAATGGTGGTGGGCTCCGTGGTGTCGATGACCGTCAGCTGGCGGCTGCCGCTGGTGAAGGCGCCGCCACGGTGATCATCTGCGCTGAGCACGAGAGGTCCCAGGGTCGAGCCGCCCATGCCGAGCAGCACGATGTGGCGCTGCTCGATGCCAGCTGCCCAGGCAGCGAGCGAGGGGGCAACCTCGGTCATCCACGTTGGCGCACTCAGCCACCCGAGCCGGGTAGGAGCGGTCTCGGACTCGGGCCACAAGGTGGTGTCGTGCGCTTGAAGGCGCGAGACGATGCTTGGGATCTGGTCATGGGTGAAGGTCACGATGCCGCCTTGGTCGAGAGTTCGGTCAGGAGTTCGGTGAAGCTCGAGGTGAAGCTAGCGACACCCTCGGCCTCGAGCTCGGCCGCCACGGCGTCGAGGTCGATGCCGAGGAGCGTCAATTGGTTGAGCACGTCTTGGGCAGCATCGACGCCACTGGTCAGGGTCTGGGCCACGGTGCCGTGGTCGTCGAAGGCTTCCAGGGTGGCATCGGGGAGGGTGTTGACCGTGTCGGGCCCGATGAGGTTGTCGACGTAGAGCAGGTCAGGGTACGACGGATTCTTGGTCGAGGTGGAGGCCCACAGAGGACGTTGCAGCTGGGCACCGTGGGCGAGGAGGGCTTGGGCATCCTCACGCTCGAAGCGCTCACGGAAGGCGGCGTACGCCAGCTTGGTCTGAGCCACTGCCACCTTGCCGGCCAGGTGTCCTGCGCCCTTGGCTTCCAGCTGGGGGTCGAGCTTGGCGTCCACCCGGCTCACGAAGAACGACGCCACGCTGGCGATGTTGGCTAGGTCTTGGTGCCCTGCCTCCAGTCGGTCGCTGAGCCCGGCCAGGTAAGCGTCAATGACCTCAAGGTGCCGGGTGATGGAGAAGATCAAGGTGACGTTGACCGAGATGCCATCTGCGATGAGCGCCCGAATGGCACCGAGGCCTTCGGTGGTGGCGGGCACCTTGATCATCACGTTGGGACCGCTGATCATCGCTCGCAGCGCCTTGGCAGCGGTGATGGTGCCTTCGGTGTCGTGGGCCAAGGTCGGCGACACCTCGACCGAGACGTAGCCATCGGTGCTCCCCGAGGCGTCGTAGACGGGTCGGAGCAGCCCCATGGCTGCCTCGATGTCGGTCACCACGAGCTCCCAGTAGGCCTCTTCAACGCTCTTGGTTGCGCTCGCCCGGGCGAACTGCGCGTCGTAGCGATCAGAGCCCGAAATGGCCTTGGCGAAGATGGTGGGGTTCGAGGTCACACCACGGACCCCGCGTCCGACCAACTGGGCCAAGTTCCCATCCTCGATCCAGTCCCTCCGCAGGTTGTCGAGCCAAGGGCTCTGTCCGGCGACGCTGCTGAGGTCGTGCAGCTGGGGCATCTAACGGGCTCCTTGTTCGGTGAGGTGCTGGCGGACGAGGTCGACCACCACATGGGCGGTGATCCCGAGCGTCTCGAAGACGGCTGGTGCGGGGGCTGAGAGCCCGAAGCGGTCGATGCCAACCTGGAGGTCGCACAGCGATCCCCAGCCGAAGGTCGAACCAGCTTCAACCGAGACCGAGAGCACTCCAGGTGCGATGACCGACGTGCGGTAGGCGAGGTCCTGGCGGGTGAAGCGCCCCACCGAGGGCATCGAGACCACCTGGGTGGCGATGCCCTCGGTGGCGAGCAGTCGCTGGGCCTCGAGGCACAGCGAGACCTCCGAGCCGGTGGCCACGAGCGTCGCACGGGCGCCGTCTGCGGGGGAGATGACGTAGCCGCCGCGGGCCACGCCATCTCGGCTGGTGCCCTCGAGGACGGGCAAGTTCTGGCGACTGAGCACGAGGGCGACGGGCCCGTCGACCTGCAGGGCCTCTGCCCAGGCGTAGGCCGTCTCGGTGGCATCTGCAGGGCGGAACAACTCGAGTCCAGGCATCGCCCGAAGGCTCGAGAGGTGTTCGATCGGCTGGTGGGTCGGACCGTCCTCGCCCACCCCGATGGAGTCGTGGGTGAACGAGTAGACCACGTGGGCCTTGGAGAGCGCAGCGAGGCGGAGCGCGGGTCGCAGGTAGTCACTGAAGACGAAGAAGGTACCGCCGAGGGGCACGATGCCACCGTGGAGCGCCATCCCGTTCATCGCCGCAGCCATGGCGTGCTCTCGCACGCCGTAGTGCAGTTGCACACCGCCGGGATTCTCCGCCGAGAGCGCGTCGGCTGGGTCGAGCGACACGCCGGTGTTCTCCGTGAGGTCAGCAGAGCCGGTGATGATGCCCGGAATGGCGCCAGCGGTGGCCTTGAGGCACGTCTTGATGGCGTTGCGGGTGGCGATCGACTCACCGGGGGTGAACCTCGGTAAGGCAGCATCGATCGCTGCGGAGTCAACGCCGGCGAGTGCCGCCTCGAAGAGGGCACGGTTGGGGTGGGCAGCCACACGCTGCTCCCACGCCTCTCGGGCGTCGATGCGACCGGGGCGCTGGGCGGCGTAGCCCTCGATGGCGGCGGGCAAGGTGGTGAAGGACTCGTCGATGGGGAGGCCGAGGAGGGCCTTGGTCTCGGCGATGGCCTCGGGTCCGAAGGCCAGTCCGTGGGCTTCTTTGGTGTCGACCAGGCTTGGCGAAGGGAACGCGATGTGGGTACGGAGAATCAAGATCGAGGGACGGTCCTCGACGAGGGCTGCGGCACGAAGCGCCTCTTCGATGGTGTCGAGGTCTTCGCCGGCGTCGCCGAGGTCGAGGACGTGCCAGCCGTAGGCCGCGAAGCGAGCGGCAGGATCATCAATGAGCGCCATGGAGGTCGGGCCATCGATGGTGATGCGGTTGTCGTCGTAGATGGCGATGAGCCTTCCGAGCCCTTGGCGACCTGCGAGCGAGGCGGCTTCGTGGCTCACGCCCTCCTCGAGGCAACCGTCACCGGCGATGACGTAGGTGAAGTGATCGCACAGCTCGGGCCCGAAGCGAGCACGCAGCGTGCGCTCTGCCAGTGCCATGCCCACCGCGTTGGCGAAGCCTTGGCCAAGTGGACCGGTGGTGACCTCGACGCCGGGGGTGTGGCCGACCTCAGGGTGTCCAGGGGTCAGGGAGTGCAGCTGGCGGAACTGCTCGAGGTCATCGACCGTGATCGGGTAGCCCGCAAGGTGCAAGGCCCCGTACAGCAGGATCGAGGCATGCCCAGCGGACAAGATGAAGCGGTCGCGGTCGAACCACGAGGGCTCGGTGGGGTCATAGCGCAGCACCCGTGAGAACAGCACGTGGGCCAAGGGGGAGAGCGCCATCGCAGTGCCTTGGTGCCCTGACTTGGCCTTCGCCGGTCCATCCATGGCGAAGCCACGCAGCACGGCGATCGCCGATCGGTCGAAGTCCTGGTCGTGGTCGTTCACCGTTGCTCCTCCTGCACCACGTCCCACCCTAGTGAGGTTCGACTGAACCTCAGTTCTCCACGGTGTGGGCACTAGCGTGGCAGCGTGGCAAGCCCCCGCCGTCTCCAGGTTCCCCCGAACTGTGACCTGACCCTTGGAATGCGGTGCATCGACAAGGCGACCCCTGGTCGCTCGATCTGGGAGATGGTGGCGGCTGAGGAGTTCGCCAATCCCGCTGGCATCCTCCAAGGAGGGTTCCTCGCCGCGTTCGTCGACTCGGCCATGGGCGCAGCGGCAGTGACCTTCGCCCAAGGTCGCAAGGTGATCGTCGTCAACACCGAGATGAAGGTCAGCTTCACCGCCGCTGTTCCTATCGGCGCAGTGGTGCGCTGCGAGGCCGAGGTGGTCTCGGGCGGCTCGACGGTGGCGTTCCTCGAGGCGACGGTGCGCCTTGAAGATGGCAAGCTCGCTGGTCGGGCCACGTCCACCTACCTGCTGCGGGAACGTCAGTAGAGTGAAGCACCAGTCGTCAGAGCGACGCTGAGGAGCTAGGACCACATGGCATCGTTGAAGGCGTCCCTCGGGGCGAGTCGAGAGCGAATCAAAGAGGCTGGTGGAGAGTCGGTCCAACTCGTCATCGACTACGTCAAGCAGGAGACGGTCGATCCGATCAAGGCCCTCGGGGGCTTCGTCACCTGGGGTGCAGCCGGCAGTTTCCTCATGGGGCTCGGCATCATGTTCCTCATCATCTCTGGACTCCGCTGCCTCCAAGAGGAGACCACTGCCTTCCACGGCAACCTCAGTTGGTTGCCGTACCTGATCATGACCATCGTTGCGGTTGGTGTCATCGCCATCGTCGCCTCGAGGATCTCAGCCAGCCCGCTGACCAAACGACAGCCCATTGCACCTGCAGCACCCAAGGACCAACGAGGAGGACTGTGATGGCGACCACCACCACTGACCGCATCACCCGTGACGACCTCGAGGACTCGTTCAAGAAGATCTTGGGCGAGAGCGAGCAAGCGACTCGGCAGATCATCCCGCCAGCGGTGATCACGACCGGGGTGGTCGTGGCGCTCGTCGTCTTCGCCTTCTACCTCGTCGGACGCCGCCGCGGTCGTCGCCGCTCGGCGGTGGTTGAAGTACGTCGGATCTGATGCTCAACGAGCTCCTGCTGTTCAGGATCATTCGTACGGGCATTCGCCGCGGGCTCAACGGCGGACACTGGGGCTGGTACGCGTTGGCGGTGTGCGCCACGGTGCTTCGCTACGTGAATCGCCAAGACGTCGCAGCGGTGAGCCGACTCCAGGCGAAGCCCGGTGAGCAGCTCGTGGTCACGGTGCGCGAGCCTGAGCGTCGGCGACGCCGGTTGGCGTCGTGAGTGAGACGTCGCGGGCCGTCCTGCGAGAAGCTGAGCGTGTCTTGCTGGTTGACGCCAAGGACCGCCGCTACCTGATCACGCTGCGCCAAGGTGCCCAGTTCCACACCCACGCGGGCATCGTTGCCCACGATGACGTCATCGGTGCACTCGAGGGCAGCTACGTGGCCGGCAACACCGGCCGGTACTTCCTGTTGCTGCGGCCGACCTTGTCTGATGTCGTGCTCAAGATGCCTCGTGGAGCCCAGGTCATCTACCCCAAGGACCTCGGAGCGATCTTGTTAGCGGCCGACCTGGCGCCTGGCCAGCGAGTGCTTGAGGCGGGCGTGGGTTCGGGTGCCTTGTCCATCGCCGCCCTTCGTGCTGGCGTGCACATCAAGGGGTATGAGCTGCGAGAGGACTTCGCCGAGGTGGCGAAGAAGAACGTCTACGCCATGTTGGGCGAGGACGTCCCCTACGACATCGAGATCCGCGACGTGACCTTAGGTATCGACGAGCGGGACCTCGACCGCATCCTGCTCGACATGCCGGAGCCCGAGAAGGTGGTGGTGCATGCAGCCACCGCGCTGCGCCCGGGCGGGATCCTGATGGCCTACCTCCCGACCATCAACCAGACCGCGCTCCTGCGCGAGGAGTTGGCGCGGCACAACTTCGGCCTGGCCGAAACGGTGGAGATTCTGCGTCGCACGTGGCACATCGAAGCTCGGTCGGTGCGTCCCGACCACCGTATGGTCGCACACACCGGGTTCTTAACCACGGCGCGTCGGCTGATTCCAGTTGCACCGAAGGGTTCGCCAGATCCAGTCACCGAGGTGTCAGGTGCAGAGGAAGAGGTCACCGTGACCTCAGGCGAGGTCGAGGTTGACTAGTGAGGTAGTTAGTCGCGCTCGATGAAGATGCACTCGCCGGGGCACTCCTCAGAGGCCTCAACGGCGGCGTCTTCGAGTTCAGCCGGAACGGTGGCGAGACCAGCTTGGCCGCCCGGGTCGCTCATGATCGAGTCGCCCTCTTTGACGTAGGCCAGTCCATCGTCGAGCAGCGTGAAGACGGCGGGCGCGATCTCCTCGCAGAGTCCGTCACCTGTGCAGAGATCCTGATCGATCCAGACCTTCATGGCCATGCCTTTCTCGACGCCGAACCGCTCGGCGTGCTCCTCAACGGTGGTGGTGCGCCAGCAGCGCTGCGCGCAACGAGGAGATCCTACCGGGAGCCCGTCGGTGGCTCGTGCATGGGGGCACGATGCCCCACGCCGCACCTGCGGCCTCCCGGTAGGGTGAGAGCGGCCGAGCGAGGAGCGATGGTGGACGAGGCACAGCGGCAGGGGCAACTGAGCGAAGGCGAGCTGGCACTGCGACTGCAGCAGGCAGAGGACGAGGTCAACGACCTCCGTCGGCGCCTGCACGACGGACCCGTCCGGGTCCGCGAGCTCGAGGAGCGCCTCTTGGAGGTCAAGGGGCAGCTAGCCCAAGCCACCTCCCGCAACGAGAAGTTGGCCTACACCTTGCAGCAGGCCAAGGAGCAGCTCGCCGCCTTGCGTGAGGAAGTGGAGAAGCTCACCCAGCCTCCTGCGGCCTACGGGACCTACCTTGGGCTCAACGAGGACGGTACTGCCGACGTGTTCAGCGGCGGCCGCAAGGTTCGGGTTGCGCTGCACCCCGACCTCGACCCTGGTGTGCTGCACAAGGGCGACGAGGTGGTGCTGAACGAGTCACTGTCGGTCGTGCTGTCCCGAGAGGGTGTGGCCGCTGGAGAGGTCGTCACCTACAAGGAGACCTTGGAGGACGGGCGCCGAGCCATCGTGTTTGGACGCGGGGACGATGAGCGGGTTGCGGAGTTCGCCGACTCACTCAAAGGTGTGGCGATTCGCGCCGGTGAGGCGCTGCTGGCTGACTCGCGTTCGGGGTTGTTGGTGGAACGACTTCCTCGACCTGAGGTCGAAGAGTTGGTCCTCGAGGAGGTCCCCGACGTGTCCTACGAGGACGTCGGCGGGCTCGACAGCCAAATCGAAGCCATCACCGATGCGGTGGAGCTGCCCTACCTCCACCGGAACCTGTTCGCGGAGTACCAGCTGCCTGCGCCCAAGGGCATCTTGCTCTACGGCCCCCCAGGGTGTGGCAAGACCATGATCGCCAAGGCAGTGGCCAACTCCTTGGCTCGTAAGGTGGCCGAGGTCACCGGCCGTCCGAACGTGCGCTCGTACTTCCTCAACATCAAGGGCCCGGAGCTGCTGAACAAGTACGTCGGCGAGACCGAGCGCCAGATCCGCCTCGTCTTCCAGCGTGCTCGAGAGAAGGCCGAAGAGGGCGTGCCGGTCATCGTGTTCTTCGACGAGATGGACTCGTTGTTCCGGACCCGTGGCACGGGCATCTCCTCGGACATGGAGGCCACCATCGTCCCTCAGCTGCTGGCAGAGATCGACGGCGTCGAGGCATTGCGCGACGTCATCGTCATCGGTGCGTCGAACCGAGAGGACTTGATCGATCCAGCCATTCTGCGACCCGGTCGGCTCGATGTGAAGATCAAGATCGAGCGCCCCAACGAAGAGGCGGCGTTCCAAATCTTCTCCCGGTACCTCTCGAGTGACCTCCCCCTCGATGCCAGTGAGGTCGAGAGCCTGGGTGGCGGCGACGCCTCGAAGGCAGCAGTTGCCATGATCGAGGCAACGGTCGCCGAGATGTACCGCTGCGACGATGAGCGGCGATTCTTAGAGGTCACCTACCAAAACGGCGATAAGGAGATCTTGTACTACCGAGACTTCGCCTCGGGGGCCATGATCGAGAACATCGTGCGGAGGGCCAAGAAGTTGGCCATCAAGCGGGAGATCGCAGGCACCGGACGCGGCGTGCGGACCCAAGACCTGATCGAGTCGATTCGCCAGGAGTACAAGGAGAACGAGGACCTCCCCAACACCACCAACCCAGATGACTGGGCGCGAATCTCGGGTCGTAAGGGTGAGCGCATCGTCTACATCCGCACCATCTTGGGTGGTGACGAGGAGCCCCAAGGGGGTCGGTCCATCGATCGCGTGGGCACAGGGCAGTACCTCTAGGTCGCAGCCCAAGGGCCGCGGTGCTCGGTTAGGGTGCCCCCGTGGCACTGCCGAAGATTCTGGGTATCGAGACCGAGTTCGGCATTAGCCACGTGCGCGGCGGCGGCGACCCGATTGCGGGATCGACAGCCCTCGTCAACGCCTACGCCGCACGGCTCAAGGGGCACACGAGGTGGGACTTCCACGATGAGTCGCCCGGGCGCGACGCCCGAGGCTCGGCACCCCTCGATGCTCGCCCGCCCATGGTCGAGACGCACCTGGCCAACACGGTGCTGACCAACGGCGCCCGGTTCTACGTTGACCACGCCCACCCCGAGTACTCCTCGCCGGAGTGCTCGAGTGCCATCGAGGCGGTGCGCTACGACGTGGCCGGGGAGCACGTGCTGCGCCGAGCGACCGAGGCCGCTCGGGAGCTCTACCCAGGCGCCCCAGAGCTCGCGGTCTACAAGAACAACTCTGACGGCAAGGGCAACTCCTACGGCTGCCACGAGAACTACTTGGTGGATCGTGAGCTGCCGTTCGCCGACCTCGTGGTGGCGGTCGTGCCTCACTTCATCACCCGGTCCTTGTTCTGCGGGGCGGGCAAGGTGGGCTACGAGTTCGCTGGAGATGACCAAGGGCACTTCCAACTCACCCAGCGGGCAGAGTTCTTCGAGGAGGTGGTTGGCCTCGAGACCACCATCAAACGGCCGATCGTCAACACGAGGGATGAGCCCCACGCCGACCCCAAGCGCTACCGCCGACTCCACGTCATCTTGGGCGACGCCAACCTCGCCCAGGTGGCCACCTGGCTCAAGCTCGGCACGACCACCATGGTCTTGGCCATGGCCGAAGACGGTGCGCTGCCGGGTCGGGCCCTCCTCCCGGCGAACCCCGTCCGGGCCTTCCAGCACATCTCGGGCGACCTGAGCCTCCGGGCGCCGTTCGACCTCGCCGATGGTGCCTCCATCACCGCGCTCGAGGCCCAGTGGTGCCTCTACGAGGCAGCGGTGACCTACACCGACACCCAGGGGTTCGATGCCGTGGGGGGCGAGGTGGACGGTCGGGCGGTCCTCGAGCGATGGCAGGCGACGCTCCACGGGCTCGAGACGGACCCCTCGTCGTTGGCGGGGTCGGTGGACTGGATCGCCAAGCTCCGGCTGCTCGAGGCCTACCGGGAACGCCACCAGCTGTCCTGGGATGACGCTCGGCTGGCGGCGATGGACCTGCAGTACCACGACCTGCGCCCCGAGCGGTCCTTGGCGGCCCGGCTCGGACTCGAGGTGCTGGTGGGGGACGAAGAGGCGCAGGCTGCGGTCAGCGAGCCGCCTCGCACCACGAGGGCCTACTTCCGAGGGCGCTGCCTCGAGCAGTACCCCGAGCAGATTGAGAGCGCGAACTGGGATTCGCTGGTCTTCGACCTCGGCACCGATCCGTTGCACCGCGTCCCTATGATGGACCCGTTGCGCGGGACCGCAGCGCACACCGAGGCGCTGCTCGACCGCTGCACCACCGCCGAGCAGCTCCTGCGGGAGCTCGATGCATGAGAGGAAGCGATGCCAGAGCGTGAGCAGATCCGGCGCCCGAAGCGCGAGGAGGCCCCCGAAGAGGTCATCGAGGAGACGGCAGCGGGCTCTGAGCAGGGGGAGAAGTTGAAGGCTGACCTCGACGAGCTGCTCGATGAGATCGACCTCGTGCTCGAGGACAACGCCGAGGAGTTCGTGCGGGGCTACGTGCAAAAGGGCGGCCAGTAGCGATGGCGTTGCCGATGTTCTCGCTCGCAGACGACCCGGGCCCCGACTTCGTGTCGCTCCTCGAGCGCAGTGGGTACCCGCTGTCCATTCAGGGATCTGACCATGGGCTCGACGTGCGCCACGCCACCACCGTGGTGGCCATCCGCTACGAGGGCGGGGTGGTGATGGCGGGCGACCGACGTGCCACCGAAGGCCACTCGATCGCCCACCGAGCCATGCAGAAGGTGTTCCCGGCGGACCGCTACGCCGCGGTGGCCATCGCTGGTGCGGCTGGTCCGGCCATGGAGATGGTGCGGCTGTTCCAGGTCCAGCTCGAGCACTACGAGAAGGTTGAAGGCGTCTCGCTCTCCCTTGAGGGCAAGGCCAACCAGCTGGCCCAAATGGTACGGAGCCACCTGCCGTTAGCCATGCAGGGCCTTGCGGTCGTCCCGCTGTTCTGCGGGTACGACCTGGCTCGCCAGCGTGGGCGGATCTTCACCTACGACTTCACCGGCGGCCACTACGAGGAGGCTGACTTCCAGGCCACTGGTTCTGGCGGTCGTGACGCGCGAACCACCATCAAGCTCGGCTACCGGGCTCACCTCGACCGAGGCGCGGCCATCGACCTAGCGGTGACCGCCTTGTACGAGGCGGCTGACGAAGACTCCGCCACCGGTGGTCCTGACCTGGTCCGCGGCATCTTCCCCATCGTGGCGGTGGTGGATGCCGAGGGCTACCTCCAGATCGACGAGTCGGAGATCCAAGCTCGCTTCGAGGCCATCATCGCGGCTCGAACCACTGGGGGTGCCCGATGAGCATGCCGTACTACGTCGCACCTGAGCAGGTGATGAAGGACCGGGCAGAGTACGCCCAGAAGGGCATCGCCCGTGGTCGATCCCTCGTCGCCTCGGTGTTCTCCGCAGGAGTGGTCATCGTGGCCGAGAACCCCAGTCGTACCTTGCGGAAGATCTCTGAGATCTACGACCGCATCGCCTTTGGTGGTGTGGGGAAGTACAACGAGTACGACCAGCTCCGGGTCTCAGGCGTGCGCCATGCCGACACCAAGGGGTTCTCCTTCTCCCGTGAGGACGTCGACGCCAGGAGTCTGGCCAACCTCTACGCCCAGTTCCTCGGGAACACCTTCACCCACGAGCTCAAGCCGCTCGAGGTCGAGATCTTGGTGGCTGAGCTCGGCTCCAACGGCCGCCCAAACCAGCTGTACCACATCGCCTACGAGGGGACCATCACCGACCAGGACGACTTCGTCGTGCTCGGTGGCGAGGCATCGACCATCGCCGACCGCATGGCCCAGGGCTACGACGCCACGGCGGATCTGGGTGGCGCCCTGCGGGTGGCGGTGGGCGCGTTGGCCGGACCTGAGCGCACCTTGGCCTCTTCAGATGTTGAGGTCGCCATGCTGTCGGCCACCAATGGTCGACGGGCATTCCGGCGACTCGCAGGCGCCGAGCTCGACGTCCTCTTAGCTGGCTGAGCGGGGTCTGGACCGCAGGGGAGTACCTTCTAGCGGGTGGACCGGCGTATCTTCGGGATTGAGAACGAGTACGGCGTCACCTTCACCCATAACGGGCAGCGCAAGCTCAGCCCTGACGAGGTCGCTCGCTACATCTTCCGGCGGGTGGTGAGTTGGGGCCGGTCCTCCAACGTCTTTCTCGAGAACGGGGCTCGGCTCTACCTCGACGTCGGCAGTCACCCTGAGTACGCCACGCCTGAGTGCGACGACTTGGTCGACCTCGTCACCCACGACAAGGCGGGGGAGCGGATCTTGGCAGGCCTCGTCGCAGGCGCCCAAGAGCGCCTGGCCGAAGAGGGCGTCAAGGGGCAGGTGTACCTCTTCAAGAACAACACCGACACCGCCGGTAACTCCTACGGCTGCCACGAGAACTACCTGACGGACCGTTCCGACGAGCTCGCCCGCTACGGAGAGGTGCTGATTCCGTTCCTCATCTCCCGACAGATCTACGCCGGTGCTGGCAAGATCATGCACACCGCCAAAGGTCCGGTGTTCTGCCTCTCCCAGCGGGCTGAGCACATCTGGGAGGGGGTGTCATCGGCGACCACTCGGTCCCGACCCATCATCAACACGAGAGACGAGCCGCACGCCGACGCTGAGCGCTACCGCCGACTCCACGTCATCGTCGGGGACTCCAACATGAACGAGTACGCCAACTACCTCAAGGTGGGCGCAACCTCGATCATGCTCCAGATGCTCGAGGACCCGTCGGTGATGGTCCGTGACCTCACCTTGGAGAACCCCATCCGAGCCATTCGGGAGATCTCCCAAGACCTGACCTGCACCCGCAAGGTGAAGCTCTCCAATGGACGAGAGCTCTCGGCGCTCGAGATCCAGACCGAGTACTACGAGCGGGCCGTGCGCGTTGCAGAACGACGGGGGTTCCCGCCCCAAGAGGCGAGGGCACTGCAGATGTGGGGCCACTGCCTCGGTGCCCTTGCGACCGACCCGCTCAGCTTGAGCCGTGAGTGCGACTGGGTGGCGAAGTGGCACCTCGTGGAACGCATGCGGGCGCGTGAGGGCGTTGGGCTCGGTGATCCAAGGGCGGCGTTGATCGACCTGATGTACCACGACGTCCACGAGGAGCGAGGCCTGTTCTACAAGCTCCAATCCCGAGGCCTCGTCGAGCGCATCACCGACGACGGATCCATCGACAAGGCCATGCAAGAGCCTCCGGCCACCACTCGGGCGCGGCTGCGTGGGGCCTTCGTCCGCCGGGCGAAGGAGCGTCGTCGGGACTTCACCGTCGATTGGGTGCACCTCAAGTTGAATGACCAAGCGCAGCGCACGGTCTTGATGAAGGATCCCTTCAAGGCGCACGACGATCGGGTGGAACGGTTGATCGATTCCCTATGACAGAGCACGAGCACGACGGCCACGTCGATCCCGAATCGCCCGAGCAGGCCGCTTCGGCTCTTGATCTCGGTCCACAGGAGCCACAGGAGCCACAGGGCGCACCGGGAGCAGCCCCCCACGGTGCGGCGGGCGGAGCTCGGTCCACGCCGACTCGAAAGATGTTCCGAACCGGGTTGGAGTGGGTCCTCATCATCGCCTTGGCGGTAGCTGCAGCCTTTGGGTTCAAGACCTACGTTGCGCAGACCTTCACGGTCCCCACCGGCTCGATGATTCCGACCATCATGCCCGGCGACCGCATCGTGGTCTCGAAGTTGTCCTTCCACCTGCACGCCGTCGAGCGGGGCAACATCATCGTCTTCGTGCCCCCCACCGCAGAGGCATCGGAGTGTCGCCCCGATCCCTACCTCGTCAAGCGGGTCATCGGATTGCCCGGAGAGTGGATCAGCTCAAAGGGGGACCACGTGCTGATCAACGGCAAGGTGCTCCACGAGCCGTGGACCCTCAACCTGTCGCAAGGGTTTGGGCCTCCGATTCCGCTCTTCCACGTCCCTGCGAACGAGTACTACGTGCTCGGGGATAACCGCTACCCCTCGTGCGACAGCCGCTACTGGGGCCCGGTCAAGCGCTCCGAGGTCGTCGGAGATGTGATCGGGATCATCTGGCCCCTGGGCCGGATCCGCGTCCTGTGAGGCGCTTCCTCGAGCCTCTGGGTGCCCTCGGCTAGCGTCTTGTCGTGGTGGACGAGCTCGGAGCTGATCGCACAGAGGCATCAGCGCCCGAGGAGGGTGTGGCGGGCTCGGCGCCCTTGACCGAGCCCAAGCGGTCACGGCGAGCGCGTGGGCTCGAGTGGATCGTCATCATCGTGGTCGCCACGGTGGTCGCGCTCGGTGTCCGTGCCTACGTCGCCCAGGATTTCGTGGTCCCCTCGACCTCGATGTGGCCCACCTTGCAGGTGGGGGACCGCATCTTGGTCAACAAGCTCGCCTACGACCTCCACGGCATCCATCGGGGCGACATCGTGGTCTTCCGGCGACCACCCAACGAGCACTGCCCACCTCCTGAGGTGGCGTACCTCGTCAAGCGGGTCATCGGACTCTCTGGGGAGACCCTCAGCTCACGGGGGAACCATGTCTACGTCAACGGCCGCCTCCTGCACGAACCCTGGCTGCCCTCGAGTGGTGCCGACCTCGGCACGCCGATCCCCACCACGACGGTCCCCAAGGGTGACATCTTCGTCATGGGCGACAACCGGGTGTTCTCCTGCGACTCGAGGATCTGGGGGCCGTTCCCCCAGGGCTACGTGGTCGGCCACGTCGTTCTGAGGATCTGGCCGCCATCGCGCATCGGCCTTCCTGGCTGAAGGCTTCAGGGCCCAACGGCGGCTGAGAGCGGTCCGCCCGATCGGCGGGTGCCTCGGTAGGATGCAGGCGTGTTCCACCTGCCGTCGCTGCCTGAGATCATGATCATCGCCTTCGTGGCGCTGGTGCTGGTTGGGCCCGACAAGCTTCCTGAGACGATGCACAAGGTTGGATCCTTCTGGCGGGACCTGAAAGATCGTCAGGCCAAGCTCGAGACCTCGGTGCGAGAGTCGATGCCGAACCTCCCCTCTACGACCGAGCTGGCCCGCATGGCACGATCGCCGGTGACCCTGCTCAACAAGCTGGCCGACTTCGACGCCAAGTCGAACCAGCCCATCGTTGACCCAGGAGCTGCCGAGGTGCGGGAGTTCGACGACAGTTTCCCCGAGGACCGGGCCGCCCCCACCACGCCAGCTTCGGTGCCCACTGCTGAGTCCACCAAGCCCCGCGACCCTGAGGTCGGCTTCGGTGATCCGAGCTTGAACTGATCCCATGACTGATACCGAAACCGAGGTCGATGCGAAGAAGGCCCGGCTGATGCCGTGGACCGCCCACCTGCGTGAGCTCCGCAATCGGCTGATGGTGGTCGGAGCGGTGGTGGTGGTTGGCCTCGTGGTCTGCTTCATCTTCTATCCCCAGATCCTGCAGTTCCTGCAGAAGCCCTACTGCAGCGCCCAGGCGCTCCGAGGGAACAAGTGCGACTTCTACGTCACCGGCGTGCTCGACCCGCTGTCCTTGCGGATCAAGGTGTCGCTGTATGGAGGGTTGTTCCTCGCCCTGCCGGTGGCGATGTTCGAGCTCTGGCGGTTCATCGCGCCGGGCCTCAAGCACAATGAGAAGCGCTACGCAGCAGCCTTCGTGGCAGCCACCACCGTCTTCTTCGCCATGGGGGTGGCGCTGGCGTTCTACTCCTTCCCCCACGCGCTGGGCTTCTTGCTGAAGATCGGCGGCTCCGACCTCCAAGACATCATTAGTCCCATCAGCTACCTCAGCTTCATCATCGTCATGATGGCGCTGTTCGGCGCGGCGTTTGAGTTCCCCGTGCTCCTCGTTGCCATCCAAATGGTCGGCATCGTGACCCCGGGAAAGCTCCTCGGCTTCTGGCGGTTCGCCGTGATCGGCATCTTCGTGATCGCCGCCACCTTCACCCCAAGTGGTGACCCGTTCTCGATGCTCGTGATGGCCGTGCCACTCACGGTCTTCTACTTCCTCGCCATCGGTGTCGGCAAGCTCCTGGGCAAGTGACCGACACCCCTGCAGCCCTCGGAGGACGGCCGCGGATCCTCGACGTCCGAGAGCGGTTCTTAGGCTCGCTGCGCTTTCCACCCGACGACTTCCAGCTCGAAGCCATGGATGCCCTCGATCGTGGGTCGTCGGTCCTCGTGTCGGCCCCAACTGGCTCTGGGAAGACCTTGATCGCCGAGTACGGCATCGAGCAGGCCTACCGCCAGCAGATGACGTCGTTCTACACCACACCCCTCAAGGCATTGTCGAACCAGAAGCACGCGGAGCTCTCGGCGTGCTACGGCGCAGCCAACGTGGGGCTCTTGACCGGCGATACCGCCCTGCAGCCCAAGGCACCGGTGGTGGTGATGACGACCGAGGTGCTGCGCAACATGCTGCTGGCGGAGTCACCGCTGCTCGCCAACTTGGGTGTCGTGGTCCTCGATGAGGTGCACTTCCTCCAAGACCCCTACCGAGGTGGAGTGTGGGAGGAGGTCCTCGTACTCTCCCCACCGGGGGTGACCTTCATCTGCCTCTCCGCCACGGTGGCCAACGCCGAAGATTTGGGAGCCTGGATCGCCTCGGTGCGGGGTCCGACCGAGGTCATCGTGGAGCATGAGCGGCCCATCACCTTGCGCCACCACTTCGCCGTGCACCGACGGGGCTCGGAGTACCCCGAGTTGGTCTCCCTGCTGACCGATGGCCGACCCGGTGAAGCCGGGCTGCAGATCGACAACGCGGTGCGCAAGGCGCTCGAGCATCGGCATGGCTCGGCGTACCACTCCGCTCGGCACCGTGGCGCGCTTCCCGTTGCCACGCCCTCTCGAGCCCAGCTCATTGAGCTGCTCGATGACGAGGAGCTGTTGCCGGCGATTTGCTTCATCTTCTCAAGAGCTGCTTGTGATGATGCCGTTCGGCACTGCCTCCGGGCGGGAATCCGGCTCACGTCGAGCTACGAGCGTCGCGAGATCCGGGCCATCGTCGAGAGCTACGTGGCCGAGCTCACCGATGAGGACCTCAAGGTGCTGGGGTTCTCTGAGTTCCTCGAGGGCCTTGAGTGCGGCATCGCCCCGCACCATGCCGGCAT
>CAINFA010000132.1 GCA_903847955.1 uncultured Actinomycetes bacterium
CGACCCGGGGTCGGTCGCCATCTCCCGATGGGGCACCCGGGCGGGAACGGTCAACACCTTGGTGACCGTGCACGGGGCAAGTGTGGCGTTCCACCCCGTGGTGGTCCGCCGCCCGCTCGGAGCGCCCCAGACCCTCACCTCGGGATCGCTCTCCATTCGGCCCGAGGCGTTGACGTCGGTGCCACTCGTGGTCAGTGGCTCGGAGTTCGAACCCACCAGCTGCATCTCGGCCACCAGCACCACGGCAGGGCGTTCCTCGGCCGGGGTGCTCGGCGAGCTGTGCCTCGGGTTGACCCCGCTCCAGTGGTACGGCGTCGCCTTCTCGCAGGTGGCCGACGCGGTCAAAGACGCGGTCGACGCCTTCTCCAAGGGCCTCGATGGTCCAAGCGGCGCCCTCGACGACGAGGCCTCGACGCTGTCGTCGTGGCTCGATGACGCCGTGCTCGAGGTGGCCGCCCGCTGAGGGCTCAGGCCGCCAAGGAGAGGGCGGAGAGCTCGAGCAGCAGCGCTTCGAGCCACAGCAGCTCACTCGGGTTGTGGCGCATCTTCCTCGCTGCGGTGGTGATGGCGGTGATGGCCTGGTCGCAGTGGCGGAGGTCCTCGACGCGCACCAGCCCGCCGGGGCCGGGCTCGAGGGACTCGGCCAGCACGTTGGCGTAGGTGCGCTGGAGCACCCCGAGGCCGGCCCGCAACTCGTCGGCGCGGAAGCGGCGCTCTGCTCGGGCGTGGGCGTCGGTGAGGTCCTTCTTGCCCGGCAGCGACCGCTCACCCATGGCCTCGGCCTCCTCGGTGAGCCGGGCCAGCTCGGCCTCGTGGGCGGCCTTCATCGGTGCCACCGCGGCATCGGTGGCGGCGATGAGCTCACGGGCCAGGGCCGCGGCGGTGGCGCCGTAGCCATCGAGGCGACGGGGCACCGACCGCCACAGCTCGAGCCGGGCACCGAAGGAGGGGTCGGCCACCAACAGCTGGGCTCGGTCGAGGTTGCCCCCGCTCGAACGGGCGATGGTCCGTGCTCGCTCGGGGTCGATGCCGTCGGCTTCGAGGTAGCTGGCCACCACGCTCGGTCGCAGGGGGGAGAAGGGCACCTCGACGCAGCGTGAGGCGATGGTGACCAGCTCTGGTGGGACGTCGTCGGTGAGCAGCAGAAAGACGGTGGTTGGCGGCGGCTCCTCCAAGGTCTTGAGCAGGGCTGGGGCAGACCGGGTAGCCAGGTGCAGGTCCTCGATGAGCACCACCTGTCGAGCGGCCTCGAGGGGGCGACGCTGGGCCAAGGTGGCGGCTCTTCGCAGGTCCTCCACCGACAGCGTGGCCCCGGTGCGGCGCACCACCACCAGGTCAGGGTGGCTCGAGGTATCGGACAGCTGGCAGTGCCGGCAGGTCCCACACCCACCTTGGGGGCACAGCAGCGCCCGGGCGAACGCCAGAGCGGCCAAGCGACGGCCAGAGCCCCGGGGGCCGGTGAAGAGGTAGGCGTGGACGGGGTTCGCCACCGAGGCTTTGAGCAGCGCTACCGCCTCGTCTTGCCCGAGGACCTGGTCGAACCCCGAGGTGCTCACCGCTCGAGATCGAGGGAGAGCACCGAGGCCAAGGCGGCATCGACCGCCGCCTCGAGCTCCTCGAGGGGAGCGGTGCCATCGACCACCACCCAGCTCGGGCCACCCTCGGCCGCCAAGGCCAAGAACCCTGCGCGCACCTTCTCGAAGTAGGCGTCGTCGAGCAGCTCGAGGCGGTCCCTCGAGCCCCCCGCCAGTCGAGCCCTTGAGGTGGCCACATCGCAGTCGACCACGACGGTGAGGTCGGCTTGGAGCCCCGAGGTGGCGAAGCCCTGGAGCTGGCGGAGCTCGACCAGGTCGATCCCCGCGCCATGGCCTTGGTAGGCCATGGAGGAGCCGATGAAGCGATCGGTGACCACGTGGGTGCCCGCAGCCAAGGCGGGTCGAATGACCCGCTCGCAGTGCTCGGCTCGGTCCGCCGCCATGAGCAGGGCCTCGGCCCGAGGCGAGGGGTCGACCGCTTCGTGGTGCAGCAGCAGGTGCCGAAGCTCGCGCCCGAGGTCGGTGTCGCCGGGCTCGAAGGTGAGCAGGGCCCCGAGCCCGCGGGCCACCCTGCGAGCCTGGGTGGACTTGCCGGCCCCGTCGATGCCCTCGAAGGCGATGAACCGGGCGGGGCCCATCAGAACTCGTCGTCCTCGTAGGCCGAGGTGGAGCCTCCTGCTGCCATGGCCGCAGCAGCCTTGGTGGCTGCTGGGGTGCGGCTGGTGGCCTTCTTGGCCGCAGCGGCCTTGGTGGTGGCCTTCTTGGCGCCTGCCGCCTTCTTGGCCGTGCTCTTCTTGGCGGCGGCCTTCCTGGCCGGGCTCTTCTTGGCCGCCGTCTTCTTGGCGGGCACCTTCTTGGCCCGCTTCTTGGCCGGCCCCGCAGCCCGACGATCGGCCAGGAGCTCGGCGGCCCGCTCCTCGGTCAGCTCCTCGATGGTGTCACCCTTGCGCAAGGAGGCATTGGTGGTGCCATCGGTGACGTAGGGGCCGAAGCGGCCCTCCTTGAGCAGGATGACCGCACCGGTGACGGGGTCGGGTCCGAGCTCTCGAAGCGGGGCGGCCGAGCTCTGGCCCCGGCGAGTCTTGGGCTGGGCGTAGAGCTGGAGGGCCTCGTCGACCGTGATGGTGAAGATCTGCTCCTCGTTGGCCAAGGAACGGGTGTCGGTGCCGCGCTTGAGGTAGGGGCCGTAGCGGCCGTTGTAGGCCTCGATGACCTCGCCGGTGCTGGGGTCGGCCCCGACGGTGCGGGGGATGGACAACAGCTGCAGGGCGTCGTCCAAGCTGACGTGCTCGGGGGTCATGGTCTTGAACAGCGAGGCCGTCTTGGGCTTCTCCTTGCCCTCGGGCTCACCGAGCTGGACGTAGGGGCCGTAGCGGCCAGCCTTGACCCAGACCACGAGGCCGCTCTCGGGGTCGGTCCCGAGCTCTCGGTCGCTCGAAGGGGCCGCGAGGAGCTCGAGGGCTCGGGGGATGGTGAGCTCATCGGGGGCGATGTCGTCGGGGATCGACGCCCGCTCCTCGCCCCGCTGGAGGTAGGGGCCGTAGCGGCCCGATCGGACCACCACCTCGACCCCCTCGTCGTCGAGCCCGAGGGGGATGGAGTTGATCTTGCGAGGGTCGATCTCATCGAGGTGGGCGGTGACGAGGGACTTGAGCCCAAGACCATGGGCCGAGTGGTCGGTCGAGCCATCGCCGAAGTAGAACCGGGTCAACCACGGCAGCGACTCCTCGGTGCCGCTGGCGATGCGGTCGAGGTCGTCCTCCATCTGGGCGGTGAAGTTGTAGTCGACCAGGTCCGAGAAGAACTGCTCGAGGAGCGAGACCACGGCGAAGGCGATGAAGCTCGGCACGAGGGCCGAGCCCTTCTTCCAGACGTATCCCCGGTCTTGGATGGTGGAGATGACGCTGGCGTAGGTCGAGGGCCGGCCGATGCCGAGCTCCTCCATCTTCTTCACCAAGCTGGCGTCGGTGTAGCGAGCCGGGGGTTGTGAGCTGTGGGACTGGGCCTCGAAGGACTGCCCCTCGACCTGATCGCCCACCACCACAGCTGGCAGCAAGCGCTCCTGGTCGGCCAGCTCGGCCTCGGGGTCGTCCGCGCCCTCGACGTAGGCCCGGCGGTAGCCGGGGAAGGCGATGACCCGGCCATTGGCTTGGAATTCGACGTCTTCGCCGGCCAAGGTCCCGGCCGTACTGGGTGCAGTGGCGGTCAGCTTGACCTGGGCCGAGGTGCCCCGAGCATCGGCCATCTGCGAGGCCACGGTGCGCATCCAGATCAGCTCGTAGAGCCGCAGCTCGTCGCCGCTCAGCGAGCGTGCCGCCTCCTCGGGGGTCCTGAAGCTGTCACCGGCGGGCCGGATGGCCTCGTGGGCCTCCTGGGCGTTCTTGACCTTGCGCTCGTAGCGCCGAGGAGCGTCGGGCACGTACTCAGGTCCGTAGAGCTCGCGGGCCTGGGTCCTGGCGGCTTGGAGGGCCTCATCGGACAAGGTGGTCGAGTCGGTCCGCATGTAGGTGATCCAGCCCTGCTCGTAGAGGCGCTGGGCGGACTGCATGGCCCGCTGGGCGCTGAGCCGCAGCTTGCGACCAGCCTCTTGTTGGAGGGTGGAGGTCATGAAGGGTGGCTGGGGCTTGGAGGTGAAGGGCTTCTCGGTGACCGAGGACATGGTGAAGCTGGCTGCTGGCAGGCTCTCGGCCAAGGTGGTGGCCTCGATCTCGCTGAGCTGGCGAACGGGTTTGGTCGACACCATGGCCCCGCTGGCATCGAAGTCCTTGGAAGAGGCCAGGCCCACGCCGCCCACCTCCACCAAGGTGGCGGCGAAGCTCTGACCCGAGGCGGCGAAGCTGGCTTGGACGTCGTGCCACGAGGCCGAACGGAACGCCATGCGCTCCCGCTCTCGCTCGACGACGAGGCGGGTGGCGACGGACTGCACTCGGCCAGCAGACAGCCGAGGGAGCACCTTCTTCCACAGCACGGGGGAGACCTCGTAGCCGTAGAGGCGGTCCAAGATTCGGCGGGCCTCTTGGGCGTCGACCAGGCGGCGGTCGAGGTCCCTCGACTCCACCACGGCCCGCTCGATGGCGGCCTTGGTGATCTCGTGGAAGACCATGCGGCGGACCTCGACCTTGTCGCCGGGGTTGAGCACCTCGAGCAGGTGCCAGGCGATGGACTCCCCCTCGCGGTCTTCATCGGTGGCGAGGTAGAGGCGATCGACCTTCTTCAGCTGGTCCTTCAGGTTCTTGACCACGTCCTTCTTGTTGCGAGAGACCACGTAGAGCGGCTTGAAGCCGTCGTCGACGTTGACCCCAAGGCGCGACCACTCCTCGCCCTTGTAGGCCGCCGGCACCTCGTCGGCGCCATGGGGCAGGTCACGAATGTGGCCAATGGAGGACTCGACCAGGTAGTCCGAGCCCAGCATGGCCCCGATGGTCTTGGCCTTGGCCGGCGACTCCACGATGACGAGCGCCTTAGCCATGGGTCAGCTCCGTGTGGTCGTGGGTGGTGGAAGGGTGCATGGTCGGGCCTCTGAGGCTAGGAGATCGCGTGGTGCGCTCGGCACCAGCTGGATGGGCCATGCTGCTCACTCCTCGACGCCGGCGATGAGCTCGTAGTCGGGGTTCAGCATCTCGAGCCCTTCACCCCGGTCGGCCACCATGCCTTCTGCCACCAGCCGCGCACCAGCGGCGATGCCCGGCACGTTGCGTCGACCGAGGAAGGTCACGGTGACATCTCCGGTGTCGTCGGTCAGCACGCACTCGAGGTTCGAGGTGCCCCTCGAGGTCTGGACCCGCACCGAGCGGATGCGGCCAGCGATCTTGGCCCGCTGACGGCTGTCGAGGTCACCCATCTTGATGGTGCCATCGGCCCTCGAGGCCAATGCCCGGTCGATCTCGGGGGTCTTCTTGGCCTTGGTGGGCTTGGTGGCTGGCTCGGTGGCGAGGACCTCGGCCACCTGGGCCATCTCCTCGTGGCTGTGGTGGCTGGCGGTGAGCCGGAACGGGACGATGGTGGCCGCCACGTGGGGGACGGTGGTGACGGCTTCGGCGATCTTGTCCGCCGTGCGGTCGTGCAGCACGCGCGAGATCCTCGAGGTGAACAGGCGGCGGGGGAGCAGCACCGTGCACTCGGTCTCGCCGTCCGCGGTCTCCTCGGCCACGAGCTCGAGCGCGGCCCGGTCCAAGCGGCGGTCGCGGCACTCGGTGACGTCGAGGGGGAAGGTCTTGAGCCCGAGGCGTCCCCAGGCCTCCACCAAGGTGTTGGTCTCGACCTGGTCGAGCTCGAAGTGCACCGCCCGCAGCTCGTCGGGGCGCAGGGTCCGGGCGTACTGGACCGCCCTTGCTGAGGCCATGTCGAGCTCGTCGATCAGCACGAGCACCACGTGGCGCCGCAGCACCGGGGCGTCGATGGCCTCGGTGGCTCCCGACTCGAGCTGGCGAGCCTCGTTGGTGTACTCCTTGTTGAGGTGCAGCAAGCCGAGGTACATCGGCGGGGCGATCAACGCGATCAGCCACGCTCCCTCGGTGAACTTGGTGACGAGCAGGATCAGCACCACCGAGAAGCTCAGCGTGGCCGAGAACCCGTTCACCACGAGGCCCACGCGCCGCTTGCGGGCTGCCTTGGGGCCCTCGGAGTGCTCGGAGAGGTGGTGCTTGACCATGCCTGAGCCGGCGATGGTGAAGCCGGTGAACACCCCAATGGCGTACAGCGCCACCAGCGCGTTGACGTTGGCCTTGAAGGCCAAGATCAGCAGCAGCGAGATCGCTGCCAGCACCAAGATGCCGTTGGAGAAGCTGAGCCGGTGGCCGCGCCGGGTCAGCTGGCGGGGCAAGAAGGAGTCCTCGGCCACGAAGCTGGCCAAGAAGGGGAAGCCGTTGAACGAGGTGTTGCCGCCGGTGAACAAGATGGCGACGGTGGCGAACAGCACCACGTCGTAGAAGAAGCCCTTGCCGCCGAAGATGATGGCGACCTCTTGGGAGACCACCGTGGGGGTGCCTGCGGCGTAGGGGGTGGCGTGGGTCCAGTGGGCGAGCAGTGAGGTCCCGGTGACCAAGAACCCCAAGATGCAGCACATGATGATGAGGGTCCTGCGGCCGTTCTTGGACTCGGGCCGGCGGAACGAGCTGATGCCGTTGGAGACCGCTTCGAGGCCGGTCAACGAGGCACCACCATTGGCGAAGGCCTTGAGGAGGTAGAACGCACCGAGCCCCATCAAGATCCCATTCCCTGGGGTCCCGAGGTGCCAACCCAAGGTGTGGGCCGAGGGGATCTTGGCCACGTCCAAGTGCCCGGTGGCCTTCTTGTAGAAGCCGACCAAGACCGCGGTGGTGAGCGAGAGCACGAAGAAGTAGGTGGGCAGGGCGAAGATGGCCCCCGCCTCCTTGATGCCCCGCAGGTTGCCGTAGAGCATGACGAGCACCACGAGCACGGTGAGGGGCACGGTCAGGTTCCCGGCGTACAGCCAACTCGGACCATCGGTGGTGAGCCCAGGGAAGATCGAGGTCAGCGCGGCGGTTCCCGCCGAGGTCTGCACCGCCACGGTGACGATGTAGTCGATCAGGAGCGACACCGCTGCGATCTGGGCCACCTTGGGCCCGAAGTTGTCTCGGGCCACCACGTAGGAGCCGCCGGCCTTGGCGTAGTAGCCGATGACGTCGAGGTAGCTCAAGGCCACGAAGAACAGCACGGCGATGATGGCCATGGTGATCGGCACCACCAGGTTGAACATGCCAATCCCGATGATGGGCAGCATGATCACGAGCATCTGCTCGGTGCCGTAGGCCGAGGACGAGATCATGTCAGGAGCCAGCACCCCGAGGGCGACCGGGTTCGACAGCCGCTCAGAGGTCAACTGCTCGTTGACCAGCGGGGGTCCGAGCACCTTCTTCTTGAAGCGGTACTGCCAGGACTCGGGGTAGTTCGCCGCCAGGTTGGGCTTGCGAGACACCTTGGGCGCGCTGGGGCCGGTCATGGGGGTGCTCTGCTCAGTTGCCACGAGGGAAGTATTGCCCACCGACGGGCCACCGGCGTGCTCCATGGGCTGCTCAGGCGTGGTTTCGTGCTTAGATCGTGGCCGTGCACATCGTCGTCGTGGGTTGCGGACGGGTCGGCTCAGGGCTGGCCAGAGAGCTCGAAGCCGAAGGGCACTCGATCTCGGTGGTGGATCGCCAGAAGCGCTCGTTCCGCCGGCTCGGGCCGGACTTCTCTGGCATCGCGGTTGAGGGGTCGGGCTTCGACCGAGACGTGCTGGCAACGGCCGGGATTGAGCGGGCCGGTGCGGTGGCTGCGGTGACGAGCGGCGACAACTCGAACATCTTGTGCGCCCGCATCGCTCGTGAGCACTTCGGCGTCGAGCGGGTCGTGGCCCGGATCTACGACCCCCGCCGGGCCGAGGTCTACCAACGCCTCGGCATCGCGACGGTGGCGACGGTGACCTGGACCATCGAGCAGGTGCGCCGGTGGTTGCTGCCCGACGAGCTGCGCACCAGTTGGACCGATGCCACCGGGCAGCTCTTGCTCCTCGACCGTCCCCTGCCCGAGCACCTGGCCGGCAAGCGCCTGTCGGAGATCGAGGTGCCCGGCAAGCTCAGCCTGATCGGGGTCACCCGCGGTGGCCAGCCCCGGCTCGATGCGGTGACCATGGTGGGCCAAGATGGCGACATGCTGCACGTGGCGGTGCTCAAGAGCGAGGTCGAGCTCCTCGACGCCCAGCTGTCCTCGACCAGCGAGGCCCACCGGTGAGGGTGGCGATCGCAGGAGCAGGCAGCGTGGGGATTGCCATCGCCTCAGAGCTCAAGCGCAATGGCCACGACGTGCTGGTCTTCGAGCAAGACCTCGAGCTGGTGGAGCGGCTGCGGGCTGAGAGCGACCTCACCTTCTACGGCGGGGACGCCTGTGAGGTCTCGACCCTGCACGGCGCCAAGCTGGAGGAGGTCGACGTCATGGTGGCCGCCACCGGTGACGACGAGGACAACCTGGTGATCTCGTTGCTGTCCAAGCAGGAGTTCGCCGTGCCTCGGGTGGTGGCTCGGGTGAACAACTCGAAGAACCAGTGGCTGTTCAACGAGACCTGGGGCGTCGACGTCTCGGTGTCGACCCCCCAGCTGCTCACAAGCTTGGTCGAAGAGGCAGTCGCAGTCGGGGCGCTCGTGCGTCTCTTGGCCTTCAACCGCGGCGGTGCGGGCCTGCTCGAGGTGACCCTGGCCGAGAGCTCGCCTGCGGTCTCGAAGACCATCTCGTCCCTCGAACTGCCTCGTGAGGTGGCCATCGTGGCGGTGGTGC
>CAINFA010000133.1 GCA_903847955.1 uncultured Actinomycetes bacterium
CTCTCGAGCCACGTGGGTCACGAAGATGAGGCGAGCCTCGGCTCCGAGCCCCACCTGCTCCATGGAACGAATCGACACCCCGTGGTTGCCGAAGACTGCCGTCACGGCGGCGAGCACCCCAGGGCGGTCCTTGACGTCAACGGTGACGTAGAAAGCACACATCAGGTCCGCCATGCGTCGCTTATTGAGCGGATGGGGTGGCAGCACCTCGACCACGGGGCGGTCAGTGGTGATCGCCCGACCCACCTCGATGAGATCTCCGAGCACCGCCGAAGCGGTGGGCCGGCCGCCCGCTCCTCTGCCGTAGAGCATGAGCTCTCCACACGCCGCACCTTCGACGAACACCGCGTTGAAGGCACCCTCCACGCTGGCCAAGGGATGGGTGGCGGGGACCATGGCCGGGTGCACTCGCACCGAGATCTCCTCACCCTCGAGCCGCTCGCAGATCGCCAGCAGCTTGATCACGTACCCAAGACGCCTGGAGAACTCGACGTCGAGGAGGCGCACGCCGGTGATGCCCTCGCGGTAGACGTCGGTGGTCACCACCCGTGAGCCGAAGGCCATGGTTGCCAAGATCGCTGCCTTGGCCGCCGCGTCGTACCCTTCGACGTCGGCGGCGGGGTCACGTTCAGCCAAGCCCAGCTCTTGTGCCTCGGCCAGCACCTCGCCGTAGTCTCGGCCCTCGGCGTCCATCTTGGACAGGATGAAGTTGGTTGTCCCGTTCACGATGCCCATGACCCGCTCGATGCGCTCACCGGCGAGGGACTCCCGCAGCACCCGCAAGATGGGGATGGCTCCGGCAACCGCTGCCTCGTAGCGCAGCTCGACGCCCCGGTCCGCCGCCAGCTTGGCCAGCCGGCGGCCCTGCATGGCGAAGAGGGCCTTATTGGCGGAGACCACCGACTTGTTCGACCGCAAGGCCTGGTGGAGCAGCTCGTCAGTCCCCTCAATCCCGCCCATGAGCTCGACGACCACGTGAACGTCAGGGCGTTCGACCAAGTCGGCGGCAGAGGTGGTCAACAGCGAAGAGTCGAACCAACTGGCATCGGTGCGGTGCTTGGTTGGATCCGCTACGGCAATGCCCACAACGTCGAACCACAGCCCAGTCCGCTGATGCAGCTCCTGGCGCTGGGTCGGCTCGGTCAGCAATTCGTACAGCGCGAGCCCGACGTTGCCACATCCCAAGAGCGCGACGTTGATCGTGTGGGGATCGCGGTGCGGCGGCGCCATCTCACAAACCTAGTTGGACCAGACCACCCCTCCTCGGCGACGCGGACGTACTGGGCTGGCCAACCGGCTCAAGCGAGGTCGAGTCGAACCAGATCGTCAAGGCTCTCCCGCCGGACCACCAAGCGCTCCTGGCCGTCGGCAACGAAGACCACGGCGGGACGAGGGACCTTGTTGTAGTTCGACGCCATGGAGTAGCCGTAGGCGCCGGTGACGGGGGTGGCAATGAGGTCGCCAACCCCTACCTCGGCCGGCAAGAAGGCATCGGGGACGATGACGTCACCGGACTCGCAGTGCTTGCCCACGATGCGCACCGCTCGCTCTCTGACCGCCTTTGGGTTCGCCACCGCGAGCGCCTCATAGCCCGAGCCGTACAAGACGGGTCGAGGGTTGTCACTCATGCCGCCATCCACCGAGAGGTAGGTGCGCAGCCCTGGAAGCTCCTTGATGGTGCCCACCTCGTAGACGGTGAGTGCCGCGCTGGCCACGATGGCCCTGCCGGGCTCCGCGCTGACGCGCACCTCGGGAGCGACACCCACCTCGGCCAAGGCGCCACGGACGATGGCCGCCCAGGAAGCGAAGCTCGGTGCCTCCTCGCCGGCGACGTAGGCAACCCCAAGACCACCGCCCACGCACAGCTCCTTGAGGCCAAGCGGAGCGAAGAAGCGCCCGAGCACCTCCGCCGCCTTGCCGAAGCTCGCCACGTCGAAGACCTGGCTGCCAATGTGGGCATGGACGCCGCACAGCTCGAGCAGACCCTTGGCTGCAATGCGCTCCACCGCAGCAGCAG
>CAINFA010000134.1 GCA_903847955.1 uncultured Actinomycetes bacterium
CGTGCGTCGAGGAGACCTGCTCTACGGCCGGGGTGCGGCCGACGACGGCTACGCCGCCTTCTCGGCCCTCCTCGCCATTGAGGCCCTCCAAGCCGCGGGCTCGAACCACGGCCGGCTGCTCGTGCTGATCGAGACCTCTGAGGAGAGCGGCAGCCCCGACCTCGACGCCCACGTGGAGGCGCTGGCCGAACGCATCGGCACGCCAGACCTCGTGATCTGCCTCGATGCTGGCGGACCCACCGACGATCGGCTGTGGATGGTGCAGTCCTTGCGCGGCAACGTCATCGTCAAGGTCAAGGTCGAGGTCCTCACCACCGGCGTGCACTCGGGCACCGCCTCAGGGGTGGTGCCGAGCAGCTTCAGGGTGCTCCGCCAGCTGCTCGACCGAGTCGAGGACGCCACCACCGGACAGATCTTGCTCGATGACCTCACCGCTGCGGTGCCGAGCGACCACCTGGCCCGCATCGAGGCGCTGACCGCCGAGCTGGGCGACGCGGTGGGTGAAGGCCTCCCCACCGTCGAGGGCCTCGAGCTGCAGGGCTCGAGCCCCAGCGACCGGCTCGTGCGCCAAGCGTGGACGCCCACCCTGTCGGTGATCGGCATGGACGGCATCCCGGCCGTCGCCGACGGCGGCAACGTGCTGCGAGCCTCGACCACGGCCAAGCTGTCCTTCCGCTTGCCCCCCAGCGTGGATGCCGAGCACGCCACCGCAGCCCTCATCGCCTGCCTCGAGGCCGACCCGCCCCAAGGTGCACGGGTCACCGTGACCCCCGACCACCCCGCCAACGGGTGGGCTTGCCCACCGCTCGAGCCCTGGCTCGAGGCTGCCGTCGACGCTGCCTCGCTCGCCGGGTTCGACCACGTGGCGGGCTGGAGCGCCGAGGGTGGATCGATCCCGTTCCTCGCCCAGCTCGGCCAGCGCTTCCCATCGGTGGCCTTCGTGGCCACCGGTGCGCTCGGGCCCGGCTCGAACGCCCACGGCATCGACGAGTCGCTGAACCTCAGGGTGGCCCAGGGCGTGACCGTCGCGGTCAGCCACCTCCTCGCCCACCACGCCGCCGCACACGCCTGAGCGCACCAGCCCCCACGGCGCCCTAGGCTCCGAGGTGTTCTTGAGGAGGACCCAGGACTGCCACCACCACCGAACTCGAGCAGGTTGACTTCTGGTTCGACCCCTACTGCCCCTGGGCCTGGATCACCTCGCGCTGGATGCTCGAGGTGGAGCAGGTGCGACCCGTCCACACCACCTTCCACGTCATGTCCTTGGCCGTCCTCAACGAGGGCCGAGACCTGCCCGAGCAGTACGTGGAGTTCATGGCCAAGGCCTGGGCCGGGGTGCGGGTGGCCATCGCGGCGGAGCAGCGCCATGGCAACGACGTCCTGCGCCCGCTGTACACCGCGCTCGGGACCAAGATCCACCTCGAGAAGGCTGAGGGTGGCGACGTGATCTCGGGCGCACTCGCCATTGCTGGCCTCGAGGCCGACCTGGCAGACGCCGCCCACGACACGAGCTTGGACGAGGCAGTGCGCAAGAGCCACCACGAGGGCATGGACCCCGTGGGCATGGACGTCGGCACCCCCGTGGTGCGGGTGGGCGGGACCTCCATCTTCGGTCCGGTCATCACCCCGGCCCCCAAGGGCGAGGCGGCGGGTCAGCTGTTCGACGGCGTGCGCCTCGTCTGCTCGACCCCGGGCTTCTACGAACTCAAGCGCAGCCGCACCGACGGCCCGATCTTCGCCTAGGAGGCACCGATGGCCACCGTCACCCTCACCACCACCGACGGCGAGTTCGACTGCTACCTCGCCGAGCCCGAGGGCACCCCTCGAGCGGCCATCGTCGTGATCCAAGAGGCCTTCGGGCTCACCGCCCACATCGAGCGGTGCTGTGACCGGCTGGCTGCAGCGGGCTACCTCACCGTCGCCCCCGCACTCTTCCACCGCGTGGGCTCGCCCGTCTTCGCCTACGACGACTTCGAGCACGTCATGCCCGCCATGGGGAGCCTCACCATGGAGGGCATCTCGATGGACCTCGAGGCGGTCACCACCCACCTCGCAGCAGCGGGCTTCACCCCGGCTTCCACCGGTATCGTCGGCTTCTGCATGGGTGGCACGGTCACCTTCTTCGGGTCCACCACCTCGAAGTTCGGTGCAGGGGTCACCTTCTACGGCGGTGGCATGACCGCTGGGCGGTTCGGCTTCCCCTCGCTCGTCGAGTTGGCCCCTGCCCTCAAGGCTCCATGGCTCGGGCTGTACGGCGACCTCGACCAAGGCATCCCCGTCGACCAGGTCGGCCAGCTGCGCGCCGCCACCGTCAGCTTGGCGGTGCCGACCGAGATCGTGCTGTTCGAGGGGGCCGATCACGGGTTCAACTGCGAGGACCGCACCGCCGTCTTCAACCCGGGCGTGGCCAGCGAGGCGTGGGCCAAGATGCTGGCGTGGTTCGAGACCTACCTCGGCTGAGCGGCCCCCCAGCGGCCAGATCCCGACGTTGAAGGTGATCTGGGCCTAGGGTCTCACCACGCCCCATGGGGCACTCGAGAGGGGGATCCATGATCACCGCACTACCCACCACGGCACTCGCCAGCACCGGAGGCTCGGCGCTCGGCTCGCTGCTCGTGCTGCTGCTCTTGGCCGCTCTCAGCCTCGGACCGATCATCACCTACATCATCATCGTGGTGGCCAACCGGGCCGACCCAGACCCCTCGGGCAAGCGCCCCATGGCGGTCTACCTCTTCGGTGGCGCCTTCTTGACCCTGTGGCTCACGGTGCTCGGGCTCTTCTTGATCGTCGAGTCGCTCATCGGGCTCATCGGCACCACCTACGCCTACAACCCAGGCGTCCAGCATCCCGTCGGCGATGCCGCCTTCCGCACCATCTTCGTCGGCCTCTTGCTGGTGGTCTTCGCCGGGGGTGCCCACGTGGTGCACCGCCGCCGTGGCCTGCAGCTGGCGGCCAGCGAGGAGGACCCCTCGAGTCCGACCAAGCGGGTGGGCCGCAGCTACGTGGCCATCTTGAGCTTCCTCAGCGTGCTCGTGGTGGTGGTGCTGCTCATCGTCATCAGCTACCTGGTCGCCACCCTCATCGCCCCGGGCATCTTCGGCTACCCCGGCTCGACGACGTCGATGGTCAAGGTGATCTGCGACCTCAGCTTCTTGGCCTTGCTGTTCGCCGCCATCTTCGTGGTGCACCAGCGCTTGGCACCTGCACCGTTGCGGCTGTTCGCCAAGGCGGCGCGCACCTCGAATGACCACGACCACCACCACGAGGCGGTCGAGGCCGCCCCGAGGGACTACCACCCTGAGGCGGACACCGACTCAGCAATCTGAGTCCACGCCCGGACAACGGCGCCCTCGGCGCTGTCCCCTTCGCGAGAGGTGTCCCAACCGCTGTGCGTGGGCGGCCCGGTTAGCTCCGGGGGACGTCCTTCCAGGCCAGGTCCTTGTCCACCCGCGGCTCGCCCGGGAGGCCGAGCACCCGCTCGCCCAAGATGTTCCGCATGACCTCAGAGGTTCCGCCCTCGAGCGAGTTCGCCCGGGAGCGCAAGAAGGACTTGGGGAGGTCCGAGGTGCCCATGGAGGTCGACTGCGGACGGATCTTCTCGTAGCGGGACTGGTAGAGCTGGCCGTCGAGGCCCATGAGGTCCACGCACAGCTCGTAGATCTCCTGGTTGAGCTCGGCGTGGGACAACTTGGCCACCGATCCTTCAGGACCCGGCGTGCCGATCTTGCGGTTCGCCGCTGCTCGCATGTTGGTCAGCCGCGTGGCCTCGGTGCGGACCCAGAGGTCCATCAGGCGGTCCCGCAGGGCCATGGCGTGCGCTGAGGTGTCCCCACCGAAGCGCTCACGGTAGACCTCGAGGGCTTGGCCGATCGAGCCCGCCCCTCGACCAGGCACCTGGCCGCCAATGGAGACCCGCTCGTTCATCAAGGTGGTCAGCGCCACGTTCCAGCCATTGCCCACCTCACCCAGACGCTCCGCGTCGGGGACGCGAACCTCGGTGAAGAAGCACTCGTTGAACTCGGCCTCACCGGTCATCTGGAACAGCGGCCGAACCTCGACGCCAGGCGCCTTGAGGTCGACGATGAACGAGGTCATGCCCCGGTGCTTGGGCTGGTCGGGATCGGTCCGAGCCACGATCATGCCGAAGTCCGACAGGTGGGCCAGGGTGGTCCACACCTTCTGGCCGGTGAGGACCCACTCATCGCCGTCGCGCTCAGCCTTGGTCGACAAGCTGGCCACGTCCGAACCCGCACCAGGCTCAGAGAACAGCTGGCAGAAGATGATCTCGGAGGTGAAGAGCCGGCGGAGGTACTTCTCCTTCTGGGCCTCGGTGCCGTGGACGGCGATGGTCGGGGCGATCATGCCGTGGCCGATGACGTTGCGGGGGTCGGCGCCTGGGGCCCCTGCCTTGGTCAGCTTGCGGTTGATCGCTGCCTGCAACGAGGGCGACGCCTCGAGGCCGCCGCAGCCCTCGGGGAAGTGGATCCACCCGAGCCCCCGGTCGAACTGCGCCCCCCGGAACGTCACCGCGTCGGTGCTCGTCACGGGGTAGTCGGCGAGCAACTGGTCCACCATCTCCTCGACTGCGTCCACACTCAGTGCCTGCTGGGCCATGGTCCCCCTCCTCGTGATCTGCTCCACTCTTCCAGATCAGGGCCATGCTCTGCCATCTGAGAACAACCCTCAGCGGGCGCCGAGGCCGCCGTTGAACCGAGCCCGACGCCGGGCGTCAGGGGTGGACAGCGCCTCGAGGGCAGCCACGGTGACGTAGGCGCAGACGCCGAGGTTGACGACGGCCTGGCCCACGGTGCGAACCGACCGGGACCGCCACCCCGCCCGCAGCCGTTGGTGGGCGAGGTCGAGGTAGAAGGCGACCGTGCCCTGCCAGCCCGCCACGATGTCCCGACGTCGGAGGCACTTGGCCAACATGGTGCGGCGCACCTTGACCGCCCCGAGTGCCCTCCCAGCCGTCTTCGAGCGCTGTCGGGGGTGGATGCGGTAGGCGAAGCCGGGCTCGGCCACGCTGGCGAAGTCGCCCAGCTGGGCCATGCGGAGCCAGCACTCGACGTCTTCGGAGCGCTCGACGAGTGGGTCGAAGCCACCGACCTCCTCGAAGCGATCCCGGCGCACGAGTACTCCAGCAGGTGGCGGGAAGCACAGCCGGGTCATCCCGGCGGCGAAGTCGCGTCGAGCTGAGGGCACCATGGTGAGACCCTTCGGACGCTGGGGCTCCACCACCCAGCGAGGGTACGAGCCGGCGTCGACGGCACCACCGCTGGGGTCGATGCAGGTGAAGCCCGACACCACCCCTACCGCAGATGCAATGCCCTCGAGCGCGAGGACGGCTCGGTCGAGGGCTCCGTCGGTGAGCACGTCATCGGCATCGCAGAACACCAGCAGCGGGGCGGTCGTGCGCGCCGCGCCGGCCATGCGGGCCGCCACCGGCCCAGCATTGGCTTGGACAACCAGCGTGATCCGCTGATCGGCCAACGCGCAACGCTGCGCCACCTCGACGGTGGCATCAGTGCTGCCGTCGTCAACCACCACCACCTCGAGGACAGCCCCCTGGGCAGTGATGGAGGCCAGCGTCGCCTCCAAGGTGCTCGCCGCGTTGAAGCAGGGAACGACCACCGCCACCGAGCGCCTGGGGTCCATGGAGGGATCCTAGGTCCCAGGCCCTCGTCCACCTCGTCGAACTAGGTTGGCCCCATGGCTCCCACCCGACGCATCTTGGCCACCTCTGGCGGCTTCGTTCCCTCTGGCATCCAGGGCTGTGCCCGCGTGGGCGGCACGCTGCGACGAGGCCTCGAGCTGACCGGCAAGACCCGGCCCCGGGTGTGCTTGGTGCTGACCGCCACCGGTGACGATGCGAGCTACTACGCCATGATGTTCGAGGCCTTCAACGCAGCCGGCTGCGACGTCACCCAACTCAAGCTGTTCACCCAGCCCTCGGCCGATCCCACCGAGCGGCTGTGCGGCTCGGACCTGGTCTGGGTGGGTGGTGGATCCGTCGCCAACTTGCTCGCCCTGTGGCAGCTGCACGGTGTGGGCGACGCCATGGCGGCGGCCTGGGAGCAGGGGGTGGTGCTCGGCGGGGTCTCTGCTGGCTCGCTCTGCTGGCACGTGGGAGGCACCACCGACTCCTGGGGGCCTGCGCTGCGCCCCGTCACCAATGGTCTGGGCTTGTTGCCCTACGCCAACGGCGTCCACTACGACTCCGAGGCCCAGCGCCGACCCCTGCTCCACCAGCTCATCGGCGACGGAACGCTTCCTCCCTTGGGATTCGCCACCGATGACCACGTGGGCATCCTCTACGAGGGCATCGAGCCCATCGAGGTCGTGACCGACAGCGAGGTGGACCCCGCCACCGGACCAGCGGCGTACAAGGTGGAGAAGACGCCACAGGGCGTGGTCGAGACCCGCCTCGCTCCAGGACCCATCGAGCTGTGACCGAGGATCTCGAGGCCACGAGGGCTCGCTCCTTCGGCCAGGTAGCCGAGCGCTACGACGCCTTCCGTCCCCCGATGCCCGCCGAGCTCGGCCACTGGCTCGGGATCACCACTGGCACCCCCGTGCTCGACGTAGCGGCGGGCACGGGGTTGGCTACGCGGACCTGGGTTGGCCTCGGGGCGCAGGTCACCGCGGTTGAGCCTGACCCGGCGATGGCGGCCCAGCTCCGTCGAGGCTCGCCCAGCCTCCTCGTCCACGAGGCCGTGGCAGAGGACCTGCCGCTCCCCGATGCCAGCTTCGAGGTGCTCACCATCTGCTCCGCCTGGCACTGGTGTGACCCGACGAGAGCAGGCGCCGAGGCCGCTCGGGTGCTGGTCGATGGTGGCACCTTGGGGATTGCGTGGAACGGCTTCGACCGCAGCGTGGAGTGGGTGGCGGAGCTCGCTGCGCTCCGAGAGCCCAGTGGTGAACCCTCGCCCTCGGCTCGGCACCACCTCGACGACGACCACGTCCCACCGAGCCTCCCCTTCCTCGACTCGGCCAGCACCGAGATCCCCTGGATCTGGACCCGCACCCTCGAAGAGATCCTCGAGCTGATGGGCACCTTCTCGGGGGTGCTCGTTGTGGACCGAACCGAGTACGACCGAATTCGGGTCGAGGCCCAGGCATTGCTCGAGCACCACGCGAGCTCCGAGGGCACCATCGCACTGCCCATGTCGGCTCGAGGCTGGAGGGCCACCAGGGCTCCTCGTTGAGAGGAGCATCGGTCCTCCTTCACTAGGGTTACGCCGTGGCAACCACGGAGCACCGCCGGACCCAAGAGCGCTACGACCAGTTCGCCAACCGCGTCGAGTTCCCCATGGCGCTGCTGGCGCTGTTCTGGCTACCAGTCCTGATCTACCCCCTCCTGCGCCCACTGAGCGGTCCCGCCAACACGGTGGTGAACGTCATCAACGTCGCCATCTGGCTCTGCTACGTGGCGGAGTACGTGGTCAAGCTCAACCTGGCACCAGACCGACGGGCCTACGTCCGCCACCACGTGTTGAACCTGGCCTTGGTGGTCCTGCCCGTCTTCCGGCCGCTCCAGAGCGTGCGGCTGCTGCGCCTCTTGGCGCTCGGTCGCATCGCGCTGGTGTTCTCCTCGGCGTTGCGCCGAGTGGGCACCCTCGTGCGCTACCACGGCCTGCACCTGGCGCTGCTGGCAGTGGCGCTGTGCACGGTGGTGGGCGGAGGGCTCATCTACTTAGCCGAACGTCACGTGCCCCACACGACCTTCACCACCATCTCGGGCTCGATGTGGTGGTCGCTCGACACCATCATCAACGCCAACTCCGGCGCGCTCCAGCCCAACTCGGCCTGGGGGCGGACGCTCGAGGCAGCGCTCACCATCGTTCGGATCGCCTTCGTGGCCATCTTGGGTGGTGTGGTGGCGAGCTACCTCATCGAGGGCCAGTCCGAGAAGGAGACCGCCCAGATCTTGGAGGAGCTGGCTACCATCAAGGCCGCCGTGGCCCAGTTGGCAGAAACTGCCCCTGTGGAGCGAGGAGAGGCCCAGTCGGAGCCGTCGAATCTGGGCTAGCCCCGGCGAGCCAACTTCTTGGCGGCTGCAGCCGGGTGCGGCACTACGGGTACACCCTTGGCGAGGAGTTCCGCTGCGTGGCGGTAGATGCCCATCGAGACCCGAAGGGTCAGCAACGGGTACCGCCAGAACATGCGCCACAAGGTGGCCTCGGTCGCATCGAGGCGCCGGAGGCTGAGCACGCTCGACAGCTCCACCGCTGCTCCGTCGTGCAAGGACAGCTGGACCACCAAGCGATCCTCGGTGGTGGTCAGCTGCAGGTGGTAGGTACGGTCGTCCTCCAAGAAGGGCGAGACGTGGAGGCGCTTGTCGAAGTCGTAGGGCCCTGCACCGAGCAGCACGTAGCGATGCCGCTCGTGCCACGGGGTGTTGGTGACCTCGACCACGAGCGCCTCGAGCTCCTCGTTCTGGTCGAGCACGAGGTAGAGGGCGATGGGGTTGAACAGCCAGCCCAAGGTACGGGGCTGGGCCACGAGCACCACCGATCCCGTGGGTCGCTTCCCACTGCAGGCTTCAACCTCGCTGCGCACCGTCTCGAGCAGGCTGGTGTCGCCCGAGAGGTAGTCGTCGCGGTCGAGGCCAACCGGGCTCCACCACGAACCACGAGCCCGTCCTCCACCGAGGTTGGGATCCATGCGGAGCAGCCGAGAGCGTGGGGCGAAGGCATCGGGATCGGCGAGGTCCACCCCCGCCATCCACAGCCGGTGGGTGAAGGCCTTGGAGCGCCTGACGTTGCGGCGGTGCACCACGGTGCCGTGGTAGATCCCCGCTCGCCGGGCCGGGCTCACGGCGTCGGCACCAGCCGCTGGCAGATGGCACGGGCTGACTGCACGCCATCCTCGTGGAAGCCCGAGGCCCAGTAGGCGCCGCAGAACGACACCTGGCCGCCCGACAACTCGAGTTGGCGGGACTGGGCCGCCACCGCTCGGGCATCGAGCACCGGGTGGGCGTAGTCGAAGCGACCGAGCACCTTGGACTCGTCGATCTCGGTATGGCGGTTCAAGGTGACGAGCATTGGGGTGGTGAGGCCGAGGCCTTGGAGACGGTTGAGGTCGTAGGTCAAGGTGGCAACCTGCTGGTCGGCCCCGAGGCGGTGGTAGTTCCAACTCGCCCCCGCCCTCGGTGCTCGAGGCAGCATGGTCCCATCGGTGTGCAGTGTGGCCACGTTGGGCTGGTACCGAATGGCGCCCAAGACCTCGACCTCTTGGGGGGTGGGCGCCTCGAGCAGCCCCAAGGCCTCATCGGAGTGGCACGCCAGCACCACGTGGTCGAACTCCCAGCGACGCTCCCCTGCTGCCACCTCGACGCCATCTCCCCGCCGGACCACCGAGCTGACCTTGACCCCGAGCTGGAGCCGGCCTGTGGTCCGAAGCGGCTGGCAGATGGCCTCGACGTAGCGTCGGGATCCACCGGTGACCGTGCGCCACTGCGGTTGGTCCCCGAGCGACAGCAGGCCGTGGCGCTCGAAGAACTCCATGAAGGTGCGCGCCGGCATCTGGGTGAAGGTCTTGGGGTCAGCCGACCAGATGGCAGAGCCCATGGGCACGAGGTAGTAGTC
>CAINFA010000135.1 GCA_903847955.1 uncultured Actinomycetes bacterium
CGCCCTTGCCGAGGTAGCGGTCGCCGCCGTCTCTGAGCTCAACGGCCTCGTGGATGCCGGTGGAAGCACCCGAGGGGGCAATCGCACGACCCCGAGCACCAGAGTCCAAGATCACCTCGGCTTCAACGGTGGGGTTGCCGCGGCTGTCCAAGACCTCGCGGCCGATGACGTACTCAATGGTGCTCACGGTGCTCCTCGTCGTCCGACAGCCAACACCACCACGCTACCTGCGCCTCGGGCGCCTTGGGAGGTATGGCTACTCGTCGACACCTTCGGCCAGCCGGATCCGGCTGCGGAGTCCCCGGGCCGCAGCTCGCAGCTCCGACTCGGGGTCGACGCCCGCCCGCTGGGAGAGCAAGCAGATCTCGAGCAACAACGCCCCAACCCCGCCCACCGAGGCAGAGGTCGCTTCCACTGAGCCACTGGCACCCGCCGCAGCACCCAAGACGCCGAGCGCACTCGCAGCGCGCTCGAGCGCGTGCTCGGAGGTTCCGAGGTCAAGGTCGATGGCTTGGGCCTTGCGCTGCAGCTTGGTCGCCAGACCGAGGGCGGGCAGCGACCCAGGGATCCCGTCGGTCACCGAGGCACGCTGCTTCTCTGTTGCCTTGAGCGCCTCCCAGGCTGTGGCGACCTCTTCTTTGGTCTGGGCTCCACCGTCGCCGAAGACGTGCGGGTGCCGGTAGATCAGCTTCTCGGTGACGTGGTCGAGGACGTCGACCATGGTGAAATCCCCTTCCTCGGCCGCCAGCACCGCGTGGAAGCATGCCTGGACCATGAGGTCACCGAGCTCCTCCTCGAGGTGCTCGATCGAGGCGGGCACCGCCGGATCGAGGTCTTCGAGGGCGTCGAGGACCTCGTGCGCCTCCTCGAGGAGGTGGCGGGCCAAGGAGCGGTGGGTCTGCTCTTGATCCCAAGGGCACTCACGTCGTAGGCGCTCGACGAGGGCCATCAGGGACCCAAATGCCTCTCCCGACGAGGCCAGCTCTGCGACGTAGACCGAGGTCAAGTGGTCGGCTTCAACGGTGCGATCGAGGTCCGCCAGGGCCACGGTGGCCACGACCTCATCGTCGAGCCCAAGGTGGTGGAGGATGGTCACCTCTGAAGGAGCGCGTCGAGCACCATCGAACAGGGCCAGCTTGAGCTCAGAGAGGTGGCGGTTGGACCAGGTCTGGGCCACGAGTACCGGTCCCTTGGCCGCCGGGTCCGCGAGGAGGTCACCGAGGTCGACGGTCCGAACCCCCGTGGCGACTGGGTCGATCCCAAGACGAGCCCAGGCGAGGTCGAGGAAGCTGAGCGAGGGCTCGACCACGAGGTCCACCCGCGGGTCCGCCCGCAAGAGCTCGACGGTTCGCTCAGCGACGAGGGGCGAGCCTGGAACCACGTAGGTGACCGGTCCCCGCAGTGCCCGCTCGCACAAAGCGTCGACGATCTGGGGGTACAGCGCATCGAAGCTCGACGCCTGTTCGTAGAGCTCGTCGAAGCTCTCGAGGTGGGGGTAGGCGGCAGCGGCCGGGTGGATCCGAGTGCGCAGCACCACCTGTGGACCCTCGAGCAAGACCTTCGTGCGCGCGGACAGCAAATCGATACCCGCGGGGCCGAGCCCAACCACGGTCACCACCGGGCGCGTCACTGAGCTCAGTGGGTTGGGGCGAGGGGTGGGTCGACCTGGCCGGCGACGGTCCTCGTGGGCGCCTGCCACCTGCCGAACTGGCTGTTGACCACGACGTCGTCTTGGCTGAGGTAGGTGCCACTCTTGGCATCAATGACCCTCGATGCCTGGCCAGCGAGGTCGTTGATGATGGCCGCACGACTGGCGGCGAAGGTATTCGGGGTGCGCTTGGTCACGATGTAGAAGGCGTAGGTTCCGCCGGCTGAGACGATCTGGCTGGGCTGACCAATGGGCAGACCCACCGTGTTGCGCTGCACGCCGTAGCTCGCCGAGAACAGGGATGTGTTCGGCCCCACGCACTCTGGTGAGGGCGTCGAGGAGACCACACCTTGGCTGGCACTGACGGCTTGGCCGATCGACTGCCCCCCGCCGATGGCTTGCTGGGCGGCGGAGACGGCTTGGGGGCTCTGGGAGTAGACGAGGTTGAAGCACACCGTGTCCCACAGCGATGGCTGGAATCGGTAGAAGGCGAAGGCGAGTCCAGGCTTGGAGGCCTCACGAATGGCCAACGTGTTCACCGCGGTCTGCACCGCCTGCTGGGTCACGAGGAGATCCACGAAGCTCGGTGGCAGGCTGTCGAGGACGGCCAGTCCGCTCGTGGTCGGGCACGATGATCCCTGCAGGGTCTGGTTGAGCGCACCGATGAGGTTGGTTCTCGCCTGGTCGAGATCACTCGAGGTCACCGGGTTGTGGAGGTTGGCGAGGTAGGACAGCTGCCCCTGGGTGTCGATGAGGCCGGTGAGATCGCTGGCCGCGTAGGTTGCCGAGATGGTCCCTGGCCCCCCCGGCCCCTGAATCGACGGGGTGGCGTTGCCCGTCGAGGTGCTGAGGGCGGTGAGGTAGCAGGTGAAGTCTGCGTTCCTACTCACGGCCACCAAGTCGTCCTTGTAGGTCTTCGACGACAGGTGCCAGCGGTGCACCGAGGCGGCATTGCCTGCTGCGGGGAACGCGAAGACGCACGCCCCCACCGAGATGACGATGGCGAGCACGACGACCGAGATCCTCTTCACCCCGCCGATGCTAGCGAAGGTTCCCCTGGCCACTGCTCGATCGGTCAGCCTTCAGCGGGCTGGAGCTCGGCCAAGAGCTGCGCCAGGCTGCTGGCAACCCCCGTCGTCGAGGTCAGCGGCAAGAACAGCTGCCCGAGGTCCTCTTTGTAGGTCGCCCCTGGGGCGAGACGGCGCAAGCGCACTTGGGCCGTGACCCCAAGGGAGACCGGCTCGAGCTTGGCCGAGCTGGTGCGAGCCCCACCGGGACGGGCGAGGGTCACCGCCACGTCGGTGATCCCAAGCCGGAAGCACTCGGCCCGCAGGTGCCCGAGGTCGAGGAGTCCGCGGGCAGCAACGGGCAGCGGGCCGAAGCGATCGAGCCACTCTGCTTCGACGTCGTCGACCCCTTGGTGGTCCGTGGCCTTGGCGAGCCGACGGTAGGCCTCGAGGCGGGCATCCTCAGCGGCCACGTAGCTCGCAGGCAGGCTGGCCTCACCGGGCACGTCGATGGTCACGACCTCCACGCTCTTGACGGGCTCTCCCTTGGCTGCGGCCACCGCCTCGGCGACCAGCTGGACGTAGAGGTCGTACCCAACGGCGGCCACGTGCCCGGATTGATCCGAACCCAACAGGTTGCCGGCGCCGCGGATCTCGAGGTCCCGCATGGCGATCTTGAATCCTGAACCCAGCTCGGTGTGCTCGCCGATGGTCCTGAGCCGTTCGTAGGCAGTCTCAGAGAGCACCTTGTCCGCCGGATGGAAGAGGTAGGCGTACGCCCGCTGCCCACCGCGCCCCACCCGACCACGCAGCTGGTGGAGCTGGCCCAAGCCGAGCAGGTCGGCCCGGTCGCAGATCAAGGTGTTCACCGAGGGCATGTCGATGCCGGACTCGATGATGGTCGTGCACAGCAGGACGTCGTAGCGACGTTCCCAGAAGTCGAGCACCACCTTCTCGAGCGAGCCCTCATCCATCTGGCCATGGGCGATCACGATGCGAGCCTCAGGAACGAGGTTCTGCAGTTGACGAGCCTTGGCTTCGATGTCCGCCACCCGGTTGTGGACGAAGAAGACCTGACCCTCTCGGAGCAGCTCTCGACGGATGGCCTCGCGCACCGCCGCGTCGTCGTACTCCCCCACGTAGGTCAGGATCGGCCGTCGCTCGGTGGGTGGCGTGGTGACCATCGAGAGGTCCCTGATCCCGGTCAGGGCCATCTCCAAGGTCCGCGGGATGGGACTGGCGGACAGGGTCAACACGTCAACGCCTGTCGCCAGTTGCTTGATGGCCTCTTTGTGGGTCACCCCGAACCGCTGCTCTTCGTCGACCACGAGCAGCCCGAGGTCCTTGAACTGCAGGCCTTGGGCCAAGAGGCGGTGGGTGCCCACCACCACGTCGATCGAGCCGTCAGCCAAGCCATCGATGACCGCCTTGGCCCCGGCATCGGTCAAGAACCGACTGAGCAACTCGACGCGCACCGGGTAGCCGCTCAACCGCTCAGTGAAGGTTTGGAAGTGCTGACTGGCGAGCAAGGTGGTGGGCACGAGCACCGCAGCCTGCTTGTTGTCTTGGATGGCCTTGAAGACGGCGCGCAGGGCAATCTCGGTCTTGCCGAAGCCCACGTCGGCGCAGATCAGCCGGTCCATGGGGGTCTCGGCCTCCATGTCGGCCTTGACGTCGTTGATCGCGGCCAACTGGTCGGGGGTCTCGGTGTAGGGGAACAGCCCCTCCACCTCGGCCTGCCAGGGGGTATCGGGACCGAACGCGTGCCCCTTGGCCACCAACCGCTCGCGGTACAGCGCCACGAGCTCTGCGGCCACCTCGGCCGCGGCCGCTCGAGCCTTGGAGCGGGCCCTCGTCCACTCCGCCCCACCCATCTTCGACAACGACGGGCTCTCGCCTCCCGAGTAGGGGGTGATGACGTCGATCTGATCAGTGGGCAGGTAGAGCCGGTCAGCGCCTTTGAACTCCAAGATGAGGTAGTCCCGCGTCGTCCCCAGCATGGTGCGGGTGGTCACCCCACTGAACTTGGCGACACCGTGCTGCCGGTGGACCACGTAGCTGCCGATGGCGAGGTCATCGAAGAAGCCGTCGACGGGTCGGGGTCGCTGACGAATCGCCTTGTGGGGGATCCGCCGACCCGTGATTTCGCTCTCGGCCAACAGCGCCACCTTGAGCCCGCGCGCGATGAACCCCGCGGTGATGGGCGCATGGACCACCTCGAGCCCCTTGCCCGTGGCCTCAGGCCGCTCGGTGGGCTCGAGCCCATGCTCCACCAGCACCTGGGCCAGCCGCTTGGTACCGGCCTCGGTGGAACCACACACCGTGACCGAGCACGACCGGTTCAACAGCTCGGTGACCTGTTCAGCCAGTCGGGCGCCATCGCCAGCCACTGGTGCAAGCGACGAGATCTCGAGCACGGCGGTGCTCGGTGCGTCAGGGGTTGCGAGCAACGACAGCACCGAGGCGTCGCAGCGCTCGAGGAGCCGATCGAAGCCGAGGTGCAGCTGCAGGTCCACACCCTCTGCCTCGAGGACGGCGCCGAGTTCCCAGGTGCCCACCAGCACCTCGACCAGCGAGCGCTCTTCATCGTTCAGTTCAGCTGCTCGGTCGCGGATCGAGCGAGGTTCCACGAGGACCACCTGGGCGTCGTCGCCGAGTTGGTCGGTCAGCAAGGTGTCCGAGTCGCAGAAGAACGAGAGCCAACCTTCCATCCCATCGACCAGTTGCCCCTCCGCCAACTTCTCGAGCAGACCCGATCCGTGTCCGGCCTTGGGCGCGATCGCTGCGGCGCGCGATCGCATCTGCTCGTCAGGCCTGACCTCTCGGCACGGGAAGCACACCAACTCCTCGAGCGCTGCACGGGAGCGCTGGTCCGTGGGATCGAAGCTCGACAGGCGGTCAACCTCGTCACCGAAGAGGTCGATGCGGACCGGAAGCTCTGCGGTTGCGCTGAAGACGTCGACGATCCCACCCCGCACCGAGAACTCACCTCGGTGCTCGACCTGATGCTCTCGGCGGTAGCCGAAGGCCACCAACTGGGTGAGCAACTCCTCGAGGTCGAGGTGTTGTCCCCGCCGAATGGAGATCGGCTGCTCGTCGCCCCACGGTGCGAGCCGCTGGAGCAGCGCCCGCACCGGCGCCACCACCACGAGCGGCTCGGCCTGGTCCTGGGTCAACCGCCAGCGCACGGCGGAGCGCCGACCCATGGTCTCGGCGTCTGGGCTGACCCGCTCGAGGGGCAAGGTGTCCCAGGGGGGAAGGACCACGACCGGGTCGTTGGTGGCATCTGCTCCTGGTGCGGTGCCGAGGAAGCAACTCAGGTCCTGGGCCAATCGCTCGGCGTCGACCATGGTGGCGGTGACCACGAGGGTCCGTCGTCGCTCCGAGCGCAACGCCAACCCGGCGATCAGTCCAGCCCTCGCCCCAGGTGCGACCGCCAAGGTGCCATGGCCTCCACCGGTAGCCACCGCAGTGGCGTCGGCTCTCCCCATCGCTTGTGCGATGGCCTCGAGGACGCCTCGGGTGCGCTCAGCCACGGTCGTGGTGCTTGGCCATGGCCGCCTCGGGCCCCTCTGCCACCAAGGTGCCTACGAGGTCAGCCGCGACCTCGACCGAGACGGCCATCTCAGCCGCTGCGGCCTTGGAGAGCTTCTTCAGCACGTGGTTGGCACCCGCTTCCTTCGACGGGGGCTTGCCCACGCCAATGCGCACCCGGAGGAAGTCTTGGGTGCCGAGCACGCCGGCGATGGAGCGCAGGCCGTTGTGGCCGGCTAGCCCGCCGCCCACCTTGAGGCGGACCACCCCGGGTTCGAAGTCGAGCTCATCGTGGACCACGACCAACTGGGACGGATCGGTCACACCACTGCGGGTGAGCAGCGGCTTGATGGCCGCCCCGGACTCGTTCATGTAGGTGGTCGGGACGGCCAAGGTGACGAGCTCTCCGTCGAGGCGAATCTGCGCTAAGCGGGCTCGCTGGCCTCGCTCGAGCTTGAGCGGAGCTCCACCTCGCCGAGCCAGCAACTCGACGACGTCGGCGCCGACGTTGTGGCGCGTGCCGGCGTAGGTGTCGCCTGGGTTCCCGAGGCCGACCACGACGTAGCGTGCGGCCGCACCAGTGCGCCCAGCGGCCGCAGCCGATGCACCGCGCAGTGGCGGCAGGGCCTAGCCCTCGGTCGCTGCGGCCTCGGCGTCAGCCGCCGGACCCGAGTGGCCACCGTGGGCCGCGGCGATGATGGACTCACCGTCGGTGACCGCCAGCACGCCCACAGGGAGCACCAGGTCGGCAACTCGAATGGCCTCGCCGACCTGGAGGGCGGAGATGTCGACCTCGAGGGAGGTGGGGATGTCGCTGGGCTTGGCGCTGACGGTCAAGGTGAACAACTGCTGGTCCACGGTGCCGTCGGCGTGGCGCACCTCGACCGCGTCACCAATGACGGTGAGGGCGATGTCGGCGGTGACCATCTCGTCGCGGTTGACGATCTGGAAGTCGATGTGGGTCACGGTGTTGCGCACCGGGTGGCGCTGGAGCTCACGGGCGAGGGCGAGGTAGGTCTCACCGTCGGCCTCGAGCGCGAGCAGCTGGTTCAGTCCAGCCTCGGTGCTCAGCGCGGTGCGCAGCTCCTTGGCCTGGACGGCGACCGGAATCGGCTCAGCACCGTGTCCGTACAAGATCCCGGGGATCTTCCCCTCGTGCCGAAGGCGCTTGGAGCTGGCGGTGCCGGTCGTGCGACCAACTTCAGCGTGCAGAACAATCTCGGGCATAGCGTCTCCTGTCGGCGCGTGGGCTCACCGGCGCGTCGGGCCAGCGGGCTTGGAGAGTTTAGCCGCAGAACCTCACCCCGCCGCCACGCGCCCGCTTGGGGCTCAGGCGAGGTTCTCGCCGCCGAAGATCTCCGACACCGAGGTCTCCTCGAAGACCGCCGACATGGCCTCGGCAATCAGGCCTGCCACGGTCAAGATCTCGAGCTTGGGGAACTGCCGCTCGGGCGGAGTGGGCAAGGTGTCGGTGATGACCACCCGGGTGATCGCCTCGTTGCTCTGCAAGCGCTCTGCGGCGGGACCCGACAGCAAGCCGTGGGTAGCCAGCGCCCAGACCTCCTTGGCCCCGGACTCAGCCAACAGGTCAGCGGCGGCACAGATGGTGCCCGCGGTGTCGATCATGTCGTCGATGATCACGCAGCGACGACCCTCGATGTCTCCCACCACCTGCAGGGCACGGACCTCGTTGGCGGTGCCCTTGGGCCGGGTCTTGTGCACGAGGGCCATGTCGACCCCGAGGTGCGTGGCGTACCGCTCTGCCACCTTGGCCCGACCCGCGTCGGGGGTCACGATCACGAAGTCGGTCCCAATCTTGGACTGGAGGTACTCCTCGAGCACCGGTGCAGCCGTCAGGTGGTCGAAGGGGCGATCGAAGAAGCCTTGGATCTGCCCCGAGTGCAGATCGACGGACAAGACCCGGTCGGCGCCAGCGACCTGGAGCATGTCAGCCACCAGCTTGGCGGTGATGGGCTCGCGCCCAGTGGCCTTGCGGTCCTGGCGCGAGTAGCCGTAGTAGGGCACGACAGCGGTGATCCGCTTCGCCGAGGCCCGCTTCGCTGCGTCGATCATGATCAACTGCTCCATGAGCGAGTCGTTGACCGGTCGGCAGTGGGTCTGGATGATGAAGACGTCCGCCCCTCGGATCGAGCGGTCGAAGCGGCAGTGGATCTCGCCGTTGGCGAAATCTCTGAGGTTCACCTCGCCGATCTCGGTGCCGAGGTGTTCGGCGATGCTCGCCGCCAACGCCGGGTGCGAACGACCAGAGACGATCTGCAGGTGACGGGTTGAGACGAGCTCCATGCCCAGACGCTAGCAAGCGATGGCAGGGGTGCCCTGGGCCGGGCTAGAGCGTGGGCATCGCCGAGCGCACCACAGCCGCTGGTGGAACCTCGGTGCCGATCTCGAGCTGGACGAAGTCACCGACCCTGGCGTCGGCGCCGATCTCCGCTCGCTCGCCGGTGGTGTAGCGAACCACCGCTCGCTCACCCACGTGGCTGTCGATGAGGAGGACTTCAGGACCGAGCTCAGCGCCCGCACGCACCGTGGTGGTGCCCTTGAGCACCACCCCTGGGAGCAGCACGACGTCAGGCGCGAGCTCGACGTCGGCGTCGATGTAGGTGTGCTCGGGGTTCCACATGGTGACGCCCCTCCGCATCCACGCCCCATTGATCCGAGCCCGCAGCGCCACCTCGGCCTCGGCGAGCTGCTGGCGATCGTTGACCCCTTGCACCTCGGTAGGGTCGGCGACGCTGTGCGCGGCGGTGACGTAGCCGGCGTCGTACAGCACCGAGACCACGTCGGTGAGGTAGTACTCGCCTTGAGCATTCGACGGGTGCAGTCGCCGCAGCGCAGGGGTCAGCAGCGATGTGGAGAAGCAGTAGACGCTGGTGGCGACTTCGGTGATCGCACGCTGCTCGCTCGTGGCGTCGCGCTCCTCCACCACCGCCTTGACGCTGTCATCCCTGCCGCGCACCACCCGGCCGTAGCCGGTGGGGTTGGGCACCGTGGCGGTGAGCAATGTGGCTGCTGCCTCGCCCTGTCGGTGCTCAGCGACGAGAGCAGCCAAGGTTGCTCCGGTGAGCAAGGGCGCGTCGCCTGGGACGATCAGCACGTCGCCATCGTCGTCCTCGAGGCCGGTGAGGCCCACCGCTGCGGCATCACCGGTACCCAACTGCTCGGGTTGCTCGACGAAGAGCAACTCGAGGTGCTTCGGGGCCCGGTCGGTCAGCGTCTTGGTCACCCACTCCGCTCGGTGCCCCACCACGATGACCACCTGCGCCGGCTCGAGCTCAGCGAGGGCATCGAGGATGTGCAGCACCATCGGCCGCCCGCAGAGATGGTGGAGGGGCTTGGGTCTCGCCGATCGCATCCGGGAACCCTCCCCGGCCGCCAGGACGATCGCAGAGAGTGCGCGAGGTGCCATGGACCTTTGCTAGCAGAGATCGTCGATAAGGTGCGGCTGTGGAGCGGGTGCACTACGACGAGTTCTCGATGTTCGCCGACAACGCGGCGGAGTTCGCCATCCCCTACAGCGGACCTCCAGCGGTGGAGCGGGTCGAGGTTGAGGTAGCGCCCTCCCAGCGGGTCAGCGCCCTCCGCTGGGGCACCGCACCCCCTGAGGTCGTCCTCCTCCACGGCGGCGCCCAGAACGCCCACACCTGGGACACCGTTGCCCTCGCCCTCAACCGACCGCTCGTCGCGGTGGACCTGCCTGGCCATGGCCACTCTGACGGCAGCCCGTCAGGCTCAACCAACCCCGCTGGCCACGCCCGAGACGTGGCCGTGGCGATCGCCGCCCTCGCCCCTTCGGCCCGCCTCGTGGTCGGGATGTCCCTCGGTGGGCTCACCTCCATCCTGCTCGCAGCCAGCCATCCCGAACTGGTCCCCCAGTTGGCCCTCGTCGACATCACCCCCGGGGTGAACAAGGACAAGGCCGCCCACATCACCGCCTTCGTGAACGGACCGAAGAGCTTTCCGAGCTTCGACGAGCTGCTCGAGCGGACCATGGCCCACAACCCCACACGCTCCGAAGCCTCGCTGCGTCGGGGCATCTTGCACAACGCCGTCCAGCTCGACGACGGCAGCTGGGTCTGGCGCTACGCCCGACACCGCGACATCCCCCTAACCCAGCCCATCGAGTACGGCGACCTGTGGGAGGTCCTCGGCCAGCTGCGATGCCCGGTCACCTTGATCCGGGGCATGGCCCAGGGCACCGTGGTCGACGCTGACGACGTCGAGCGCTTCTCCGAGGTGCTCCCCTCGGCCACCGTCATCGAGGTCGAAGGTGCGGGCCACTCCATCCAGGGCGACCGTCCCGTGGAACTCGCCCGCATTCTGGCCTCGCTCCTTGGCTGAGGCCCCCCGCCCACGACCCCAGCGATCGAGGGGCAGAGTGCTTGCGTCGACCCTGACCTTGCTGGTGCTGCTCGGGTTGTTCACCTGGGCCTTCACCTGGCAGCTCTCTCGGGCGCTCGGAGGCAATGCCCTCAGCTGGGCCTACGTGGTGGAGTGGCCGTTGTTCGGCCTCTACGGCATCTACTTCTGGTGGAGCGACCTCTTCGTCGGTGAGCGCCGGGGTGCTCGAGCACGAACCTCGAGGGGACGCCAGGCGGCAGCCACCAGAGACGAAGCGGCCACCGACCAACTGGCGGCGTACAACGCCTACTTGGCCGACCTGCACCGCACCGACGGTGATCCGTCGACCTGATGCCGTGGGCTCTCCAAGAGCCGATGCGCTCGCGGGGGAGGACTTGAACCCCCAACCTTCGGGACCAAAACCCGCTGTTCTGCCAATTGAACTACCCGCGATTGGTAGAGCGACAGCCTAGGGCAC
>CAINFA010000136.1 GCA_903847955.1 uncultured Actinomycetes bacterium
CAGGTCATCGGCGCCGCCACCGCCGCGCCCCGAGGTCGACTCGCCAACCACGTGGGCTCAGACCAGATGCTGCGCCACGACCACCACGTCACCGGATCGGTCGCGTGCAGCAGGTAGAGCACCCCGCCTCGATTCGGCACGGCTCCGAGCTCGGCCGCGCTGTTGGCCACGAGGACGGGGGCACCGTCGAGCACGGGCTGCCAGGGCGGCGAGCCGTGCTTGCGGGCGTCGAGGAGCGCGTTGAAGCTTGGGTTGGCGTTGGTGGGACCCACGAGGAGCACGGCGTGGAAGTGGTGCTCGAGGGAGGCGAAGGTCGTCCTCGCTCCCCCGTGGCGGTAGGCGAACTCGGCTCCGTAGGAACCGAGGCTCTCGCCGAACATCACGAGCAGTGGACGGCGTGCTGCAGGCAGCGTCGCCCAGTAGTCGTACACGGCGCGGTTCAGCGCTGCGCCGGCGGCCGCTGCTTTGGCGGTGTCGGTCAGGTACGCAATCCAGCTCGGTAAGTACGAGTACTGCATGGACACCTCCGCACAGTCCCCACCCCAGAGGTACTCAAGCGCAGAGGACATCACCGGGTTCACCCAGCCCGAGCCCGTGGCCGTCGCCACCACCACGATCTTGCGGGAGAAGCCCCCAGCTCGGATGAGGTCATCGAGCGCCAGTTTGGCTCGGGCGGCATCAGTGGAGGCGCTCTTGAGTCCGGCGTAGGCCCGAATCGGCGCCTCCACGTGGGCGCCTGCTCCGGCGAACCGCTGCAAGGCTCCGAGTGCGCTGGCCGACGCCACCCAACTGCGACCTTGGAGTCCAAGGCTGGACCAGGCCACGAGGGAACCTGGCCCCCCGGAGACCTCTGGCGAGGTTGGCTGGACCACCCCAACTTCGGTGCCCGCATCTCCGCCACCAAAGCTGGTGTCGGCCCAGTTCAGCAAGCCATCGAGCACCACCGAGTTGCCCACCCCAACCAGCACCACCACGAGCGCCACCCCAACGATCGAGCGGGCCACGGCGACTGAGCAACGACGCTGGAGGCGCTGGCTGCACCACGTCAGACCCCTCGCCACCAAGCGACCGAGCACGACCACCCCGACGCCGAACACGGTGGTGACGACCAGCAACGTCACGATGCCCAACGGGGATTGGCGCGGCATGGTCAACTCGGTTCGCTGCACGTTCTGCCAGTGCTGCCACAGCGCCAAGCCCACCACCACCGAGATCACCCACGAGAGCAGCAAGGCACCTCGGGCGATTCGACGAGCCTCGGCCGAACACCGAGGCCACGAGGCGGCATTCCACGCCAGCCAACTGGCCCGCACCACCACCCCGCCAAGGCCGTAGAAGACCGACAAGCTGGCGACGGTGACGAGCCCCTGCAGCACGACTGGACGCGGCAGCAAGCTGGGCTGGAGCGAGGCCCACCAGCCAAGAAGCGCTACCCCAGCGCCACCGCAGCTCGGAGGGGCCAACAGGCCGCGGCGAGGCGGCGGAGGACCTGCGGCACTGCTCGGCTCGGTGGTGCCCATCGCTTCCCTCCTCCGACGGGGCTAGGTCACCCCATAACAACAACCCCCGAGCGCAGTCGCTCGGGGGTTGTCACGATCTGCCCGGGTACGCCCCGAGCGCAGCGAACTACGCCTCGACGGGCAGCACGTCGATCAACTTGCGGCCCTTGCGGGAGCCGAACTTCACCGAGCCGGGGGCCAAGGCGAACAAGGTGTCGTCCTTGCCGATCCCGACGTTGAGTCCTGGGTGGAACTTGGTGCCGCGCTGGCGGATCAGGATCGAACCGGTCTTGACGGCCTCACCGTCAAAGGCCTTGACGCCCAGTCGCTGCGCATTGGAATCGCGACCGTTCCGAGTAGAACCGCCACCTTTGGTCTTCGACATTGCTGCTCCTAACCGGCCGTGATCGAGGTGATCTCGATCGTCGAGTAGTGCTGACGGTGACCCCACCGGCGAGACTGGTTGGTCTTGCTCTTGTAGGTCGCCGCGTTGATCTTTTTGCCCTTCTCCCACCCAATGACCGTGGCCGTGACCTTGGCGGCCTTCAGCTCGTCAGGGGTGGCGAGCACCCGCTCGCCGTCGACGATCAGCACCGGCTCGAGCGAGACCACGGTGCCCGTCTCTTCTCCCAGAAGCTCGACGCGAAGGGTCTGACCCTCGGCGACACGCTCCTGCTTTCCTCCAGATCGAATGACGGCGTACATGGTCGAAACATCCTAGGTGAACGGGCGCGGCACGGCGCCGCGGCCTAGTAAGTGTAGTGCAAACTGCGGCCCTAGAGGGCTTGTTCGTCGATCAGGAAGCCGCGGCCTTGGCACAAGGTGCACGTCGTGGCCAACGACTCGATCAGGCCTTCAGAGACCCGCTTCCTCGTCATCTCGACCAGACCGAGCTCGGAGATGTCGAAGACTTGGGTTCTCGTCTTGTCTCGACTCAGCGCTTGGCGCAGCGAGGCGGCCACCTTGTCCCGGTTCTCCTTCGATTCCATGTCGATGAAGTCGATGACGATGATCCCGCCGATGTCGCGCAGGCGAAGCTGACGTGCAACCTCCTCTGCCGCCTCGAGGTTGTTGCGGTAGACGGTCTCCTCGAGGTTGGTCTTCCCGACGTTCTTGCCAGTGTTGACGTCGATCACCGTCAACGCCTCGGTGCGCTCGATGATGAGCGACCCACCAGAAGGAAGCCACACCTTGCGGTCGAGCGCCTTGTGCAACTGCTCATGGACGAAGTAGCGCTCGAACAACGGCAGCGACTCGACCTTGGGGTCGTAGAACTCCACCCGGTCGGCCATCTCAGGGCTGACCTGGGCCACGTAGTCCCGGACCTGGTGGTAGGTCGCCTCGTCGTCGATCAGTACGCCGCGGTAGTCCCCGTTGAGTTCCTCGCGCAGCATCTTGAGGGCCATGTCAGGCTCTCGGTAGACGAGGCCAGGCTGCTCGGATCGCTTGGCTGCGGCGTCGATACCTGCCCAGCGCTCGAGCAAGCTGTCGATGTCGCGCTTGAGGTCCTCCTCACTGGCACCCTCGGCGGCCGTGCGCACGATGAGGCCATGCTCGGCGGGTCGAACGGCATCGACGATCTTGCGCAAGCGACGGCGCTCACCGTCACCGAGGCGCTTGGAGATCCCGAAGGCATTGGAGTTGGGCACGAGCACGGCGAACCGCCCCGGGAGGGAGACCTCCTGGGTCAAGCGAGCGCCCTTGGCGCCGATGGGGTTCTTCGTGACCTGGCACAAGATGGTCTGACCTGGTCGCAGCATCTCCTCGATGCGCTTGTCGTTCTTGGGCGAATCGTCCTCGACGTCATCGGTGTCGAAGTGCACGTCCCCTCGGTACAGCACGGCGTTCTTCGGAATGCCGATGTCGACGAAAGCCGCTTCCATGCCCGGCAGCACGTTCTGGACCCGACCACGGTAGATGTTGCCGTCGATCTGGTTGGTGGCGTCCTCTTCTCGGGCCACGAAGTGCTCGACGAGGGATCGTCCCTCGAGCATGGCGATGTGGGTGGCCCCGCCGGCGACGTGGACGCACATCAGGTAGCGGCCAGTGGACCGACCCCGCCGACGGCGACGTCCTCGGCCGGTGCCTTGCTCGTCATCGCCGCCAAGGTCGTCGGTGGGCTCATCGTCGACGGGGATGGGGCGGCTCGAGGCTCCAGCCTCCACCACCTTGGGGGGACGCTGGTCGCCGTTCGCTCCCCCACCTTGCGCCTGCCCTTGACCGCTTCGTGAGCGGTTCCGGTTGCGGTTCCGCGGTCGCGGCGCCGCGGCCTGCTTGGCTTCGCCTTGAGGCGCCGAGTTGCTCACCGGCGTCGGCGCCGGCCGAGTGTCGCCAATGCGCGGCCGGTTTGGGCTCAGCTCAGGTGCGCCGGAGACCCCCTCGGCGGTGCCGGCAGACGGTGCTTGGTCTTCTTGGGGCACGGTGACGAGCCCTCCTCATCGGTCTCATGCGAGCTGACCGCTGTGGTCAGGTACGCAGGCCCCGGGCAACTGTCCGGTCACAGACAGTGGCTCCAGACGGGCGTCGGAACGGTCGATCCACTGATGGGTTCGGCGGGCCCGGGTGAGTACCAAGTTCTCGTCGAGCGCCCTGAGGAGCTCGGAAGGACGAAGTCCCCGAGGCCGCATGGCGAGGTGCGCCGTGAGCCCGTGGTTGGTGGGATGGCGGGGAGATGGACCGGTGGCGGACAAGGCCAACACCGCGGGGCGAACGTCGTCGGTGACCCGACGACCCTTCCGGTCGCGCTCGACGAGCACCGTGGTGGAACTCAGCAGACGTTCCACCGCCTCGGTGACCCCGTCGCTGTCCACGCCCGATACCTCCAACTCCCAGTTGCACGATGTTACCGCCTCTTGGAGGCTCTCCTCGGAATGGGGGAGGCCAACGGCGCAGGCCACGTCGATTCCTTGGGGCAGCAGCGGCGTCAACATCTGGGCGAGGTCGAGGTAGGCAGGACCCTCAAGTGGTGCTTGAGGGTTCACGACGAACTCCCCGCCTCGAGCCTCTGCTGGGTCGAGACGAACGTCGAGGTACTCCGCATCTGATTCGCCCCCTGTGGGCAGCGCCAGGGAGAACCCGAGCAAGGGTCGAGGACTGAACCCGGAGGTGTAGGCAACGGGCACCTTGGCCCGCCGCAGCGCCCGCTCCCACATGCGGGCGACGTCACGCTGGGAGGTGAAGCGAATCTTGCCGAGCTTGGTGTAACGGATACGCAGGCGATCGGCCAGCTCAGCGGTCACCGGCGGGCCGCCGAGAGCTGCACGGGGATCGCTCCCCCATTGCTGCGATCCTGACCGGTTCCTTGGCTGCCACCCGCGGGCGGGATGGGTGAGGCCACCACGTGCTCGAGACCGAGCCCGGTGCAGGCACCGCAGTCGTAGCAGGGCGTCCACCGACAGTCCTCCACCGCCACCTGGCTGATGGCGTCGGCGTAGTCATCGGCCAAGAACTCGCGGTGCAGTCCCGCTGAGAGGTGGTCCCAGGGCAGCGGTTCGTCGGTGGGCCGCTCCCGGTGGACCAGCTCGTCGACGTCGATCCCCTCCGCAGCGCAAGCGTCAAGCCACCGGTCGAGCGAGAAGTGCTCGGACCACTCTTGGAAGGTGCCACCCGCTGCCCAGACCCGCTCGATGACCTTGCCCATGCGGCGGTCGGCTCGCGACACGATCCCCTCAGCCAAGGTGGCCTCAGCCTCATGCCAGCGCAGCGACAGACCCCGAGTGGTCCTCGTGGCCTCGCGCAGCAAGATGATCTTGCGCTTGAGCTCTTCGGGGGTGTCTTGGCCGAACCACTGGAAGGGTGTCTGGGCCTTGGGCACGAAGCCCCCGACTGAGACGGTGACGGTGACCGAGTGGTGGTAGCGGCGGCCGAGCTCAACGCACCGCCGCCCGAGCTCGGCGATGCCGAGCACGTCCTCGTCGGTCTCGGTGGGCAAACCAATGAGGAAGTAGAGCTTGACCCGGCGCCAGCCTTGGCTGAAGGCAGCGTCGACGGCGGCGTACAGGTCCTCTTCGGTGATGAGCTTGTTGATGACCTGCCGCATGCGCCAGGTACCACCCTCAGGCGCGAAGGTGAGCCCGGTTCGCTTCACGCGTTGAATCTGGGCAGCGGTGCCAACGGTGAAGGCGTCGACCCGAAGCGACGGAAGGCTGACCGAGACCCGACGGCCCGTGGCAGGGTCATCGATGATCTGCCGGACCGTCTGCTCGATGTCGGAGAAGTCAGCGGTGGACAACGAGGTCAAGGTGACCTCCTCGTAGCCAGTCCGCTCGAGGCCAGTTGCGACCATCTCGGCCACTTGGGCTGCTGGCCGCTCTCGCACCGGCCGGGTGATCATGCCCGCTTGGCAGAACCGACACCCGCGGGTGCAACCCCGGAAGACCTCGACGTTCAGCCGGTCGTGGACGACCTCGGTGAGCGGAACGAGTTGACGCTTTGGGTAGGGCCACGCACCGAGGTCAGCCACGGTTCGCTTCTCGACGATGGCGGGAACCTCGGCGAAGCGCGGGGTGCTCACCTGGGATCCTGCTGGCCCGAAGGTGACGTCGTAGAGCGACGGGACGTAGACGCCAGGCACCTGCGCCATGGCGCACAGCACCTGGTGGCGGCTCCACCCGCTGCGACGCCCAGCGAGGAGCACGCTCGTGAGCTCTCCCACCACTTCCTCGCCGTCACCGAGCACCACTGCGTCAACGAAGTCAGCGATGGGCTCAGGGTTGTAGGTGCAGTGCCCGCCCACGATGACGAGCGGGTGCTGCTCACCCCGGTCCCCTTGGCGCACGGGAACCTGCGCGAGGTCGATCATGTTGACCAAGTTGGTGCAGGTTAACTCGGCGGCCAGGTTGAACCCGAGCACGTCGAAGTCGCCTGCTCGGTGGTGGTGCTCGAGGCTGAACAGCGGCAGACCCTCTCGTCGGAGCACTGCCTCGAGGTCGACCCAAGGGGCGTAGGCCCGCTCGGCTGCACCGTTGGGGTGCTCGTTGATGATCTCGTACAGCATCTGCAAGCCCTGGTTGGGCAGCCCCACCTCGTAGGTGTCGGGGTAGCACAAGAGCCAGGAGATCACCTCGCCCTCGTAGCTCGGCAGGGTGGCCCCGTCCTCCATCCCGATGTACCGTGCGGGCTTTTCAACCGACAGCAGGTGTGGTTCGAGCGCGTCCCAGATCGACTCCATGGCTCCATGCTAGGAGCACTGGCCGCTGCGGCTCAGCGACGAGGCGCAGTGGAGGGCGCAGCCACTAACTGCGCTGGGGCAACCGGGTGGTGGTAGAGGTAGGTGAAGAGCTTCGCCACCACCGGTGCTGCCGCCATGGCGCCGTAGCCGCCTTGGTCGATCACGCAGAGCACCACGTAGCGGGGCGCGTTCGCAGGCGCGAAGCCCACGAACCACGAGTTGGGCTCGAGCCCGGGTTGGTTCGACGCGGTACCGGTCTTGCCAGCGACCGGCAGCGCCGCCATGGGGTAGGTGGCGTTAGCTTTGAAGGCTCCGTACGCCGTGCCCTCGGGGCTCTGCACCACGCCCTCGAGGCCAGCGAGAATCGGGTTGCGAACTGCGGGGGGTAGCGGGACTTGGGCGGCCACCTTCGGGAGGTACCGCTCGAGCACCTGCCCCTTGGCGCCGACCACTCCCGCAGCCACTTCTGGCACGAACCGGGTGCCGCCATTGGCGAAGGTGGCGTACGCGTTGGCCAAGCCAAGTGGGGTCAGCACCGTGCCACCTTGCCCGAAGGCCATCTCGATGTTGTCGCCGGTGTACCAGTTGCCCTCGGGGTAGGCCTTGGGGTACTGCGCGTGCTCCTTGGCCCGCAGCGATGGGCTATCGACCCTGGAGTAGGTCTCATCGGAGAGGTCGATGCCGGTGGTGCCGTCGAGGCCGAACGCTGATGCCAGCTTCTGGATGGGCTCTTTGCCGTAGCGATCCTGCTGCGCCCAGAACAAGTACCCCAGGTTGTAGAAGTACACGTCGGAGGACTTGGTCAACGCCGAGGTCAGGTTGACGTCACCGTTGCCCTGGGTCTCGTCGTCGTGGAAGGTGCACCCTGCGCCACCGACGCAGTTGGGCACCGTGAACGAACCAGGGTCGCTCACGTAGGTATTGGCACCGATGAGGCCGTCGCGAAGGGCCGCCACGGCCGTGATCATCTTGAAGGTCGACCCAGGGGTGAACTGGCCATCCACCGAGTAGTCGGTGAGCGCGCCTGAGGACTCGAGCGCTTGGTAGTTCGCCTCAGAGATCCCCCCCACCCACTCATTGAGGTTGTAGCCCGGGTACGACGCCAAGGCCAGCACCGCCCCACTCCTTGGGTCGAGCACCACCACCGCGCCGTTGGGAGCAGGTGGGTAGCGTCCTGAGCGTGCGTCGATGGTCTGGCGATCGAGCGCGATCTGGGCGGCCAGGTCGCGCTCAGCTTCAACCTGGAGGGATGCATCGAGGTTGAGCACCAAGGTGGAGCCGGGGGTGGGGGCGTGCTGGGCCTGCACGCCGAGCACCGTGCCACTGGGATCCACCACCAAGGTCTCGGTGCCGTTTCGGCCCCGCAGGAACGGCTCGTAGTAGGACTCCACGCCCGCCTTGCCCACTTGGGACACCGGGCTGTACCCAGCGTTCAGATTCGCCGCCAACTGCGCGGCGCTAATGGATCCGACGTACCCCAGCACGTTGGGCGCCACTGCGCCACCTGCGGGGTAGGACCGATTGACCACCGTTGAGATCTGCACGCCGGGGAACTCACTGGCGTGCTCCTCGAAGTACTGCAGTTCCGTTGGGGTCAACGCCGTGGCGATGGGCGTTGGTTGGAACGGCGGGAGTGGGGAGTCGGTCAAGGTCCTCGACACCTGCTGTGGCGACACCTTGAGCAAGGCGGCAACTGCAGGCACCACCTGGGGGTCGACGTGGGCCTGCTCGAGCGACAAGGTCATCTCGTAGCGGGCCACGTTACCCACGAGCACCTCCCCCCGACGGTCGAGGATGAGCCCCCTCGGGGCGGGAACCGCCACGACTCGGGTCTCACTGGCAGAGGCGGCAGACGCGTAGTTCTTCTGGTCGAGGATCTGCAGGCTCCACAACCGCAGCACCAGCACGGCGAAGATCACGAGCCCCACCGCACCGAGCACCTTGAGGCGAACGAGTGGGTTGGCCTCTGCCGACGATGGGCTGGTCCGCAGACGCTCCACCAACCCCCGACCGTCTCGGCTTCGAGATGCTCTGCTCACCACCCCTGGGTCACTGCCTTCCGAGCCGCTGGCTCCTCGTCGCCGATTCCCCAGCGTACGAGGGCGGCGATCGGAATCGCGAGCACCACGTTGGCCACGGTGGTGACGACCACGATGCCCACCCAGTTGATGTGCAGCATCTGGGTCTGCCCCAAGATCGCCCCGAGCAAGGGGTACACGACGACGCTCGCTGCCGTCGCGACCACCGCCACGCCGGGCAGCACCAACCCACCTGCGCCCGCGGCGTCCATGCCACCTTCGGCGAGCCGCCCGCAGGTGAACCCAACCAAGCAAGCCACGAGGGCGGTCAAGCCGAACGGGGTGGGAACGAAGAGATCAACAGCCAGCCCGGCGGCGAACCCGAGGCTCGCCCCCAACTCAGCGCCCGAGAGCAGTCCTGCGGCCACGGGCACCAACCAGATGACCTCGGGGTGGGCGCCGAGCACGACGAGGTGCACGAGGATCGCCATCTGCGCCACCACCACAGCGACGATCACCAACGCGAGCCGGACAGGTCGCGACCTCACGACGTGGGCGACCAGAGCAGCACCGAGACGTAGCTCAGCTTCGACAGGTCCGCGGAGGGCGTCAAGGTGACCGACGGCTGGGCCGCACCAACCGAGGAGGTGGCGCTGGCGACGGTGCCGACGGGAATCCCCACTGGGTAGAGCCCGCCATCGGTTCCCGACGTCGAGAGCACCTCGCCCCGTCTGACGTGGGCACTCGGGGCCACGAACTGCACGTTGATCGCCGCAGTCGGACCTTCACCTTGGGCGGTGGCGTTGATCGACCCATCCGCTGAGCTCACCCCGACGGCGCTCCCACCGTCGGTGATGAGCCGCACCACCGCCGACGAGCTGGCCGAGGAGATGACCGTGCCCACGAGGCCACCGCTCCCCACCACGGGCATGCCCTCGACCACCCCGTCCAAGGTTCCCTCGTTGATGGTGATGGTGGAGGTGTAGTTCGAGGAAGAGCCTCCGATGCGCTGCGCCAGCACCGTTGGGATCGACCCGGCGAAGCTCAGGTGCTGCAGGGCGAGGACCTGGGTTAACTCGGCCTTGATGGTCGCCGTGCTCGACTGCTCGAGCTGCAGCTTGGACAGCGCCGAGCGGAGCTGGGCGTTCTCGGCGCTTAGGGCGCCGTAGTTGAAGGATCCAGCGAAGAAGTCACCAATGGGCTGGGTCACGTCATCGACGAGGTTGAACACGGGGGTGAACACATCGCTCGCTGCGCTGCGCAGCGAGGAGGTTACTGAGGAGCCGCCCCTGGCATCGACGGTGATGATGCTGATCGAGGCCAGCACGAGGGCCCCGATGGTGATGAGGGTGCGCCGTGATCTCCGGGCTCGAGCCACCGCCGGTTCAGCGCGACGACGACGTCAGCAGCGGACGAAGGGTCTCGAACTCCTCGAGGAACTGCCCCGAACCAATCGCCACACAGCTCAACGGGTCGCGAGCGATCACGATGGGCATGCCGGTCTCGGCCTGGAGCCGTGCGTCGATGCCGTGCAGCAGCGCGCCACCACCGGTCAGCACGATGCCCTGCTCCATGATGTCAGCGGCCAACTCCGGCGGGGTGCGGTCCAAGGTGACCTTGACGGCGTCGACGATGGCTGCCACCGGCTCCTCGATCGCCTCGCGGACCTCTTGGGTGGAGATCACGATGGTCTTCGGCAGCCCCGTCACGAGGTCCCGACCCCGGATCTCGGCGCGCATCTCCTCTTGGAGGGGGTAGGCCGAACCGAGGGCGATCTTGATCTCCTCGGCGGTCCGCTCACCGAGCGCGAGCGAGTACTCCTTCTTCACGAAGGCCACGATGGCCTCGTCGAGCTCATCGCCACCGATGCGGACGCTCTGCGAGGTCACGATGCCCCCAAGGGAGATCACCGCCACCTCGGTGGTGCCGCCGCCAATGTCGACCACCATGTTGCCCGCTGGCTCTTGGACGGGCAGCCCAGCGCCAATGGCGGCGGCCATGGGCTCTTCGATGATGAAGGCCTGGCGAGCACCGGCGTACTCGGCGGCCTCCATGACCGCACGCTTCTCCACGCCGGTAATCCCCGACGGAACGCAGATCACCATGCGGGGCTTGGCAAATCGACGCTGGTGCACCCGGTGGATGAAGTACCGGAGCATCTTCTCGCAGACCTCGAAGTCGGCGATGACGCCATCTTTGAGGGGACGGATGGCTTGGATGTTCGACGGCGTACGTCCAATCATCCGCTTGGCCTCAGCCCCAACGGCCAGTGGGCGACCATCTTTGACGTCGACCGCTACCACCGAGGGCTCGTTCAAGATGATGCCGCGGCCGCGGACGTACACCAAGGTGTTGGCGGTGCCGAGGTCCACGGCCATGTCCCGGCCGAGGAAGAAGAGTCGATTGTCTGCCATCAGGAAGTCCTCAAAGAGCGATCGGCCACCACAGCGGCCATCGCTCTAGGTTAGGCCCGCTCCCAAGGAGGCACAACCGAGCCCGAGGTTGCTCCTCAGGCGAGGCCGGGGAAGAACAGTGCGATCTCTCGAGTTGCGGACTCAGGCGAGTCGCTGCCGTGGATCAGGTTCTCGGTCATCTCGATGGCGAAGTCGCCTCGGATGGTGCCTGGGGCGGCGTCGATCGGGTTGGTTGCACCCATGAGCGTCCGGACCACCTTGTAGGTCTCCTTCGGGCCTTCGACCACGGCCAGCAGCGCCGGCGAGCGGGTGATGAAGTCCACGAGGTCGCCGAAGAACGGCTTCTCGGCGTGCTCGCCGTAGTGGGTCTCGGCCGTTGCACGGTCGATGGTCTTGAGCTCGGCGGCCACGAGGGACAGACCCTTGGCCTCGAGGCGAGCGAGGATCTGGCCGGTGAGTCCACGCTCAACGGCATCGGGCTTGACGATGATGAAGGTTCGTTCCACGAGCCGAGACGCTAGCAGCAGCCCCACCTGCTCCCAACCCTTGTCAGGAGGAATCCGACACGTCAGACTGCCACCACCGTCGAGAAGCGAGGAACCCATGGCCACCATAGAACACTACGAGCACGGCGTTCCGTCTTGGGTTGATCTGTCGAGCCCTGAGGTGAGCCAGAGCGCCGCCTTCTACGGTGGCTTGTTCGGTTGGGAGACGGTCGACGCCGGTGCCGAGATGGGCCACTACACCACGGCGCTCGTCGACGGCCGGCCCGTTGCGGGCATCGGTCCGAGCATGCAGCCCGGCGTGGTGGCGTGGACCAACTACATCAACGTCACCGACATCGCCGCCATCACCGCCAAGGTGGCTGATGCCGGTGGCACCACGGTGGCCGGACCCATGGAGGTGCCTGGCCAAGGTCACATGGCGGTCTACCTCGACACCACCGGTGCGGCCGTGGCCGCATGGCAGCCCACCGGTCACCAAGGTGCCCAGCTGGTCAACGAGCCCGGCGCGTGGTGCTGGAGTGAGTTGTCGACCTCAGACCTCGAGGCCTCCAAGGCCTTCTACGGCTCGGTCTTCGGCTGGAGCTTCGGCGGCACCCCTGACTACGCCGAGGCCCAGGTCGGCGGTCGCTCGATTGCGGGCATCATGCCCCGCCCAGCGACCATGGGAGCGGAGATCCCCGATGCCTGGTTGACCTACTTCTCGGTCGCCGACCTCGAGGCGGGCGCCCAGCGGGCCGTCGACCTTGGCGCCAGCGTCATGGCTGGGCCCATGTCGGCTGGGGAGCAAGGGCGCTTCACCGTGCTCACCGACCCCCACGGTGGAGTCTTCGCCCTCTTCCAGAGCTGAGGACGACCAGCCTTAGCGGCGACCTCCGCCGTTGGCCAGCTCGGCAATCGCCACCGTTCGTGCCGTGCCGGCCACGTAGAGCGATCCCGCCACCAGCACCAGATCGTCCGGCCCCGCTTCGGTGATGGCACGCCGCACCGCCACCGCCACTTCGCGGTGCACCTCAACGGTCATGCCCACCGACTGCGCTGCTGCGACCACCTCGTCGAGGTCCATGGCTCGAGGGGTGTCGGGCTGACAGACGATGGCACGGGAGAACCCGACCTCGGCGAGCGGCGCCAGCAGCTCCTTGGGATCTCTCCCCCGCAGCATCCCCGTCACCA
>CAINFA010000137.1 GCA_903847955.1 uncultured Actinomycetes bacterium
CGATCTTCAAGAAGATGGGCATCCGGGCCTCGCACACCGCCGAGGTCGTCCTCGATGACTGCCGCATCCCGGGCTCGCTGTTGCTCGGTGGCAAGGAGAAGCTGGACGAGAAGATCGCCCGCGCCAAGGAAGGCAAGCGCTCTGGTGGCCAGGCGGCGATGAAGACCTTCGAGGCCACCCGGCCCTCTGTTGGTGCTCAGGCCCTCGGCATCGCCCGAGCGGCCTACGAGTACTCGCTCGACTACGCCAAGGAGCGGCAGCAGTTCGGTCGTCCCATCATCGAGAACCAGGCCATCGCCTTCAAGCTGGCCGACATGAAGACCCACATCGACGCCTCGAGGTTGCTCGTGTGGCGTGCAGCGTGGATGGCTGCCACCGGCAAGCCCTTCATGAACGGCGAGGGTTCGATGTCCAAGGTCTACGCATCGGAGACCGCGGTCAAGGTGACCGAGGAGGCCATCCAGATCCTCGGTGGGTACGGCTACGTCCGGGAGTACCCGGTCGAGCGCTGGCACCGCGACTCGAAGATCTTCACCATCTTCGAGGGGACCTCGGAGATCCAGCGGCTCATCATCAGCCGAGCCATCTCAGGTGTGCACATCAAGTAGCACCACCCCTCCCTCGATGCGCCACCAGTGGCGGGGCCTCGTGCCCCGCCACTGGTGTTGGTGCACCCAGCGAGACACCTAACCTCTCCCAACCGGTACGACGTCCACCTAGGAGTGCACCATGGCCACCACGAACTCCCTCGGCGGAACCTTCACCTTCCAAGGTGGCCCCACCGTCACCCGGATGGGGTACGGCGCCATGCAGCTAGCTGGGCCCGGCGTCTTTGGTCCTCCCAAGGACAAGGCAGAGGCCATCAGGGTCTTGCGCCGGGTGGTCGAGCTCGGCATCACCCACCTCGACACCTCGGACTTCTACGGCCCCCACGTCACCAACGAGTTGATCCACGAGGCGCTCCACCCCTACCCCGAGGACCTGGTCATCGTGACCAAGGTCGGCGCCAAGCGAGACGCCCACGGCGGCTGGCCCCACGCCCGCACGCCCGCCGAGTTGGTCCAGGCCGTGCACGACAACCTCGACCACCTCAAGCTCGAGGTCCTCGACATCGTCAACCTGCGAGTGGGTGGCATGTCGAGCCCTGAAGAGGGGTCGATCGCTGAGCAGTTCGAGGCCCTCGTCGAGCTGAAGGAGCAGGGCCTGATCAAGCACCTCGGGCTCTCGACGGTCTCCTCGGCGCAGATCGCCGAGGCTCAAGGCATCGACGCGGTGGTGTGCGTGCAGAACTTCTACAACGTTGCCAATCGAGCCGACGATGGGCTCATCGATCACCTCGCCGATGAGGGCATCGCCTACGTCCCCTACTTCCCTCTCGGAGGGTTCAGCCCGCTGCAGTCCGAGGTCCTCACCGAGGTCGCTGACTCCATTGGAGCAACGGAACTGCAGGTGGCCTTGGCGTGGTTGCTCCAACGATCGCCCAACGTGCTGGCGATCCCGGGAACCTCCTCAGTGGAGCACCTCGAGGAGAACGTCACCGCCGCCGCCCTTGAGTTGCCGGCCTCGGCGCTCGAGGCGCTCGAGGACATTGCCCACTGAGCTCGCACGTGGAGAACCCTGCGATCAAGGTGGTCGTGCTGTGCACGGGCAATGCTGCCCGCTCGCCCATGGCTGGGGTCATGCTGACCCAGCTCGGAGCCCGTGCTGGCGTGGCCCTCGAGGTGCGCACCGGTGGTACCCACGTCCTCGAGCACCAGCCCATGGGCATGCGCACCAAGATGGCGCTCGAGAGCATCGGCACCTTGGACCTCTCCCAGATTGGCCAGCACCGGAGCCACCAGGTCACCGACGAGGACTGCCAGTGGGCCGACCTCATCCTCGTGATGGAGCCCAGCCACCTGCGCTACATGCGCCAGGTCCACCCCAGCGCAGCAGCGAAGACTGCATCGCTCATCCGGGTGGCTGAGGAGCTTCCGGCCGACGGCCGACCGGTCGAGCTGCGGGTGGAGAGCCTTGAGCTTGCGGCGCTCGACCTCGAGAGCGAACCAGAGGTGGTCGATCCTGCTGGTGGTGACGACGACGCCTACCGGTCGTGCGCCGCTGAACTCCACCGGCTCTGCGACCTGCTGGTCGAGCGGCTGGCGGGTTCTTAGCCTTCGCCAGGCTCGACGGACCGGAGCCCACCCCAGGCGAGGTCGGCCACCTGGCGAGCCAGTGCTGTGCCTTCAGCGGCCAACAGCTGGGCATCGACGCCATCTCGAGCGATGAGCCACCGCCGGGCAACGCCTTCGGCCATGGAGACCACTGCGGCGGCGAGCACCCTTCGGTGGCCTGGCTCAAGACCTGCTGCGATGAGGGGATCGATGACCTCGATGAGGATGTCTTCAACCTTGGTCAACGGATCAGGGGTGGCGTCGGTGGAGCGCGCGTCGTGGCGGTAGAGGAACAGGAACGACTCTCGCCGGTAGGCCACGAAGCTGAACACGGCGGTGAAGCCGTCGAGGACCTGAGCTCGTGGCCCAGAGGCGTTGCTGGTGGCCTGTGCGATCGCCGCGACGAGCTCTGCGGTGGTGTCGGCGATCAACTCGTCGTACAGCGCCCGTTTGGAGGTGAAGTGCTGGTAGACGATGGGCTTGGTAACCCCAGCGGCATTGGCCACGTCGTCCATGGTGGTGCCGTCGTAGCCCTGGCGGGCGAACAGCTCCGTTGCCACCTCGGCGAGTTGGAGTCGCCGATCAGACCCCGCCACCTTGGGACGCGGGTTCCCAGCGGTCACCATCAGCGCTGCGCTCCATGGATCGGTTGGCCGAGCGAAGTTCCAAGGGGTGCGACCAGGTCGGCGAGTGCAGGGGGGAGCCCGTCCAGGCTGAAGTGAGCGCGCGCCACCGCAGCGTTGTGCTCGCTGCGCTGCTCGAGGTCGGACGAGGTGGCCCGGCGAAGCTCGTTGAGCTGGTCGAGGCCAAACCACTCGAAGCCAAACGCCTCGAGCTCGAGCGCCACGGGGTAGCGCTGGAGCACGAGTGGCTTGCGGTGGGTGGCGGACTCGAGCACCGGGTTCCCGAACCCCTCCCAGTCGGAGGGCATGACCACGACGTCGCAGGCGGCGTAAGCGTCGTGCATGCTCCAACCTGGGATGGACGGTGTCCCGAGCAGCACCGGGCAGCGAGCGGCGTCGACGAGGTCGGCCAGCGCCTCGTCGTACCCGTCCTCGGCATTGCCGAGGAGCCAGTAGGTGGCACCGAGTTCCTCGGCGCAGGCGATGCCGAGATCCACCCGCTTGCGCCCCAGCGCCCTCGTGGGCTGGGCCACGAGCAGCACCTCATCGCCAACGCCGAGCGCGGCCCTCGTGCCTCGACGATCCCCGCGTGGAGGGTCTGGGTCGAAGCGGTTGTAGATCGTGGTGGCCGAGATGCCGCGCGCCTCGAGCTCGCGGCGGGAGAGCTCGTTGATGGTGGCGTGCACCCAAGAAGGATCGTCTGGTGGGGGTGCGAACCCCGCAGTTGTCGGGCGTTGCCAAGGCAGGTCGTGGTGGTGGAGCACGGCGGCCCGTCCAGCCAGCAGCTGTGCGACGGCTGCGGCGGCGGTGGGGTTCAGCGGCAAGGAGCAGAGGTTCTCGACGATGACCACCTCGGCATCGAGGGCAGCATCGAGGAGGCGGTGGTTGAGGGGTCGGGTGTCTCGAATGCCGAGTCCCTCGACCTTCACGTCGACGGGTCCATCGGCTGCCACCGTCGTCACGGTTGCCCCAAGGGCCCGCAGTGCTCCAATCCACTTGGTTGCTTCGATGGCCACGCCATCACTGCCGCCGAGTCGGAATGAGACCACGGCGACGTCCACCATCGAAGAGATGTTAGGCGGGAGCGCCCCTACCGAGGTGGCCCGTGTCTGCTGGGCTAGCCTGTGGGTCCGCAGAGCACGGCCGGCGAGCCGGCGAGGTGCATGTCGAGGAGGCTGTAGGTGCGCAAGCGAGCGTTGATCACTGGGGTGACGGGCCAGGACGGGTCCTACCTCGCTGAGTTCCTCCTCTCGAAGGACTACGAGGTCGTTGGCATGGTCCGGCGCACCTCGACGGTGGACTTCACCCGACTGACGGCCATCCAAGACCAGTTGACCTTGGTCCAAGGCGACCTCCTCGACGAGGGCTCGCTGATCTCGGTGCTGCGCGAGCACCAGCCCGACGAGATCTACAACCTCGCCGCCCAGAGCTTCGTGCAGACGTCGTTCTCCCAGCCCGTCCTCACGGGTGAGACCACTGCGCTCGGCGTCACCCGCCTGCTCGACGCCATCAGGATGACCAACCCCGACGTGCGCTTCTACCAAGCGTCGAGTTCGGAGATGTTCGGCAAGGTCCAAGAGGTCCCCCAGACTGAGACCACCCCGCTGTACCCACGGAGCCCCTACGGCGTGGCCAAGGTCTACGGCCACTGGATCACGGTGAACTACCGGGAGAGCTACGGCCTCCACGCCTCCTCAGGCATGCTCTTCAACCACGAGTCCCCCAGGCGTGGACTCGAGTTCGTGACCCGCAAGGTCACCTACGGCGTTGCTCGCATCAAGGCGGGGCTCGACA
>CAINFA010000138.1 GCA_903847955.1 uncultured Actinomycetes bacterium
CTGCGCCGATTGCCCGATGCCCACGAGCAGGGTGCCGGCGACGCCGAGCACCAGTACCAAGAGCACTTCCGCCATGCGCCGGGTGGGGTGGAAGCCTCGCCGTTGCCTTTGGTCAGGACGTGAAGGTGGTGCTGGCTGCACCTCAGGGGCGCTGCCATTGGCGCCCTGTGCGGTCGGCATGGTTTGGATCTCGTGGATGGTGGTCATGGTGCCCCCTCATGGGAGACCCTTGACGACCGGTCGGTGGTCGAACTGGCCACCGAAGGCTGCCGTCGCCCTTCGCTTGGTAACCCTGGCGGGTGCCAGGTGCGATGGAGTCGATCTGCGGAACCGTCGGTGCAGTGAGTCTATGGAAGCACTTGGAAATGACCAGAAGAGAAGGCGCGGTGCGCTAACGACGCCCGACCGCGGTCCAGCGTGGCAACGACCACGACGCCCTCGACGTCCTCTTGGCCGACACCCATACGGGTCCGCTCATCTGCAAGAAGCGGCTGACCTTCACAGCGTCGACAGCCCGCCTACCGCGATGTTGCCCGGTGGTGTCGTGCTCCTTCGAGACTCAGGTCCCTGGGGTGGGGTCTGCTCAGCCCCCGGGGTTGGCCGCCGTACCGGTCCACAGCACCGCACCGGTCGAGGTCAGGAGCTCGAGGCTGCCGTTGTTCTCGAGGACGAGCGAGGCGGCAGTCCCCGGCTTGGCCTTGGGTGTCCAGACCACCTTGCCGGTGGTGCCGGTGAGGTGGAGCACGCCCTTGGCCAAGCTCAACTCGGTGCCCTTGTTGGCGAGGTAGGTCCGTGAGTAGAAGAGGAAGTGGTTGGTGGCGGTGTTGTAGACCACCAGGTTGCCATCGGTCTGGAGGATGAGGCGGTAGGCGTTGTTGGCCGAGAACAGCTCTTGGCCAACCCCCAGCAGGTTGTGGGTGGCGCTGAGGGCGGTGTCACACGCAGGTGCGGTCACCTCGACCGACGCCGGCGAGGTGCCGATGGCGTTGACCGCCTTGAGGGTGAAGTCGTAGCTCTGCCAAGGGATGAGGCCGGTCACCACCGTGGAGGTGGCCGAGGCGCTGAGGGTCTGGATCGGCGTGGTCGACTCGTGTCCGGGTCTCGTGCCCTCGAAGAGCTGGTAGCTGGTGAGGGGGTGGCCGCCGGTGCTCAGCGGTGGGCTCCACGACAGCTGCACCGAGTGGTAGGCGGAGGTGGCGACCACCGCCGTTGGTGTGGTGGGGGCCGAGGGGGGCGGCGTCAGCTTCTCGATGACGTTGAAGCCGAGGTCGGCGACGTAGAGGTCACCGGCCGCATCCACGGTGAGCCGGTAGGGGAAGATATTCGACGAGGTGGCTGGGCCAGGGGTCGGTTGACCGGTGCTGCCGGTGCCGGCGATCACCGAGAGGGTCCCGCCCGGGGTGATCTTCTCGACCAGGTGGTTCTGGGTGTCGCCCACGTAGAGGTTGCCGGCTCCATCGACGGCCACGCTGGTGGGGTCGTTGAAGGAGGAGGCCAAGGCCGGGCCTGGGGTCGGTGGCCCCTGCCGCCCATTGCCGGCGATGATCGAGAGCACGCCCTGAGGGGTGATCTTGAGCACCTCGTTCTGATCCTGGTCGGTGAGGTAGATGTTCGAGGCCGAGTCGATGGCGAGCCCAGCCGGGTTCCCCAGCTTGGAGTCGAGGGCTCGGCCCGGTGTTGGCGCCCCCTCGACACCGGTCCCGGCGACCACCGAGAGCTGGCCAGCCGGCGTGATCTTGAGTACCTGCTCTTGGTTGACCACGTAGAGGTTGCCCGCCGGGTCGAGAGCCATATCCGCCGCGCCATACAGCGAACTGGCGGTGGCGGGTCCGGGAACTGGCGCCGCACAGCAGGTGCCGGTGCCAGCGAAGATCGACAGGGTGCCGGTTGGGGTGACCTTCTCGATGGAGCGGTTGTTGAAGTCACCGATGAAGAGGTTGCCGGCCGCATCGATGGTGATGCCCTCGGGCGCGTTGAACTTCGAGGCGAGGGCCGGCCCGGGCGTGGGCACACCGGTGTTGGTCGAGCC
>CAINFA010000139.1 GCA_903847955.1 uncultured Actinomycetes bacterium
ATCGCCCTGCATTGGGTGTGGCGCACCGACGGCACAGCCACACGAGCACGGCTCTCGGGTGGTGTGGCTCTGTCCGGCGTGCGCCGCGTTCGACGACCAAGGTTGTCCCTGAGTCGCTCCTGCACCTCGGAGATCTGAAAGACCGGGGTGATGGTGGTGAAGTTGACCACGTCGTCGGTGAGCTCGGGCGTCCGGGCGGCGCCCAGTGCCTCCATGTCGGCGAAGCGGAATCGGGCAATGCACTCGTAGGGTCCATCCACGCGCTTCTCCACCTCGACATGGCTAGCGTCGACGCCCCAAATCTCCATGGCGAGCGGAATGTGGGTGCAGCTAACGGGACGGTGTTCGAACCCCCCTGGACTCCTGGGCTGGGGAAACGCGGCACGAGAACCTGAGATAGCTGTGATGTTGACGTTTCAGCGGCCGGTCGCCCGAAGGTCCAGAGAACGAAAGGGACGACGTTCGAACCCCCTTCGGTCGTCGCATAAGGACGAGCGAAAGGTGGCAACCCGATTGGGTTACGCGCTAGAGCAGTTCGAGAAACTCGTCCACCGAAAGACCTGACTGGCGAATGATGGAGCGAAGAGTGCCCGCAGCGAGTTCTCGGTGAAGTGGGACGATCACGGTCGATTGATCTCGCCGTAGCTTGAGGTGGCTTCCACGCTGGCTCACCTGAGAGAAGCCGTTGGCCTCCAAGGCATTCGCTACCTCAGCTCCGGTGACAACCGGAAGAGCCGGACTCACGCAGAGAGCTGGAATGTCGTGACGACGGGGTGCTCGAAGTCGAGAGGCTCGGTGCGGTCCTCGAAGAAGAGTTCAAGCGCCTCCTTGAGGTTCTTGACAGCGAGATCGGCCGACTCACCTTGGCTCGTCACTTCGACCTCAAGGCAGCGAGCGACGAACCAGTCGCCCTCCTTGGTGATCGCTGCGGTGAACTCCATGTCCGAATCATAGAGGTCCCTGTGTCAGAGGTCCCTCTGACGGTCCTGTCACCTGGCAGTGCGGCAGTCACGGACTTGGATCCACGCGGAGGCCCCCGCAGGAGCTCCCTTGGGTGGAGCGAGCCGTTCGAGCACGGCGAGCGTCGCCGAAGTGGGGACGCCATGACCGACGACCACCGCGTGGGGAGCAAGCGTCTGGCATCGCCCTGCATTGGGTGTGGCGCACCGACGGCACAGCCACACGAGCACGGCTCTCGGGTGGTGTGGCTCTGTCCGGCGTGCGCCGCGTTCGACGACCAGGGATGTCCCTGAGTCGCTCCTGCACCTCAGAGATCTGGAAGACCGGGGTGATGGTGGTGAAGTTGACCACGTCGTCGGTGAGCTCGGGCGTCCGGGCGGCGCCGAGGGCGGCACCCAGTGCCTCCATGTCGGCGAAGCGGAATCGGGCAATGCACTCGTAGGGTCCATCCACGCGCTTCTCCACCTCGACATGGCTAGCGTCGACGCCCCAAATCTCCATGGCGAGCGGAATGTGGGTGGCGTTGTAGTACTCGTGGTCGAAGTTGGCGCCGTCAGTGACGGGGTACAGCACAGAGGTCAGGATCAGGGGCGCACGGCAGTAGATGGGGAACACCTGCGCCCACGACGGGAGCCTGGCCTCAGCGGGTGAACTGCTCGATGGCTTGGGCGATGCCGTCTGCAATGAGGCATTGTCCGGTGGCGGAGGCGGCGATGGAGGCCTCGAAGGGATCGGTGAGGTAGAGCGGCTCGATCACGGTCCCTGGCATGGTCGAGGGATCGGGCAAGAAGCTCCCGTCAGCTGGTCCGAGCAGCATGAGGTGGTGGTAGGCCGCGGCCTCGGCGGCGATGCCCCCGGCGGAGGGATCACCCGAGACCGAGCCCAAGGTGGTGTCAGGGGCGACGCCGTCGTTGGGGATCTGCCACCCTCGGGCGTTGAGTCGGGCGAGGACGTCGTCTTGGACCAAGGTAGCGAGGCGCTGGCTCTCGGCGGCGAAGGGACGATCAGGGTCGTAGGCCGCCAAGCTGCCGGCATTGGTTGGACTTGCCCCCCAGTCGAAGTAGATGCCAACGAGCGCTTGGGCGTGGGCGAGATTCGCACACCGAACCCGAGCCTCGACGTCGTCGTGGACCCCGAGGTTGCTGAGCAGCCCACCACTGACGTCGTCGGGGCGCAGTCGGAACACCGAGGCGTTGGTCGTCCTCGACAGCACCACCGTGTCGCCCTCGGCACGCAGGATCTGGGCGGTGGCGAGGGCGATGGGCAAGTTGAACTCGGCCTCGTTGACCGAGGTCCCGGACTCAGTGGTGCCAACGCCCCCTGGGTCCGTACCCCCATGCCCAGCGTCGAGGAAGACGGTGACCCCCGTGGGCGTCGCAGTGGGTGGCAACGAGACGCAGGACCCGGGGGCGAACGCGGCAGCGTCGATGGGGCTGCCGACGCCGATCGGGGTCGAGGTGGTCGCCACGTCCGCGTGCTGGCGGAGCTGGTAGACCCGCACCCCTGCCGCCGTCACAGCCACCAGCACCATGATCGTCACGATGCGTCGTCGAAGACCTCCGCGCCTTGGAGCCATGGGTCGAGGGGAGGAGGCGCCGGGCCGCGCCGGTCGAGGCCCTATGGGATTGCTCAGACGGGAGCCTCGAGGGACCGCAACGGACGCCGCTGCTCGGGGAGCCGGTCGAACAAGGTGGCGACCAAGTCGTCGCGCAAGCTCGCGCAGCTGGGATCGTTCCAGCGGTTGGTCTGCTGCAGCGGGTCGTCCTCCAAGAGGTAGAGCTCGCCGTCGGAACCGTCGCTCGTCGTGCCCGGCAGGTAGGCCGTGGCCACGTAGTGCTCGGTGGAGATGGTGCGCAGGTGCATCGAGACCCCGAACAACTCCGAGTCCCACTCGGTCAGCACCGCGTCGAAGCCACGAGCCTCGGCATCAGCGTCGGTGGTCGGCAGCGCGGAGCCCTCCATCCATGCCTTGGGCTCAAGCCCAGCGATGGCGCAGAACGTGGGGGCCAGATCCACGAGGCCCACGGGCTTGGCGACGGTTGCTGGTGCGGTGGAGCTCGAGGGTGCGGGCCGCCAGATCAGCGGCAGGCGCATCAAGCCATCGACGTGGTACGGACCCTTGAACAGTAGGCCGAAGTCACCTTGGAGCTCGCCGTGGTCGGTGGTGAAGATGACGTCGACGTCATCGTCCCAGCCCCGGGCCGAGATGGCCGCGAGGACTCGTCCCATGGCCTCGTCGATGAGCTCCACCTCGACCGCGTTGCGAGCGTTGACCTCTCGCACTTGGTCGGCGGTCAAGGTGGCGGGGACCCACGAGTTCGGTGCCTCGTAGTTCGATACCAAGGTGCCGTCGTACCACTTCCGCCAGTGGGCGGGCTTCTGGTCCAAGATCGCCTCTCGCTGGGCGGGGTCGGCGACGTAGCCAGCGGGGAGATCGACGTCTCTCCAGTTGACCCGGCCCAGTTCGCTCTGGGGTGGGTCCCAGGGGTGGTGGGGGTCAGGGAAGCTCATCCAGCAGAACCAGTCGTCGTCGGCAGCAAGGCTGTCGAGCCAGGCGATGGTGCGGTCGGCAACCCAGTCGGTGTGGTACCACGCTCGCTCGATGGGGTTGTCCTTGACCTGGGGTGCGCCGGTCTCGCCGCCAGGGGCACCTGAGACCTCGAGTTGGCCATCTAAGACTTGGAAGAAGCCACCAACTGCCTCGGGGTGGTGCTCGAGGAGCCAGCGAGAGTAGGCCCATGGACCGAGGGGTCCGTGGGTGGCGGCCTCGAAGTGCTCGAAGCCGCGGTGGAGGTCCACCGGGGTGCCGGTGGCGAAGGTGTTCTCGATGAACCGGGCGAAGGGGTCCAAGAAGGGCTCGAAGTGCGGCTTGCCGATCAGGGCGGTCCGGTAGCCGGCATCGTGCAGCACGGTGGCGACCGAAGGGGCGTCGACCGGCAGGGTGACCCCATTCATCCACACACCGTGGGTGGAGGGGTACTGACCCGTGATCATGGTGGAGCGGCTCGGCATGCAGACCACCGACTGGGGGTGGGCCCTCGTGAACCGAATGCCGTCGTGGGCGAGGCGGTCCGCCACTGGTGTTCTCGACAGCACGCCGCCATTGCACCCAAGGGTGTCGAAGCGCTGCTGGTCGGTGGTGATGAATAGGATCTTGCGGCCCATCAGGCTGCTCCCTCGTCGGTGGTCTCGAGCTGGCGCTTGAGCTCTGCGAGCGCGCCCCGGGTGGCCCCGCCGATGGTGAGCGCCATGGTGCGGGGATCGGCGTCGGTGGCGTAGACCACCAAGGTGTCACCGGGCGCGAGCTCCAGCACGTCGATGGTGCCGCGATGGTTGGGGAACATCGGTGCGGTGATCGAGTACTGGAACCGGCGCTGGATGGGGTCGTTGGTGATGATCTGCTCGGGCATCGACAGCCCACTGCCGAGGTGGATGGTGCGCTGGTTGCCCTCCACGTCGCACCCGGTGAGCCCAGGGAACCACGTCCACAGTGCCCCGGCGTCGCTCACCTTGGCCCAGACCTCCTCGACGGGAGCGGCGATGCGGATGTGGTGGCGAATCGAGCCGTAGGTCACGGGCTCAACCTACC
>CAINFA010000140.1 GCA_903847955.1 uncultured Actinomycetes bacterium
CCCAGCACGGTCGAGGGCACGGCGAGCGGCATCAGGCAAGAAGAGCGACTGCGCATCGTGCTGGCCGTGGATGTCGAGCAGCGTCCCCGCACTCGACCGGAGGTCAGCAACGGTCACGACCACGCCGTTGATCGACGCCTTGGAGCGCCCGTGGACCGCCACCGTGCGCGACAGTTCCACCGACTGCCCCTCGTGGTCGAAGACGGCGGCCACGGTGGCCTCGGTGGCGCCGGGGCGCACGAGCCCTGGGTCAGCGCGCCCGCCGAGCACCAACTGCAGCGCCTCGACCAGCAGGGTCTTGCCTGCCCCGGTCTCGCCGGTGACCACGGTCATCTGCGGGCCGATGCTGAGCGACGCTCGCTCGAGCGCCCCGAGATCACGCACCTCTAGATGCCGCAGCATGGGACCCTAGGCCGGCTCGGCAGGGGCCAGGATGCTCTTGAGCCGACCCACGAACCGATCCCTCGACGCCACCACCATCCGACAGCGTGCCGGGTGCACCGTGGCGGAGATGGACTGCCCTTGCTCCAAGGTGGCCACCGTGTGTCCGTCGACCACCACCACCGCGCCACGCGGATCCACCGCCTCGACTTCAACGATGCTCCTGGCGTCGAGCACCACGCTGCGGTCGATGGCCAAGTGCGGCGCCACCGGCGTGACGATGACGACCTCGAGAGAGGGATCGAGGACGGGACCACCCGCTGAGAGGTTGTAGCCAGTCGAACCGGTAGGGGTTGCCACGAGGACGCCGTCTGCGGCGTAGGAGGCGAAGTCGGTGCCATCCACACGGGTGGCGAGTCGGATCATGTGCCCGGGCTTGGACTTCTCCACGGCCACCTCGTTGATGGCGACGAAGCGCGCACCGGTACCCGAGATGGCGACCTCGAGCACTGAGCGATCTTCGGTGGCGAAGCCCTCGACGAGCCCTTGGGCCAGGACGGCAGTGAGCTCGGCAGGGGCCACCTCGAGGAGGTAGCCAAGCCGACCGAAGTTCACCCCGAGGACGGGCACGCCGTGACGATGCGCCAGGGCAGCAACTCGAAGGAAGGTGCCATCACCGCCCAAGCTCACGAAGAGCTGGGCCCGTCGGAGCGCCTCAGGGTCCGGCTCGAGCCCATTCGAGGTCGGATCGAACACCACCGCCGTGGCCCCCTGGGCGCGATCCTCGAGCCACGCTGCCACCTCTGTGGCCATCGCCACCGCACCGTCGCGTCCTTCGGGGGCGAACAGCAGCATCTCCATCGGCTCGCGGCGGTGGGTCACTGGGTCAGTCTCTCACTCGCCATCGCAGCCGGACGCACTCAACGAGCTCACCGGTCCTCTGCCATAGCCCGGCCTTGGTCCAAGGCGAGGTCGATCCAGCTCTCCGCCGCCGCCTCGAGGCCAGCACCGGCCCACAGCACGAACTCGGTGTTGCCCTTGGGTCCGTGCAGCGGGGAGACGGTAGCTCCTGCCACCGTCCATCCCAGCGACGTCACGCAGTGAGCGACCTGCATGAGCGCCGAGCGCCATAGCTCGGGATCGCGGATCACCCCCTTGCCAGCGCTCACCGCCGAACGGTCCGCCTCGAACTGCGGTTTGACGAGCACGAGTGCCTGCCCACAATCTTCACGAGCGAGGGCAACGAGCGCGGGTAGCACCAGCCGTAGCGAGATGAACGACACGTCAGCGACGATGAGGTCAACGGGGGTGAAGTCCTCCCCCAGTGCAGCGACGTCCAAGGATCGAACGTTGGTCCGCTCCCGAACCACGACACGAGGATCACTGCGGAGCCGGTGATCGAGCTGTCCGTACCCCACGTCGACGGCGTAGACCCTGGC
>CAINFA010000141.1 GCA_903847955.1 uncultured Actinomycetes bacterium
CCTCGCCGGTGGCGACCTTCAACGCCCAAGGTGATGCCGCGACCACCAACGAGACGCTCGACCTCAATGGACCCGATGGAACTGGCCTCCTCGTGGGCTATCGCTACTACCGCCAGCAGCACCTCACCCCGCTGTTCCCCTTCGGGTTCGGGCTCAGCTACACCACCTTCTCGCTGGCCAACCTCAAGATCACGACCTTGAGTGCGGCCACGAATGCCACGGTGACGGTCACCAACACAGGCAAGGTGCAGGGGCGATGCGTCGTCCAGGGGTACGTCACCTTCCCGGCTCGAGCCAGCGAGCCACCTGCGCAGCTGCGCGCCGTGGGGTCGATCACCCTCGAACCGGGTGCCACCGGCAAGGTGCAGCTCTCGGTACCCCGGAGTGCACTCGAGGTGTGGCTCTCAGGGTCGACCACGGTCGTCCCAGGCACCTACACCTTGGCTGTGGGGCAGTCCTCGGCCGATCTCGGACTGGCGGGTTCCTTCACGCTCTCCTCCAGTGCCGCAGCGGGTGTCGCGGGAGAAGCTAGAGGCCCTCTTGGAGTCCGGCGAGCACCTCAGGGGTGAACTCGAGGAGCGAACCGAGGACGACGTCGGCAATGGCGATGACCTTGTGCGCAGCTTCTGCCGGCTCTGGTACGGCCACGCAGACCATGGTTGCCGCCTTGGCAGCGAGCACGCCCGCCGGAGCGTCTTCGAACACCACGCACCGACGTGCCACGGCACCGGCCTCGTGCGCGGCGGTCAGGAACACCGCCGGGTTCGGCTTGCCGTAGCGCTCGTCTTGGGCTGAGCACACCGCGACGAACGACGAACGCAGGTCGTAGTGCCCCAAGATGCGCTCAATGAGCCGGTGCGGAGTCGACGACGCCAGCACGCGGGTCATGCCGGCTTCGCCGACCAGCTCCAACGTCTGGTGCACCCCAGGCAACAAGCAGTCCTGCTCGGTGGCGAGCTCGCCGACCCGGTCGAGGATCTGCTCGACCACCTCGTCAGTCGTTGGACCGTCCCACGGGGACCGCTCGAACCAGCGCTGGACCACCTCACCGACGTACATGCCCTTGGTTTGGCGGGTGTTGTCGACGGGGATCGGGCAACCCAAGGCACCCAAGATCTCAAGCTCAGCTTGGTGCCACAGCTTCTCGGAGTCCACGAGCAGGCCATCCATGTCGAAGATGGACGCCTCGAGGCGGGGCGACGCCACTACTTGGGCAGCGTGGCCTCAATGGCCGCAACGATGGCAGGGTCCTTGGGCTCCACCGTCGGACGGAACCGCTGGACGACCTCGCCCTCAGGGGAGATCAGGAACTTCTCGAAGTTCCACTGGATGTCGCCCGCTTCACCCTCGTCGTCGGCAACCGTGGTGAGCTCGGCGTACAGCGGGTGACGAGCCTCACCGTTGACCTCGACCTTCTCGGTCATCGGGAAGCTGATGCCGTAGGTGGTCGAGCAGAACTCCTTGATCTCCTCAGCCGTGCCGGGCTCTTGGCCCAAGAACTGGTTGCAAGGCACGCCGAGCACGGTGAAGCCCTGGTCGCCGTAGAGCCGCTGCAGCTCTTCGAGGCCGGTGTACTGCGGGGTGAGCCCGCACTTCGAGGCCACGTTGACCACGAGGACGGCCTTGCCCTCGAAGTCCTTGAGCGAGCTCGGCTCGCCGTCGAGTGTGGAGATGGGGATGTCGTAGAGCGCCATGGCGCCAACCTAGCGGTCGAGATGGCCTAGCGAAAGTGCCCAGCGCTCCTCCAGTAGCCTCAGCCACGAGGGAGGTCCAATGCGGGCAGTGGTGGTTGCAGACGGTGCGTTGGTGGTCGAGGAGCGACCCGATCCGGTGCCAGGGCCCACCGAGGTCCTCATCGAGGTGGCTGGTGCGGGCATCAATGGCGCCGACCTCCTCCAACGCCGTGGCCTGTACCCCGCCCCCCTCGGCAGCCCGGCCGACATTCCAGGCCTCGAGCTGTCAGGCACCGTCGTTGCACGAGGCGATCGAGTCGCCGGCACGAGGGTCGGCGACCGAGTCATGGCGGTGGTGGGGGGTGGGGCCCAAGCCAGCTTGGCCGTCGTGGAGGCGGCCCACCTCTTGGCGGTCCCCGACGACGTTGACCTCACGCTTGCTGGCGGGTTTCCCGAGGCGTTCTCCACCGCCCATGACGCCCTCGTCACCCAAGCTCGACTCCGCAGCGGTGACCGCCTCCTCGTCACCGGCGCTGCCGGTGGCGTGGGGACGGCCGCGGTCCAGTTGGGCGTCCTCCTCGGAGCCACGGTGGTCGCCAGCGTTCGAGCAGCACAGCTCCACCCGGCCGTTGCAGCACTGGGCGCCGAGGTCATCAGCCCCGACGAGGTCGCCGACCACGGTCCCTACGACGTGGTCCTCGAGTTGGTCGGAGGGCCAAGCCTCGAGGGCATTGTCCCCCACCTCGCCGAGCACGCCAGGATCGCGGTCATCGGCGTGGGTGCTGGCGCCAAGGTCGAACTGAACCTGCTCGCGCTCATGGGCCGCCGAGCCCAGATCACCGGCTCGACGCTGCGGGCACGATCGGTGGTGGACAAGGCGCTCGTCGCACAACGCGTCCGTCACGAGCTGCTCGGGCACCTCGAGAGCGGCCGCCTCCAGATCCCGCTCGTCGCCACCTTCCCCCTCGAGCAGGCCACGGCCGCCTACGAGCGCTTCAGCGAGGGCATGAAGTTCGGCAAGGTCCTGCTCGCTGCCTCCTGATCGGCCTCAGGTCGCCTCGGCGTCCACCCCAAAGGCATGGTGGTAGACGAAGGTCGCCTCGAGGTGCGGGGCCGTGGCGTTGACCATGAAGTGCGCACCCCAGGTCTCGACGGGCGCCTTGACCCCCCGATCTGACGCGGCGACGAAGCCCTGGGGTCCGTAGAACCCCGGGTCACCGAGCAGCCCGACCACCACGACGCCTTCGCCGCTGAGCGCCTCGAGCGACGCCCGCACCAATGCCCCACCGATGCCCCGACCTTGCAGCCGAGGCAGCACCGCGACAGGCCCGAGGCCAACCGCTCGCCCTCCGCCCGGATGCAGCGCAGCCGTACTGGCGATCACCGCACCGACGACCGCTCCTTCGACCATTGCCACCAGGCAGCCAGCTGCAACCGTGGCGCTGTCGGCCCAGAGCGCTTCGGTGATGGCCAGCTCCTCGACGCCGCTTTGGGGAAACGCCGCCGCGAACACGGCGAGAACCTCGGCATGGTCACCGATCTGCACGCGCCGCAGCGCCACCTCAACCTCCACTGCAGCCTCCCAACTCCGCCAAGATGAACACCATGGTCCACCACCTTGCCACCGGCGCCCAACCCGTCCCCGCACCGAGCGACCTCGACCTCGATGGCATCGAGGCCTTGGCCCGAACCACCATCGGACCAATGGCCTCGGCCTACTACGCCGGTGGCTCGGGGGAGCAAGAACTCGTCGCTCGGGCGCGAGACGCCTGGCAGCAGGTTGACCTCTGGCCCAAGGTGCTGCGGAACGTGGGCATGATCGACACCTCCACCACGGTCCTGGGCAAGCCGGTCGCCACGCCGGTTCTCGTCGCACCCACCGCCCTGCATGGCTTGGCGCACCCCGATGCCGAGCTCGCCACCGCACGTGCGGCCGCCGAGGTCGGCTCCATCTTCACCCTGTCGTCGTTGTCGAATACCGCCATGGAGGAGGTCGTCGCCGCAGCGCCAGACGCGCGGCAGTGGATGCAGCTCTACGTACTCAGAGACCGTGGGTTCACCACCGACATGGTGGCGAGGATCGCAGCTGCGGGCTTCGAGGCACTCGTGCTGACCGTCGACGCACCGGTCTCGGGTTTGCGGTGCGCTGAGCTGCGAGCCGGGGTACACCTGCCGTCTGACCTCGAGCTCCCCAACCTCGCCCCCGCTGCGGTCCACCACGCCAAGGACGAGGGGTTCATGGCGGTGGTGACGCGGGAGTTCGACCCCTCCCTCAGCTTCGCTGACCTCGAGTGGCTGGTCGCCACCTCGCCGCTGCCGGTCATCGTCAAGGGCATCGTGCGAGGTGACGACGCCGAGAAGGCAGCTGACGCCGGGGCTGTGGGCATCATCGTGTCCAACCACGGTGCACGCCAACTCAACGCGAGCGTGCCAACTGCAGTGGCCCTCCCACGGGTGGTCGAAGCTGTGCAAGGCCGGGCTGAGGTCTACGTCGATGGCGGCATCCGTCGTCCTGATGACGTCGTTCGTGCCTTGGCGATGGGCGCTCGAGCCGTGCTCCTCGGCCGGCCAGTGCTGTGGTCCCTCGGGGCCGGTGGCCAAGGTGGCGTCACCCGCCTGCTCGGTTGGTTCACGGACGAACTTCGACGCTCGATGGCGCTGTGCGGAACGGCGAGCATCGACGAGATCACCGCTGACCTGCTCCGTGGCTGAGCGGGCTCACCGGTCGAGCAAACCCATGGGCAACTGGGTTGGGTTGCCCACGACCACCAGCAGCGACGTCGCGACTAACTCTTCTGTGGCAGGTAGGGCTCGATGGAGTGCGCCAAGTTCGCCAACGGGAGCGTCTGCAGCCACACCATGCCCGGCCCCGTGAGCGATGCCAAGAAGATGGTCTCGGCGCCGAAGAGCATGTTGCGCACGCCGGGGATCTTGACGATCTGCATCGAGATCGAGGCGTCGTAGAGCCCAACGTGGCCTGGGTGGACCCGCAGGTTCTCGCCCGGCTGGAGGTGGTACTCCACCAACTCACCAGAGAGCTCGATCCAGGCCGTCCCCTCGCCCGAGAGGTGCTGGAGGATGAATCCCGTGCCACCGAAGACGCCGGCACCGAAGCGCTCTTGGAAGCCGATGTCGAGATTCACGCCCTCCTCTGCGGCGAGGAAGCCCTGACGGTGCACCAGGTACTCCCGACCCGCACCGATGGCGACGGGGCGGATCTCACCTGGCATCTTGGTAGCGAAGGCGACCACGCCCGGTGCCTGCTCGGCGGTGTACTTCGAGAGGAAGAGCCCACCACCAGAAGCCACCCGCTTGATGGCACGGAACACCCCGGAGCCACCTGCGCCCTTGGTGGTGGTCGACATCGAGATCGAACTGGTCATCCAGCTCAACTCGCCAGAGTGGCTCACGACCGACTGCCCGGGCTGCAACTCGATCTCGAGGGCTGGCATGACCGTGCCGACGATGCGGTGCTTGACCTTGGTGGCGGCGTCCACCGCGGCCGGGTCGTCAGGCGAGGGAAGGGGTGGCGTCAGTCACGGCTGCTCCTTAGGGGATTCTCCTGGGTCAACCTAGCCTCGCCCACCGCACGAGGCGAGGGACGGAGGCCACCGTGCCACAGTGAGGTATGGCCCTCTCCCCCTACGTCGCCAAGTGGCGATCGGCCTTCGGCCACCACCTCGTGCACCTCCCCGGCGCCACGCCCCTCATCCGAGATGCCGATGGCCGCCTCTTGCTCGTCTTGCAGCGAGACTCGCAGCGCTGGGGCTTCCCCGGTGGGGCCATCGAGCTCGGCGAGACCCCGGTCGAGGCGCTCCGTCGCGAGATGCGTGAGGAGTGCAACGTCGAGATCACCGAACCCATCTTGGTGGGGGCGGTGGGAGGTTCGAGGTTCCGGGTCACCTACCCCAATGGGGATGCGGCGGAGTACGTGGGCCTGCTCTTCGAAGCCCAACTCGTCGAAGGATCCGTGCTGGAACCTGATGGGGATGAGGTCACAGGGGCCCGCTTCTTTGCTCGCGAGGACCTCGATGAGCTCGCCCTCGTGAGCTACGCCCGATCGCTGCTCGAAGACCTGGGATGGCTCACACCAGAGTCGCCGTCATCTCTCTAGGATGAGCCCCCACGAGGGGGGGCGAGATGGGAGATCTCACCGGCAAGGTGGCAGCGATCACTGGGGCAGGGAGCGGCATCGGGCAAGCCATTGCGTTGTCCATGGCGGCTGCTGGTGCGTCGGTGGCCCTCAGCGACCTCGACCTCGAGGCACTGACCACAACCACTGCCCTGCTGGCCAAGGCGGGGGTAGCCCCCGAGCGTTCCACCACCATGCGGTGCGACGTCGCGCACGGGGCCGAGATGGCGGCCTTCGCCGCTGAAGCCTTCGACCACTTCGGCCACGTCGACATCGTGGTCAACAACGCCGGCGTCATGGTCGGCGGCTACCTGTGGGAACGACCAGCACAAGATCTGGCGTTCGTGCTGGGAGTGAACCTCTGGGGCATCTTGAACGGCATCTGGGCCTTCGTGCCACGCCTGCTCGACCAAGGCACCCCTGCCAACGTGGTCAACATCTGCTCGATCGCCGGACTGCTGGGCTCTCCCCTCACCGGTCCGTACTCCATCTCGAAGTTCGCCGCCCTGGCGGCGACGGAGTCCCTCGCCCACGACCTGGCGCTGGTCGGTGCACCCATCACCGTGACCGCTGTGTGCCCGGGGATGGTCGACACCAACCTGGCCCATGGCTCGGTGCGAGCCCGGCCCGAGGAGCTCCTCGCCCCCACCACCGACGACGGCGAGCTGGCTACCACCATCCTCGAGCAGTACTTGGCCGAGGGCATCTCCCCCGCCGAGGTGGCCGACATGGTCCTCGAGGCCATCGAGCAGGGGACCTTCTGCGTGCTGACCCACCCGCACCACCGAGAAGACCTGGTCACCCGGGCTCGCCAGCTGGCCGCCGGACAGCTCCCGACCGCTGGTGAGTTCCGCTGAGCCCTACCAGGTGTCGATGAAGCGACCGGCGGGCTGAGCTCGGAGCCGCTCGGGCGCGCAACGGAGCACCGCGAGCAGTTCGTCTCGAGTGGATGTGGGATCGATGACGTCATCGAGCTCGAGGTGGGCGGCGACGTTGAGCGCCCGGCCGTGCTCGTAGGCGGCGTCCACCATGTGCTCGAACGCTGCGGCGCGTTCGGCCGGGTCCGCAATGGCCTCGAGCTCTCGTCGGAAGCCCAAGCGGACGGCACCTTCGAGCCCCATGCCTCCGAGCTCAGCTTGGGGCCACGCCACGGTTCGGAGGGGAACCTCGAACGAGCCTCCGCACAGCGCTTGGGCACCGAGCCCGTACCCCCGGCGGGTGATCACCGCCACGATGGGCACGGTCATCGCCGCCGCCGCGACGAAGAGCCGACTCACGTGCCGCACGAGTCCGGTTCGCTCCGCATCGACGCCCACCATGAACCCAGGGGTGTCGATGACGCTGATGAGCGGCAATCCCCTGGCTTCGAGCAACTGGCAGAAGCGGGCCGCCTTGTCGGCGGCATCGGCATCAATCGCACCAGCGAGGTGGATCGGGTTCGAGGCCAGCACGCCGACTGCACGACCACCGAGCCTGGCGAGCGCGGTGACCACCGAGCGACCGAAGCCACCTCGGAGCTCCAGGAGAGAACCTGGATCGAGCAGCACCTCGAGCAAGGCGTGGACGTCGTAGGCACGGCGGCGATCGGCCGGGAGGGTGGCGGCGAGGTGCTGCTGGTCAGCGGGCTCGGTTGGCGCAATGGGCCCTTGGGTGAAGCCCAGGAGCTGCTTGGCCACGGCTACCGCCTCGGCTTCGTCCTCCACCAGCACGTCAACGGACCCGGCCGCGTAGTGCATTGACGCAGGGCCGACCTCGTCGGCGTGGACCACGCCGAGGCCGCCCCCTTCGATCATGGCCGGGCCACCCATGCCGATCGAGGCACCCTTCGTGGCGATCACCACGTCGCAGGTGCCGAGCAGCGCGGCGTTGCCAGCGAAGCACCGTCCAGCGGCGATGCCGATCGTGGGCACCTGGCCCGACAACGCTGCGAAGGCAGCGAACGCGCCGGTGTTCAACCCGGTCACCACCGGGTGGTCGGTGTCCCCGGGCCTACCGCCGCCACCTTCGGCGAAGAGCACCACCGGGAGCCCCATGCGCCGGACCACCTCGAAGAGCCGATCCTTCTTGTGGTGGTTGCGCTGGCCTTGGGTGCCTGCGAGCACGGTGTAGTCGTAGCTGACCACGGCGCAGGCACTCGCCGCAGGGCCGAACTGTGCCGCGTTGACGGTGGCGATCCCGCCGATGAGCCCGTCAGCGGGCGTGGCCCTGATCAGCTCGTCGACGGCACGTCGCTTGGTCTGGGCGGCGTAGGCGAAGCGGCCGTACTCAACGAAGCTCCCCGCGTCGACCAGATCCTCAAGGTTCTCCCGAGCGGTGCGTAGGCCGAGCGCATGGCGCTTGGCCACCGCCTCTGGTCGGGCGGCGTCGTGGAGCAAGCTAATGCGCTGATGCAGCTCCTCGAGGCGCACCTGGGCCGTACTTGGGTTGACCGATACCTCTGCCGCAGACCCTGCGGCGGCGCTGGGTGCACCGAGGCGCACGAGCAGCTGCCCCTTGTCGATGGACGAGCCAACCTCGATCTCCACGTTCGCCACCACGCCGTCACGATCGACGGGAATGGCGTGCTCCATCTTCATCGACTCGAGGAGGACGGCCGTGGCACCCGCGGCCAAGGGTTGCCCGACTGCGGCCACCCAGACCACGGTGCCGACCATGGGCGAGCGGAGGTCCTCGACGTTGCTGGCCATCTCGGCACCCTACCGCTCGGCCTGGGTGCCATCAGGGTTACTCAGGGGCGACCTCTGCCCCCGAGCGTGCCGTGTCGGTGCTCGGGTGGTGCAGGTCGGTGGCGACCTCGAGGAGGTCCCGGCGTTGGAGGCGAATGCCTTGACCGATCTTGCGTTCGATGCGGAACACGAGGGCGAAGCAGACCAAGGCAGTGGGGAGTTCAACGACGAGAGCCTGGAGGATGGCCAAGGTCACCTGCCCATGCCCCGAGGCGGTCATGATGTCGAACCAGGCATCGACGATGAGGAGGCTCCCGAGGACCGCAGCGGGCATCTCCACCTCACGACGACGTCGGGCTGCCAGGTAGGCCACGCGGAACAGCAAGAGCACCAGCAACAGGTCGAACCCAGACCACATCACGTCGTAGTGGGTACTCACGACGCGTCGGGGCAGCGAGTACGCCAGGTAGGCCGTCCACGGCAGCATCAGCACGGCTCCGGCCAAGAAGGCGTAGATGAGCGCCTTTGGAACGAGCTGTTGTCCCTCGTGCTCGCTCATCGTCGGCCCCCGTTCGCAGCCCTGCAGAGCCTAGGGCCGACGACCGCCCCCAGCGGGCCTGGCTTACAAGAAGTGGCTGAGAGGGGTGTAGTTGTAGCCGTGCGCTTCAGCCACCGGCTCGTAGGTGAGGTTGCCGTCGACCACGTTGACCCCTTCGGCGAGAGCGGCGTCGTGCTCAACCGCTCCTCGCCAGCCACGGTTGGCCAGCTCCAAGGTGTAGGGAAGCGTGGCGTTGACGAGCGCATGGGTTGAGGTGTTGGGCACCGCACCAGGCATGTTGGCCACGCAGTAGAAGAGCGAGTCGTGCACCGCGAACACCGGGTCGGAGTGCGTCGTCGGTCGCGTCGACTCAAAGCAGCCACCTTGATCAACCGAGATGTCGACCAGCACCGAGCCCGAGCGCATGGTCGCCACCATGTCGTCGGTCACGAGCTTGGGGGCCTTGGCACCAACGACGAGCACGGCCCCGATGACGAGGTCGGCGAACTGAACGAACTCCTCGATGGCGTGGGTGGTCGAGGCCACCGTCTCCACCGCACCGCGGAAGTGGTGGTCCACTTGGCGCAGTCGCTCGAGGTTGCGGTCGAAGATGGCCACGTTGGCGTGCATGCCCACCGCGATGGTGGCCGCCGCCATGCCAGCCACGCCAGCACCGAGGACGACGACGTTGGCTGCCGCCACGCCCGGTACGCCGCAGATCAGCGCACCGCGACCGCCGCCCGACCGCATGAGGTGGTGGGCACCCATGAGGGGAGCCATGCGCCCGGCAACCTCGGACATCGGCGTCAGCAGGGGTAGCGAGTTGTCGGCCAGGCGGACCGTCTCGTAGGCGATGGAGACGTTCTTGGCCGCCAGCAGCGCATCGGTGCAGGGCTTGGAGGCAGCGAGGTGAAGGTAGGTGAACAGGATCTGACCCTCACGAGCCTTGAGGCGCTCGTACTCGGGTGCAACGGGTTCTTTGACCCCCAAGATCATCTCGGACTCGGCCCAAATGTCGTCGGCGTCGTCGATGATCCTGGCCCCAGTGGCGACGAAGTCCTTGTCGGGGATGGACGAGCCGACGCCCGCCCCCTTCTCCACCCAGACCTCGTGGCCTGCTGCGGTCAACTCACGAACACCGGCCGGCGTGATCGCTACCCGGTACTCGTCAGTCTTGACCTCTGCTGGAACGCCGATACGCACAGGAACCCCTTTGTTCCTCGTGGGTCGACCCTGGAGTCGACCGCTCTAGTCGATTGAATCGTAGGCGACGGACTTGAAGGTGAAGTAGTCGTCGTTCGCCATGAGCTCAGTGAACGCGCTCTGCTCTGTAGGCCGCATCGACCGGAAGGCAGCGCGGAACGCCACGTTGGCCCGGTGCTGCATGGCCCATGCCGCCACCGGGATACCGAGAATCAGCGACCAGGTGATCGGCCCCGCTTGGCCCGCCTGGGAGGCCAGGTGCCAGACGTCATAGGCCACCGCCAGCAGAATCGCTCCTGAGAACCCGGGCAACAGCACGCCGGTGAAGAAGAACTTCACCGAGGTGAAGGCGACCTTGCGGTAGGCCCATGCACAGGTGAGGCCAGTGGCGCCGTAGTAGAAGGCGATGAGTACGCCGATGTTGTTGATGAGCTCGGTGAAGTAGGTACTCACCGTCGGGGACTTGGCTGTCGCCACGATGCCCAGCAAACAGATGCCGGCCAAGATGGCGGTGCCGATCGCCGGGGTCTTGCGTTGGCCGTGGATGTAGGAGAACACCTTGGGGAACACGCGGTCACGTGACATCGACAAGGTGATGCGGGCAGCTGGCAGCAAGGTGGTCTGGGTGGTACCCACCGTCGAGGACAGCACGGCGATGATCATGAGGTACTTCGCCCAGCCACCGAGGGAGACCTGGGCGAACAGGAACAAGATGTTGGAACCAGAGTTCTGGATCTGATCGGGGGTCAACGTCATCTGGGCCGCCACGATGTTGATGAGGAAGACCACCAACAGCAAGAACATCGAGATCACGCCAGCGCGGCCGGGGTTGTGCGTGGCCTGCTTGGACTCCTCGTTCAAGTTGACCGAGGTATCCCAGCCCCAGAAGAAGAAGACGCCGAGCACGATCCCGGCAGAGAGTGCACTGAAGCCCGTCAGGCTGAAGGGGTTGAACCACGACCAGTGCATGCCCATCGAGTGCGCCGGGTGGTCGATCCACACGCGCACGATGGCCCACACGGAGAACACCACGACGCAGACGTACTCAATGATGACCATGATCCACTGGAAGTTGGTGGTCCAGCGGATCCCCCAGATGCAGATGAAGGCAACGAACAGGAGCCAAATCGCACCTGCGAACGCGGTCCAGCCCACGCTCTGCGAGGTGGCGTAGGAAACCCAGTGGAGCTGGTTGAAGAGGTACATCGTCGTGATCCCAGCCAGCACCGGCGCCGAGACGCAGAACAGCACCGACGTGCAGATCTGCACCCACCCGTTGAACCAGCCCGCGAAAGGAGTCACCAGCTTCGCCAGCCAGGAGTAGCTCGCTCCGCAGTCAGGGTCCTTGCGGTTGAGGTGGAAGTAGGCAACGGCGATGAACAGGACCGGAATGAACGACAAGATGATCACTGACGGTCCGGCGTAGGCCACGCCAGGGGTGGCGAACAGCAGTCCCATGGTTGCCGCCAGCGAGTAGGCGGGCGCCACTGAAGACACCGCCACTGCGGTGGAGTCGAACAGGTTTAGCGTCTCATGCCTGAGCTCAGATGCCGCCTCCCGATCGGGCACGGGCACACCAAAGGGACCGTCAACCTCGCCAATGGCCATCTACCAACTCCTGTCTTGCTCCGAGAGGCGAGGCCTCTAGTTCGTGAGTATCCCTATTCCTCGATGCTGCTCATCACGTGCTTGATGCGCGTGTAGTCCTCGAATCCGTAAACCGAGAGGTCCTTACCGTAGCCCGAGTGCTTGAAGCCACCGTGCGGCATTTCGGCCACCACGGGAATGTGGGTGTTGATCCACACGCACCCGAAGTCGAGGTCCCGGGCGAAGCGCATGGCCCGACCGTGATCCTTGGTCCACACCGACGAGGCCAAGCCGTACTCGACACCGTTGGCCCACTCGAGCGCCTGGGCCTCGTCGCTGAAACGCTGGACGGTGATGACCGGGCCGAAGATCTCGGTCTGAATCATGTGGTCGTCTTGGTGCAGGCCCGCCACCACCGTTGGCTCGAAGAGGAAACCTTGGCCAGTGGCATGGCCACCGTGGACCACGGTGGCGTGTGAGGGCACCTCGGCGAAGAAGCTCTGCACTCGAGCCAACTGGCTGGCGTTGTTGAGCGGTCCCACGAACGCCTCGGGGTTGTCGAGACACCCAAAGGCGGTGTCCGCGGCGGCTGCGGCAAGGGCAGCGACGAAGTCGTCGAAGACCGCGTCTGCCACGAGCACTCTCGTGGCTGCGGTGCAGTCCTGTCCGGCATTGAAGAACCCAGCCATGGCAATCCCCGCAGCGGCGGCCTCGAGGTCAGCGTCGGCGAAGACCACGACGGGCGCCTTGCCGCCGAGCTCGAGGTGCACTCGCTTGAGGCCAGGGGCAGCCGATGCCGCCACCTCCATGCCCGCCCGCACCGAGCCGGTGATTGCGACCTGTTGGGGCGTGGGGTGCTCCACCACGGCCCGACCAGTGCTGCGATCCCCGACCACGACGTTGAAGACGCCAGCAGGCAGGTGCTCGGCCATGATCTCTGCCATCTTCAGCGTGGAGACGGGCGTGGTGTCACTGGGCTTGAGCACCATGGTGTTGCCCGCCGCGATCGCCGGCGCCCACTTCCACACCGCCATCATGAGCGGGTAGTTCCACGGCGTCACCGCACCACAGACCCCGATCGGCTCACGACGGACGTAGGAGGTGTGGCCGGCCAGGTACTCCGACGCTGCTCGACCATCGAGCAACCGGGCAGCGGCACCCATGAACCGGATCTGGTCGCACATCGGCGGGATCTCCTCCGACAAGGTGACCGCCACCGGCTTGCCGGTGTTCTTCGACTCGAGCGCAACGAGCTCGTCCTTGTGAGCCTCGATGGCATCGGCGATACGGAACATCGCCAGCGCCCGCTCGGAGGGTGTGGTTCGCTTCCACGAGGTGAATGCACCTGCAGCGGCGCGGTAGGCCGCATCGACGTCAGCCGCATTGGAGACTGGGGCCTCGAGGTAAGCCTCTGCAGTGGAGGGGTCAACGACCTCGGTGGACGCCGTCGAGGTGGACTCGACGTACTCCCCGCCGATGAAGTTCTTCAACCGTGCCATCTGTGCCTCCCCTTCGACCACCTAGTGGTGTCCATCGTTGCCGGGACCTTACGTCGTCAGCCTGCCCGCAGACCATAGTGGCCTGGGGTGCACAGAGCGGGATATTTCAGCCTTGTTTCAGGTGATTGCCGACGATTTCCTTCACATTGAGGCACTTCGGTGTATGATTTCGTCACCACCTGGCAGAAGTTCAACGCTGGGAGGGATCCAACATGGCCAAACCACAGAGGAAACCGCCGACTGGAACCAGTCGGGATCGCACGGCAGCGGGTGAGGTGTCTCCGCCGTCGAGTGCCGCTGGAACGCTGCTCGATGCGGTCGATCGCAAGATCATCGAGGCCCTGCAGCACGACGGACGACGACCCTACGGTGCAATTGCGGAGTCCATCGGACTCTCTGAGGCCGCGGTACGCCGGCGCGTCCAGCGCTTGCGGGACCACGACGTCTTACAGATCGTGGCGGTGACTGACCCGCTCCAACTCGGGTTCACCCGGGAGGCGCTGGTGGGCATCAGGGTCCACGGTGACGTGCGCATCGTGGCCGAGAAGTTGGCCTCGATCGACGAGTGCAACTACGTCGTGATGTGCGCCGGCTCCTTCGACATCTTGGCCGAGTTGGTGGCGGTGAGCGATGACTCGCTGCTGCACCTGCTCAACGACTCGATTCGCTCAATTCCGGGCGTGACCGAGGTTGAAACCTTTCTGTACTTGAAGCTGGCAAAACAAACGTTCACTTGGGGGACACGATGACGGCCGATCACCTCGACCCGACCTACGACGACGCGAACTACTCCGAACGAGCACGGCGCCACCTCTGGATGGCGTTCAGCCGGATGGGCTCGTACTCCGAGACCAACGAGATCCCGATCATCGTGCGCGGTGAGGGGGCCTACGTCTGGGACTCCAAGGGCAAGAAGTACCTCGACGGCATCTCCTCGCTGTTCACCTCTCAACTCGGTCACGGCCGCAGCGAACTCGGAGAGGCTGCTGCCAAGCAAGCAGCCGAGATCGCCTACTTCCCCGTGTGGACCTACGCCCACCCCAAGGCGGTCGAGCTGGCCGAGCGGCTGGCCCACCTCGCTCCAGGCGAGCTGAACCGGGTCTTCTTCACCACCGGTGGCGCCGAGGCCAACGAGTCCAGCTGGAAGATGGCCCGGCAGTACTTCAAGCTGACCGGCAAGCCCGACAAGTACAAGGTCATCAGCCGTGAGGTCGCCTACCACGGCACCGCCATGGGTGCGCTCGCCATCACCGGCATCCCGGCGATGAAGACCATGTACGAACCCCTCGTGCCTGGGGCGATCAAGGTTCCCAACACCAACTTCTACCGAGCCCGCGAGCACGGTGATGACCTCTACGCCTTTGGGCAGTGGGCCGCCAACGAGATCGAGGAGGCCATCTTGCGAGAGGGTCCCGAGACCGTGGCCATGGTGACCCTCGAGCCGGTGCAGAACGCTGGTGGGTGCTTCACGCCTCCCCCGGGCTACTTCCAACGGGTGCGCGAGATCTGCGATGAGTACGACGTGCTGTTGGTGCTCGACGAGGTCATCTGCAGCTTCGGCCGCCTCGGGCACTACTTCTCTGCCAACAAGTACGGCATCGAGCCCGACATCATCACCTGCGCCAAGGGCATGACCAGTGCCTACGCGCCCATTGGGGCCATGATCGCCCACGACCGGCTGATCGAGCCGTTCTTGAAGGACCACAACTCCTTCCTCCACGGCTACACCTTCGCTGGACACCCGGTCTCGGCCGCAGTGGCGATGGCGAACCTCGACATCTTCGAGCGTGAGGGCATCTTGGACCACGTCAACACCATGGCGCCCAAGTTCCAGGCCGCCCTCGACACGCTGTACGACCTGCCCATCGTGGGGGACATCCGTGGTGATGGCTACTTCTACGGGATCGAGTTGGTCAAGGACAAGGTCACCAAGGAGACCTTCAACGAGGAGGAGTCCGAGCGGCTGCTCCGTGGCTACCTCTCGGGAGCGCTGTTCGAGGCCGGACTGATCTGCCGAGCCGACGACCGAGGCGACCCCGTGGTCCAGCTCGCACCTCCCCTGATCTGCGAGCAGGCCGAGATCGACTTCATGGTCTCGACCATTCGTGACGTGCTCTCCGAGGGTCTGAACCGCATCTAGCGGCACCGCTGTGCCAGAGCGCCACGGCTCCACCGAGCCCCACCGTCAGCTCTCGTTGTGGTGGGACCAACTCGACCCTGAGCCTGTACGCCCCTCGCTCAGTGGTGACCTCGAGGTCGACGTGGCCATCGTCGGTGGTGGCTTCACCGGGCTCTGGACAGCCCGAGAGCTGCTCGTTCGTGACCCCAACCTACGCGTGGCCGTGCTCGAGGCTGAGGTGTGCGGCTTTGGTGCCTCGGGTCGCAACGGTGGGTGGGCGTCTGCGCTGTTCTCCAAGAGCGACGCCTCGCTCGCCGCCACCTACGGCCACGACGCGGCGATGGCGATGCGACGAGCCATGATCGACGCCGTGGCCGAGGTCGGCCGCGCCGCCGAGGCGGAGGGCATCGACTGCGACCTCGCCCACGGCGGCACCATCAGCCTGGCCCGAGGCCCCGTCCAGCTCGAGCGCGCCGCAGCAGAGGTGGCGACCGCTCGAGCCTTTGGGCTCGGTGACGCCGACCTGACCCTGCTCGACCGTCCCTCCGCGCTGTCCCGCTGCCGGGCCACCGAGGTCCTCGGCGCCACCTACACCCCGCACTGCTCGGTGCTCCATCCGGCCAAGCTGACCCGTGGGCTCGTTCATGCGGTGGAGCGACGGGGTGGCCAGGTCTACGAAGCCACCCCGGTCACGGCCATCATCGCGGGCGAGGGTGCCCGACGACCCCAGGTCCACACCCGCCAGGGCCAGGTCACCGCGCGCGCCGTGGTGCGCGCCACCGAGGCGTGGAGCGCGAAGGTCGACCGTCGGGCACGCTCGGTGGTGCCGATCTACTCCCTCATGGTGGCGACCGAGCCCCTCAGCGATGCCACGTGGAACGACCTTGGCCTCCAGCATC
>CAINFA010000142.1 GCA_903847955.1 uncultured Actinomycetes bacterium
ACGTGCTCTTCGAGGTGCTGTTGCTCTTAGAGACGCCGTCACCAACCTTCACCATCGTCGAGCCCTAAGGAGCACCGTGGCCCTCTACGCCGTCTACCTCGGAGGCACCCCTGTTGCTGGGCGCATGGGCGAGGACCACGAGGTGGTCTTCGTCGTCGCAGGTGACGTGAAGACCATGAAGAGCGCGGCCAAGGCCAAGTGGCGCGGTCATGGCAAGCCCCACGTCGATGCCTACGAAGAGCTCACCTCCGTCGACGGCTACGCGATCACCCTGGTGGCGAGTGTGGCCACCGATGCCCGCCGGATCACCGACGACAACGAGGTTCCCCACAACTAGTGCCAGGGGACCCTCGGGCCATGGGTGCACCTGGCGAGGAGCACTGGTCAACTCTCGTTGGACTGCCCTCGACTAGGATGACGTTGTTAGGGGAATGTTGATGACCACACGAGTGCTGAGGGCGAGTTTCATGGCGTTCGTGGCAACAGTCGTGACGCTCACGATGGTGCAGCCAACCCTCGCCAGTGAAGCACACTCGAGCGGTCAAGTGAACTACCTGACACCGAGTGCAGAGAGCGGATGTCCCTCAAGTGCGTGTACTGAAGCACTCAGCAATCTCCGAAGCAGCGTCAACCTTCGTGTCCTACCGAGTTCCATCACTCCTGCGGTGCTCGCTGCTTCTCGGATCTTGCAACTCCCTCAAGGAGGCCAGTGCGCAAAAGGGTCGGGTTTCGGCACGTATCGCCCTTGTCGTTATCCCAACTCAGCCACGGGTTCGACGATTGCGATGATCGGCAACTCCCATGCCTGGCAGTGGTCGATGGCGGTGGATCAGATTGCACAGCGCGATCATGTGCACTTCGCGCTGGCCTTCCACTCAGCGTGTTTCGTCACGGCGACGGCTGGTCAGCTCTTCGTCGATGGGAAACCAGGCGTCGCACCACCCCCGGCCGAGTGTCAACGGTGGGTGAACGCATCAGCAGCGTGGATTGTCAGCCTGAAACCGTCAACGGTCATCGTGGTCGGAGATGCGGGAAACCTCCAAGGTCCCGAGGAGGAGGTCTATCAGCGCGGATTCGTGCAGCTCCTTCGGACCCTGCACGCCAAGGGTCGCCGGCTGATCGTCCTTGGGCCACAGCTGCCAGAGCACCATGGAGATGCGTCGTGTCTGAGTGTGCATGCCGCTGCGATCACCGGTTGTGGGGTTCCAACCTCGGTGGCGGTGCCACCTTCGCTCCTTCGCCAAATCAGCGACTTCCATGCATCTGCGGCAAGCGTTGGCGCTCGCTACGTCAATCCACTTCCGTGGCTCTGCACGGCGATGTTCTGTCCTGCCGTGATCGGCGGGACGGTCGTCCAACAAGACCCCTACCATTTGACGACGGCATTGGCGCAACAGCTCGCTCCAGTGCTCCAAGTTGCAGCAGGTCTCTGAGCGCAACACCAAGGGCCATCGTCGGCCGTAGCGACCGGCAACAAGAGTGCCCGCAGTGGTGGCGCTCGCACCGTACAAGGACTGTTCGCTCGTGCGTTGTACGCCGAACCTGCATGCTGCAGGGATGGATGAGGGGATCAAGGAGCAGATGGACGACGACATCGTGGTGAGTGGCGATGGATCGTCGTGGCAGGTCCACTTCAACGGCACGGTGCAGTCCTTCACCACCAAGGCTGCCGCCCGAGCCCATGCCCATGGTCTTGGTCGAGCGAGTCCCGGTGTCTCGATCGTCAGTGGACCAGCACCCAACGCTGCACCACCCATTCAGGGAGCGAGCGCACCTTCCCCCACTGCACCCTCGCCTCAGACAGTCCTCGACGACCGTGGAACAGGCGATTTGGTAGAGGGTGCATTCGCTGGTCCAGATCTCCTCGGTCGATCGATCATCGTGACACCGGGTCGCTCGGTACCTGCGCCGTGGGAAGGCGCACGTCGGGTCACGCTCACCGCAGAGAATCTCGAGTCGCCCACCACGCTCTTGGCCATTCGTCAGGCGTTTGCAAGCCGAACACGCGTGATCTACGAACTGGTTCCAGACGATGTCCCGCCTGAACTGGACTCGTTGACCAATGCACCGTGGGGGCAGTCGCCGCTGTTCGAATTCGTCTCGGAGAACGCGTGGGCGCTGCTCTTGGCCAATGCCGTTGACTGCCGCGGCCCAAAACCTCGGTTCGCTCCCGCAGAGCACGCCACGATGCGCGGCGCCTCGCTGCTTGGAACAGGTGAAGGTGATGTCGTCCTCCAAAACGGGACGCCGGCCTTCATCGATGGTGGACCCCTCGACCTCCTTCGTGGATCGCTCATTGCTCCAGCCACGGTGGTTCCCCTCGTGGTGGTCGAGCATGGGTCCGTCGAACCGCTGCGCACCGTTCAGGTCCGAGCTGAGCTCGCACCCGATCAACTCGCCGCGGTCACGACGCCGACGATGGCTGCTCGGAT
>CAINFA010000143.1 GCA_903847955.1 uncultured Actinomycetes bacterium
CGAGGACCACCTCGGGCACCGGGGCGATCACGAGTTGAGCGATGCGGTCCCCGACTTCCACCTCGAAGGCTTCGGTGGGGTCGAGGTTGATCAGCACCACCCCCACCTCCCCGCGGTAGCCAGCGTCGATCAACCCCGGGGCGTTGAGGCAGGTGACCCCGTGGTTGAGGGCCAGCCCACTGCGCGGCAGGACGTAGCCGGCGTGACCAGCGGGGATGGCCAGGATCAGACCGGTCGGGATGAGGGCTCGACCACCACCAGGCGCCAAGACAGCCCCCGTACGTGCTCGAAGATCGAGGCCCGCATCTCCTGGTCGGGCCGGGCGCGGCACCTCCACGGTGGCGTCGATCAGGGCCACGGGCACGTGCAGCATCTGGGAGAGGCTAGTCGTCCCTGCCCCGGCGATCTAGGGCCGGTAGCATCCCTGCGTGCTCGCATGGATGGACCTCGAGATGACCGGCCTTGAGACCGATCGCCACGTCATCGTGGAGATCGCCACCTTGATCACCGACGACGACCTCACCATCGTGGCCGAGGGACCTGACCTCGTCGTGCGTGCAACTGATGCCGAGTTGGCCGAGATGGGCGACTTCGTCACCGCGATGCACACCTCCTCGGGGCTGCTCGAAGCCATCAAGGCCTCGAGCACCACCTTGGCGGAGGCTGGGGAAGCCACCTTGGCCTTCTTGAGAGCGCACCTCGAGGGTCCCGGCGTGGTCCCGCTGTGTGGGAACTCAATTGGCACCGACCGTCGCTTCCTCGCCGCCCAGCTCCCCGAGGTCGAGGCCTTCTTCCACTACCGCTCCGTTGACGTCTCGTCGGTCAAAGAGCTCTGCCGGCGGTGGTACCCAGAGGTCTTAGCCCGCACCCCCGAGAAGCAGAGCGCACACCGTGCGCTCGACGACATCAAAGACAGCGTGGCGGAGCTGCAGTTCTACCGCTCTGCCATCTTCTTGCCGGTTGAACCAGGAGGTTCCCCCGATGCCTGAGCCCGTAGCCTCCCTCGCCGAGGCCACCGAGTCACTCCTCAAGCCTGGGTCGATGTTCGAGATCGACGTGGCCGAGATCCGAGGCGTGACGACCAAGGTGTGGAAGCACGCGCCCATGGACCTCGCTTCGATTCTGCGCCGCTCGAAGGACTACGGAGACCGCACCTTCTTGGTCTACGAAGATGATCGATACTCCTTCGCAGAGCACTACGCCGAAGTGGCGACCTTGGCCGCCTCCCTGCGGGCTCGAGGCGTGGTCCCTGGAGACCGAGTCGCCATCGCCATGCGGAACCTGCCCGAGTGGGTCATGACCTTCTGGGCCACGGTGTGCCTCGGGGCGATCTCGGTGCCAGTCAACGCCTGGTGGAGTGCTGAAGAACTGCAGTACGCCATGGAGGACTCGGGGGCGAAGGTGGTCATGTGCGACCTCGAGCGCGCCGAGCGCCTGGCACCGGTCATCGCTTCGGTCGACACCTTGGAGCACGTGGTCGTGGTCAACGAGCACCGAACGGGCCCCGCTGGGCTCGCCGGGTTCACCGATCCTCGCTTCGTGGGCTACGAGGACTTCCGTGGGGTCGTCGACCTCGACGCCGAGCTGCCCGACGCCGAGCTGACCCCCGACCTCGATGCGACCATGTTCTACACCTCGGGCACCACGGGACGACCCAAGGGTGCGGTCGGCACCCACCGCAACGCCTTGTCGAACCTGATGAACCTGTTCTTCTCCGGGGTGCGCTCGGGGTTGCGTAACCCGAGCACCGAGCCCGACAGTGGCCCCAACGCCTACCTGTTGACCGTGCCGCTCTTCCACGCCACGGGATGCCTCGCCGTCATGCTCACCAACACCGCAGCGGGCGGCAAGCTCGTCATGGTCCACCACTTCAACCCCGAGCGAGCCCTCGAGCTCATCGAGCGCGAGAAGATCACGACCTTTGGTGGCGTGCCCACCATCGTGATGCAGGTGCTCGACTCTCCTGACTTCGCGACGCGCGAAACCTCGTCGGTTCGCAGCGTGTCCTACGGGGGCGCGCCGGCACCGCCCGAGCTCGTCCGACGGATCAAGGCAGCATTCCCCCTCGGCCAGCCCGGCAATGGCTACGGCCTGACCGAGACCTCGGCGGCGACTGCGCTCAACGCCGGCATCGACTACCTCGAACGTCCCGAGAGCTGCGGACCAGCCGTCCCCACCTGTGAGGTGGCGATTGTGCCCGAGGACTTCGAGGGCGATGAACCCGATCCCAACCGACCCCAAGGACCGACCGTGGTGGGCGAGCTGTGGATCAAGGGCCCCAACGTGGTCCGGGGCTACTGGAACCGCCCCGAGGAGACGGCGAAGACCTTCACCAACGGCTGGCTGCACTCTGGCGACATCGCCCGCATCGACGAGGACGGCTTCATCTACATCGTCGATCGAGCCAAGGACGTCATCATCCGAGGGGGCGAGAACGTCTACTCGGTGGTGGTCGAAGCGGTGCTGCACGAGCACCCGGCCGTGGCGGACTGCGCCGTGATCGGCATCCCCCACCCCGTGCTCGGCGAGGAGGTGGGAGCGGTCGTCGTACTGCGCCCCGGGGTCAAGGTGAAGGCCGAGGAGCTCGGCACCTTCGTTGGCCAGCACCTCGCCAGCTTCTCGGTCCCCCGCCACCTCTACCTACGGGAGAAGCCGCTCCCCCGCAACCCGCAAGGCAAGATCTTGAAGCGCGAGCTGCGTGACGAGGTGGTCGGAGCTCAGAGCTCGAGCTCGTAGACCTCGAGGCCCTTGGCCACCCCGGCCGGCTCGAAGCCAGTCGCCTCGAGCACCGCGATCGACGCCAGGTTGCCCGGCTCGACCTGTGCCTCGAGGACCTCGACGAGGCCATCTGTGCGGGCGGCTGCCACGAGCAGGGCGAGTGCACGGCGAGCCAACCCCCGACCTCGAGCCGAGGGTGCGAGGCCGTAGCCGACCTGCGCACGACCTGCGAGGGGAGGGCCATGGAACCCCACCCCGCCGACGATGCGCCCTGGACCCTCGTCGATGACGTAGGGGCCGTAGCGGACCTGCAACCCTCGGTGGTGCTGGCGGGCTGCAACAGGCACCGCCACCCGACGATCACCCTCGGTCGGGTAATCCTGTGCCCAGTGCGCAAGGCGCTGGCCGGCAACGAGCGCCCGTGCGAGGTGAAGGTCGTAGGGACGTACCTCGAGGCCAGGGCCGCGCAGGCGTTCCCCGAGCGACACCTCAGGCGAGAGAGCTGAGTGCCTCGAGGTGCGACGCCGTGAGTTCGAGGGAGCCCGCGGCACAGTTCTCCTCGACGTGGGCGACCGAACTCGTGCCAGGAATTGGGAGCATGACCGGCGAACGAGCCAACAGCCACGCCAAGGCCACCTGGGCTGAGGTGGCACCGAGCTCGGCGGCGATCGCCTCAATGGTCTGCTGCCCTGAGGTGAGCGCTCCCGAGGCCACCGGGAACCACGGGATGAAGCCAATGCCGTGGGCTGCGGAGTGGTCGAGCACGTCTTCGCTGGAGCGATCTGAGAGGTTGTAGAGGTTCTGCACCGAGGTGATCTCGACGATCGAGCGGGCTGCATCGAGCTCTTCAACCGACACCTGGCTCAGCCCAACCGCCTTGACCTTGCCCTCTGCCAGCAGGTCGGCGAGCAGGCCGAACTGCTCATCACGGGGGACCTTGGGGTCGATGCGGTGGAGCTGGAAGAGGTCGATCGCCTCGACGCCGAGCCGTCGCAGCGAGAGCTCGCACTGCTGGCGGAGGTACTCGGGTCGACCCACCGGCGTCCACTGGTTAGGACCTTGGCGGGTGAGTCCAGCCTTGGTGGCGATGACGATGCTGGGGTCGTAGGGAGCCAGCGCCTCGGCCAAGAGGATCTCGGAGACCTCGGGTCCGTAGCTGTCGGCGGTGTCGATGAAGGTCACGCCGAGCTCGACGGCCCGACGAATCACGGCTCGGGCATTGTCTCGGTCTGCGGGGAAGCCCCAGACCCCTGGTCCGGTGATGCGCATCGCGCCAAACCCAAGGCGACCGACCTCGGTGCCTGCAATGGTGAACGTTCCTGCTGTGCGTGCCGACATGGTGCACCTCCGAGGTCGACCCTAGGGGAACTCGGCCCCCGGACGCGACGACGCCCCGGCCCTGGGGAGGCAGGGCCGGGGCGTCGCTCCGAGGTCAGCCGCCGAAGGGAGGCTGGTCGCCGTCAGGACCACCAGGCCCGCCTGCCGCTCCCGAAGGCGCCACCGGTGCGGCGACCACGGTGCTGGCGTCGAGTGCCTCGTGGTTCGACGACACCGAACCGAAGGCCACCAGCTGCTCACCGACCGTGATGTCGGCGAAGCTGCCGCTGGACGAGCCCTTGCGGTAGGTCGTCGAGGCCGAGGTGTCGATGGTGCGGTAGAAGCCCTCGCCATCGCTGACGGTGATCACGGCGTTACCCGAGGTACCGGTGACCGAGACCACCGTGCCCATGAGGCTCGGGGAGAGCACCGTCACCGACGCTGCGGTGATGGTCGAGCCGGCTGCGGGCGGGGTAGGGGCCGAGGTGGACGACGAGGTCGGGGCGACGGGCTCGATGGCGACCTTGTCACCGACCTTGATGTCCGCCAAGGTGGCCGAGACGCCATTCTTTTGGTAGGTGGTCGAGCTGGTCAGGTCAATCGTCACCGACGTGTTGTTCGGACCGCCCTCGACGGTCAAGGTGGTCGCCGTCACGGCGGTCACCGTTGCCACCGGCCCACCCCTGTGGCCCCGAGGTCCGTCACCAGGACCGCCCTGGGGAGCGCTGTGGGTGCTCGCAGTCGTCGTGTGGTGGGTGCTGCTGGTGGAGGCGCCCGCCACTGCGGTGGTGCCCACCGCCAGGCCGGCGAGGACCGCCGAGGCGGCCGCTGCAGTGCGGAACTTCTTACTGGTTCGCTGCTTGCTCATTGCGTGTGCTCCTTGGTCATCCGGCGGTGTTGCCGGTGAAGCCATGGTCGGGCCCTGAGGCAAGGTCCCACCTAGAGTCAGGTAAGGGGTGCGTGTGAAGGTGCTCTTACCCCGCATTCACCTCCAAGCGCTAGGACAGTGCCATGGACATCACCACCCCACACATCCTCGTGGCCGAGGATGACCGCGCCGTGCGCCAGTCGGTCACCATGGCCCTCGAGCTTGAGGGCTACCGCGTCACCGCCGTTGGCGACGGAGCTGCCGCCTTGGACGAGCTCGACCAGCAGAGCTACGACCTGCTGATCTTCGACGTGTCGATGCCCAACGTCGATGGACTCAGCGCCACCCGGCGGGTACGGAGCCGGAAGGTGACCACCCCGCTCCTGCTGCTGACCGCTCGGACCGAAGTCGCTGACCGAGTCTCGGGTCTCGATGCAGGCGCCGATGACTACCTCACCAAGCCCTTCGCCCTCGATGAGCTCTTGGCTCGCATCCGCTCACTGCTCCGCCGGACCTCGGTCACCGAAGCATCAGGTGCACTGGGCTTGGCCGATCTCGTCATCGACCCCGACGCTCGCACTGCACACCGAGGCGCACGTGCCATCGAGCTGTCCAAGACGGAGTTCGACCTCCTCGAACTGCTCGTCGAGCACCAAGGCAAGGTGTTGTCCCCCTCGGTGATCTACGACCGCATCTGGGGCTACGACTTCGGCGCCAACTCGAAGAACCTGGCGGTCTACATCGGCTACCTGCGGCGCAAGCTCGAAGAAGGCGGCGAGGACCGACTCGTGCACACCGTGCGCGGTGTGGGCTACGTGGCTCGACACCCATGAGCCTGCGGCTCCGCCTCGTCCTCCTCTTCGCTGCCCTGGCGGCGGTGGCCACGGGGCTCTGCTCGACCGCGGCCTACGTCGCGACCTCGCAGCGCTTCACGAGTGAGGTGGACACCTCGGTGATCTCTGCTGCTGGGTACCTCACCTCCCACCAAGGGCTCTACCAACCGGGCAACCCCGGGGGTCAAGGCCAGCAAGGTGGCACCACGGCGAAGCCACCCGCTGGGACCACCACCACCACCCTCGCCCCCCTCGACGTTGATGGAGATCGCAATGGACCGGGCGGCCCGCTCGGTCCCGACGGACCCGGAGGCGTCTTAGACCAAGTGGCAGTGCAGCGCCTCGACCAACAGGGGACGGCGGCGGACTACCACACCGGCCCGACCATTCCCATCACCGCCATCGACGTGGCGATCGCCCGGGGCACGGCACCCAATGCGCTGCGGACCGAGGTGATCGACGGGACCGAGTACCGGGTCGCCACCGTGGCGATCCCGAGCGGCGGCGCCTTCCAGGTGGCCCAGTCGCTCACCCAGCGCAACGACGTCCTCGATCAACTGCGCGACCTGTTCATCCTCCTCGCCCTGCTCGTGACGACCCTCGGCGCCTTCGCCGGCCTCGTGGTCGCCACCCGGCTGACCCGCCCCCTCGAGGCGCTCACCTTGGCCACCGAAGAGCTCGCCGAGACCGGCGCGAGTACCCAGCGACTCCAAGTAGACCGAGCCGATGAGGTGGGACGACTCTCGAGGAGCTTCGTCGAGATGCTGGCAGCACTCGAGACCTCGAAGGACCAGCAGCACCAGTTGGTGCGCGACGCTGGACACGAGTTGCGCACGCCCATCACCTCGCTGCGCACCAACATCGAGCTGCTCGAGCGCCACGACGCAACCCTGACCTCGTCCCAGCGAGCGCAGTTGCTCGAGAACCTCGGCGGTGAGCTCGAAGAGCTCACCGAACTGGTCAACGAGATCGTTGACCTCGCCACCGAGCAGGCCGAGGATGAGGCTGCCGAGGAGCTCGACCTCCTCGAACTCTGCCACAGGGTGGCAGAGCAGGCACGACGGCGCTTCGCTCGTCAGGTTGGCGTGGAGGGCGAGTCGTGGACGGTCGAGGGTCGACCTCGGGCCCTCGAGCGAGCAGTGGCGAACCTCGTCGCCAACGCTGCGAAGTTCTCCCCACCCCACACGCCCATCACGATTCGGTGTACCCCGCCTGAGCTCTCGGTGAGCGACGAGGGTCCCGGCATCGCCGAGCACGACCTGCGGCGAATCTTCGACCGCTTCTACCGAGCCGAGTCCTCGAAGGGTCTTCCCGGATCAGGGCTTGGGCTCTCCATCGTGGCCAGCGTGGCCGAGGCGCACGGGGCCTCGGTGTTCGCCCAGAACCACGACGGCCCGGGGGTCACCATCGGCATGCGCCTCCCCTCGTGAGCCTCACCGTGGCCTAGGGGGTCTCTTCGCCTTCGAACCCGATGAGCCACCGGAGCCCGAAGCGATCCACCACTTGGCCATCGGACGCTCCCCATGGCCGCTCGACGAGGGGGTCGAGCACCGCTCCGTCCTCGGCGAGCGCGGCGAACCAACCCTGCAGGACCGATCGAGCATGGCGCCCGAGCAGGGAGAACATCAGTCCCGACGACGACAGCGGCGTCTCTCCCCGACCAGCATCGGCGCCGTAGAGCGAGACCGGCCCCTCGAGCACCCCGTGGGCGATGGCCTCGGGAGCGCCATCGGTGCGGCCGAACTCCTCGAAGGTGTGCATCTCGAGCTCGCCGCCGAACAGCTGCTGGTAGTACGAGAGCGCTTCTCGGGCGGTCCCAGGGAACAAGAGGTAGGGCGTTGGTGCAGCCATGGGCTCACCTTACCGTTCACGATCTGCAGCGCTCGGTTCTGGCCGAAGCACCGGTGAGCGGGCGGTGAACCGAGGACCTGGAGCACAATGGGCGCTCATGGCGCTCGACCCACCCTCGGCAGTCCCCCCGAGCCCTGCCGACACCCCCTCGACCAGCTGGCTCACTCGCCGCAGGCTCCTCGGACTCGCCGGCGCAGGCATGGCAGGAGTCCTGGCAGCCGGAGTGGTGGGCGTCGAGCTGATCGAGCGCGGCGTACTTCCCGGCAAGCTCACCTTGGACGAACTCGATGGCGGCTGTGACGTGACGCCTCCCACCCTTCGCTTCGGCCAGGTGGGTCCGAGCCAGAGCGGGCGGTTCGCCTCTCAAGCGAGGCGCCGCGAGGTTGGCTACACCATCGCCTGGCCCCCAGGGCATGGTCCCGGGAGCGTGCTCCCCCTCGTGGTCATGCTGCACGGTGACGGCTCCAACCACGCCAGTGCCGTCAAGGGCATGACCCCTGCCCAACTGGTGGCGCTCGAGGTCGATGGCAAGCCCTTGCCGCCCATGGCCATCGCGACCGTCGATGGTGGCAACCTCTACTGGCACCCCCACCCCGACGATGACCCCATGGCCATGGTGGTCGACGAGCTCATCCCTCGCTGCCACGCCATGGGACTCGGGGGTGAAGGCCAAGGCATTGGCGCCATGGGGATCTCCATGGGTGGCTACGGAGCACTCGTCCTGGGTGAGCACCACCCTGGGCTGCTCCGAGGGGTTGCCGCCATCAGCCCAGCGATCTGGACCACCTACGACGAGGCGAGAGGGGTGAACGAAGGCGCCTACACCAACGCCGCAGAGTTCGACCGCTACGACGCCGTCACCCACGCCGCGTCCCTCGACGGCCTACCGATTCGGATCGCCTCAGGCGCCGACGACCCCTTCCACTCCGGCATGGTCGCACTCACCGAGGTGCTGCCTCGTGGTTCGGTGGTCGACATCACCAACGGGTGTCACACCGAGTCCTTCTTCACCGCCCAAGAGCCCGCCTCGATCGCCTTCTTGGGCCAGCACCTGGGCAGCTGAGGAGACCACGAGACCCCGGGCGCGCCGGAGGGGCCGGCGCCGCCGGCCCCTCCCCACGCACCGCTCGTTGCTTACTTGTTGGGCTGCGGGGTGGTGCGCAGGTAGGGCTTGATGGTGGTGAAGCCCTTCGGGAACCGCTCCTTGGCCTCGTCGTCGCTGACGGCGGGAACGATGATGACGTCGTTGCCGTCGGTCCAGTTGACCGGGGTGGCGACCTTGTAGTCGGCGGTGAGCTGCAGCGAGTCGAGCACCCGGAGGATCTCGTCGACGTTGCGGCCGGTGGAGGCAGGGTAGGTCAGGGTCAGCTTGACCTTCTTGTCCGGGCCCACGATGAACACCGAGCGCACGGTCAAGGTGTCGTTGGCGTTGGGGTGGATCATGTCGTACAGGTCGGCCACCTGACGGTTCTCGTCACCGATGATCGGGAAGGCCAGGGCAGCACCCTGGGTCTCCTCGATGTCACCGGCCCAGTCGTGGTGGCTGGCAACCGAGTCCACCGAGACCGCGATCAGCTTGGTGTTGCGCTTGTCGAAGTCCGCCTTGCGGGCACTGAAGGCACCCAGCTCAGTGGTGCAGACCGGGGTGAAGTCCTTGGGGTGCGAGAACAAGATGCCCCAGCTGTCGCCCAGCCACTCGTGGAAGGTGATGGTGCCGTCGGTGGTGTCGGCGGTGAAGTCCGGTGCGACGTCGCCCAGTCGAATTGCCATGGAGTTGCTCCTTTTGTGTGACCGGAGGAGAAGGCCTCCGGTGGTGCTCCACGGGCATCTTAGGGGTCCGATCGGCAATTGTCGACCTGTTAGGTCACCTTTCCAATCGTGGCGTTGGAGGAACCCCGAACCTCAGCTCTGCGCAGGGATCTGGTAGCGACGGAAGGGTCGACCCTGGTGGAGGAACCTCGAGGACAACACCCCTCCGCACCGCTCGATCACCGTGGCTGAGGCAGCGTTGTCCTCGGCGCAGCCCACCACCAACACCCCGAGTCCGCCCTCGCGGGCCACCACCGTGGCGTGGCGCAACATCTCGGTGGCGTACCCACGGCCTCGGTGGTGGACTCGGACCACGTAGCCGATGTGGCCGACCTGCTCCAAGAGGCCCGGATCACCCTCGAAGCGCACCGAGATGCGACCGACGAGCTCGTCTCCAACCCAGGCCGCCAAGTACTCCGCCCGGAGCCAGCCCACCCGCTCGTGGCATCCTGCACGCACGTGGTCGACCTTGCCCAGCCACGACGAGAAGTCCGACGCCTCATCGAACCCCGGCAAGAACACGTCGGGACCGGTGGCGAACTCCGCCTCGGCCTCGAGCGCTTGGCTGGCATCTGCTGGTTCGAAGCGCCGCAGGATCAGCCCCGCCACCGGACTACTCGATGCCGGTGTACCACGGCGAGACCCGCGGCGGCCACGCCAGGTGGAAGATGTCTTGGCCGAAGGACAGGTTGGGGTTGTAGTACCGATCCCGCAGGATCTCGTAGCCCCAGCGCTCGCGCATGGTGCGGATCTCCCCAATGGATCGCAGGAAGGCCGGCCCCTCGACGTCGAGACCACGAGAGACCGACTCGTAGTGCACGAGCTCGGCCCGGGGGGTGTAGGCCACCTGGTGCCCCGCCCGACGCACCCGAAGGCAGAAGTCGACGTCGTTCCACGCAACCTGGAAGTGCTCGTCGAGCCCTCCGAGCTCCTCCCACACCTCTCGCCGGACCGCCATGCACGCTGCGGTGACGGCCTGGAACTCCGACGCCAAGGCGGTGCGGCCGAAGTAGCCCTTGTCCTCTCGAGCGTGGAGCCGACCAACGTGGGCGGCTAGCCCATTGGGCCCGAGCAGCACGCCGGCGTGCTGGATGCGGGAGTCGCCGTAGAGCAGCTTGGCGCCGACTGCGCCGACGCCCTCTTGGCACAGCAGCGCCACCATCTCCGCCAGCCATCGGCCGTCCAAGATCTCGGTGTCGTCGTTGAGCAGCAGCAGCACCTCGCCGTCCACCTTTGGTACTGCTCGGTTGTGCAGGGCCGAGTAGCTGAAGGGGCTGTCATCACGGAGCACCGTGATCTTCCCGGACAACTCGGCGAAGAAGGCCATGGTCTCGTCCTTCACCGAACCGTTGTCGATGACCACGACCTCGAAGTTGGGGTAGGTCGTGCGCTCGAGCACCGAGGTGACCGAGGTACGGAGGTACTTGCCGTCCCGGGTCGGGATCAAGATGGAGACCTTGGGGGGCTGCTCGGGCAGGGCGAAGCGCACCTCGGCGAAGCCCGTGCCCTCGACCTCATGCACCTCGGCGTCGATCCCTCGGCGAGCCATGGCATCGGTCACCGCTCGCCGACCTGCCTCGAGCGCCCAGGGCTTGGCGGCCGAGGTCTTCGAGGTCGACTCGGCGTGGCTGCGCCAGTGGTAGAGCACGTGGGGGATGTGGCGCACCTGGCTGCGGTCAATCCGCTCGGTGATCCGCAGCATGAGGTCCCAGTCCTGGGCGCCATCGAAGGCGCTGCGCAACCCACCCACCTCGGCGACGAGCTGGCGTCGAACGGTGGTGAGGTGGCAGATGTAGTTCTGGCCGAGCAAGAGCAGAGGGTCGAAGTCGCTCTTGAAGTACGGCATGAACGGCCGGCCCAGCTCGTCGATCTTGTCCTCGTCGGAGTAGATGATGGCCGCATCGCGATGGGCGTTGATCTCGAGCACCACGTGCAGCAGCGCATGCTCGACCAACTCGTCGTCGTGGTCCATGAACACGAGCCACTCCCCCGTCGCTTCGGCGATGGCGGAGTTGGTGGCGGCCGAGATGTTGCCGTTCTCAGAGCGGGTGATCAACTTGATGCGTGCATCGAGCGCGGCGTAGCGCTCGACGATGGCTCGCACCTCGGCGTCGGGCGAGCAGTCATCTGCGATCAGCAGCTCGAAGCGGTCGTAGATCTGGGCTCTCACCGACTCGATGGCCGCCACCAAGAAGGCGTGGTCGGTGTTGTAGGTGGCCATCACGATCGACAGCAGTGGCTGGTCCTCGAGCAAGGGAATGCGGCGCTTGAGGGCGAAGCGGACCGCATCGGTGGGGGTCATGTTCTCCGCCACCCAGGTCACGTAGGGGTCGACCTCAGCCGATTGGGCCGAGGTCTGCGCCGGGTGGCCCTTGATCGCCACCCGGGTCACCGCCTGCAGCGCGGTCAAGCCCTTCTTGGTCGCCGTGATCGCGGCGCGGCCCAGCGGCTGGTGGAAGTAGGCCTCCTCGGGGGGGAGCGCCACGGTGGCCTCACCCTCCAAGGGCGCCACCACGGCGGAGGCGTGCGCTGGGGTGGTGCCCCGCACCCGACGGGCGAACCCGAGGCCCACGCGCGCCACCTTGATGCACAAGGCGAAGAGCGGGAAGAGTCGTGACTGCGCTAACAGCTCGAGGTTCGAGACGCCATCGGCTCCCCGGGCCTGGTGCATCTCGTAGACCCGAACCACCTCCCGCAGGGCCTCAATCTCCCGGGGATCCCCCACAGCGGTGGCAGCAGGTGCCAACTCAGCGGCGCGTCGTTCGTCGTCAGGGGTGGGAGCCAACCTGGTCACCTTCGTCTCTAGACGCGCCACGGTGGCGTGCCATGGGCCCCAATCCTACCGAGGTGGTTCGGCTTCTCTAAGGTGGTCCCGTCCACAGGAGGACCATGTCCACAACCAACCTCAACACCCAGGTGCGAGCCATCGCCACCGCTCCCCTCGTGGTGGCGGCCTTCGACCTCGACGGCACCTTGACCGAGGGCGGCAGCGTCTTCGGCTGGCTCTGTGCGGTGGCAGGTCGGTGGCGAGCAACCTTCGAGGTGACGCGCATCGCCCCGCGGATGCTGTGGGCAGCGATTGCCGGTGGAAGCGCTGCCGATGCCACCAAGGAGCGGCTGTTCACCGCCGTGTTGGGCGGGGCCGAAGCCGACCACGTGCGGGCGGTCAGCCACGAGTACGCCGCTCGGCACTACCGCAAGCACCTCCGCCCCGTGGTTAAGCGCCAGCTGGAGTGGCACCGATCGTTGGGGCACCGAATCGTGATCGTCTCGGCCTCACCTGAGGCCTACGTCCGGCCGCTCGGGCACCTGCTCGGGGTTGACGAGGTGCTCGCCACCCGGCTCGAGGTCGACAACGACGAGCGGCTGACCGGGCACTACGAGGGGTTGAACTGCCGCGGGTTCGAGAAGTACTCCCGGCTGGCGTCGTGGTTGCGCACCACTGGTGTCGGCGACGCCCCTCGATCCCAGCCCACCTTGGTCGCCTACGGCAACTCGAGAGGCGACCTCAGGTTGCTGCGGGCGGCGGACCTCGGGGTCAACTGCGGCCGCTTGGGACCGGTCTCACGTCTGCGGAGCTACCCGAGCATCGATGCGGTGGCCCAGGCGATCAGTCCGTCCGCTCCCTGAACTCACAGCTGACCTCGAGCTCGACGAGGCCCTGAGCTCGTCCGGCGTAGGTGACCTCGACCACCGCCGCCTGCTCCGCCCACGCGAACAGGTTCTCCACGCCATTGCGCGACTGCAGGCCGACGTTGAGCTGGAACTCGCTGTCCAAGAAGGGGATGCGGTCGATCATGAAGGTGAACTGCGACTTGCCCTCTGGCAGGTCAAGGTGCATCCCGAGCGTCTCGGTGGTGGTGGCAGCGACGATCTCGCCGTCCTCGTTGATGAGTTGGATGGCGTAGACCACGTCGGAGATGGCCTTGGGCGCATCGACGTCGATGGAGATCTCGAGCCGCTTTCCCGTCGGCACCGCACCGAGCACCTCGGGGCAGCCCCAGTGCACCGCTTCGATGCGAGCACCTCTGGTCGAGCGGTCATCGGGGAGCGTCGGGTTCTTCGGGCCGGCGTCGTGGTCGAGGTCCGTGACGCCTTCAATGGCTGCTCCCACCGGGGCGGCCGTGTCTTGGTTGAGCTTCTCTCTGAAGAGGCGAATGCCCTTGCCGGTGTCGCCGTTGTAGATCATCTCGCCGTGGTGCAGCACCACCACCCGGTCGCAGATCGCCCGGACCTGCTCGGGGGTCTGGCTCACGAACAGAATGGTTCGACCATCGGCTTGGAACTGCTTGATGCGATCCATGCACTTGCGCTGGAACCGCTCGTCACCAACCGCCAACACCTCGTCGACCACGAGGACGTCGGGGTCGACGTTGACTGCAACGGCGAAGCCCAGCCGCACGTACATCCCCGAGGAGTAGAACTTCACCTGGTTGTCGATGAAGGGGCCGAGCTCGGAGAAAGCCACGATCTCGTCGAAGACTCGGTCCAGTTCCGCCTTGGGGATGCCGAGCATGGCGCCGTTGAGGTAGATGTTGTCTCGCCCCGAGAGTTCTGGTTCGAAGCCTGCACCGAGTTCGAGCAGACCCGCCCGCTTCCCCCGCACGAGCACCTGGCCCGAGGAGGGTTGCAGCACCCCGCAGATGGTCTTGAGCAAGGTGGACTTGCCCGAACCGTTGTGCCCCAAGATGCCGACGGTCTCCCCGGGGGCGACGGTGAAGTTCACGTCCCGCAGCGCCCACAGGTCCTCGAAGGCGACCCGTCGTGGGTGGAGCATGCGCTCCTTGATGGACTTGTTCTTGTCCTTGTAGAGCCGGAAGTGCTTGGACACCGACTGCACGTCGACGGCGAAGACGGAGTCGGCCATCACAGCTCCTCGGCGAAGTTGCCCTCGAGCCGACCAAAGACCTTGATCGCCCCAACCAAGCACAGCAGGCCAACCGCGATGCACCCCGCCAAAAGCTCGTAGTAGCTCGCCAGGTGCCACGGCGGCAGCACCTCGATCACGGTGCGCTGGGTGGTGGCGGTTGACACCACCGAGACGTCGCCGTAGATGGCGCGCTGGAAGCCCACCACCACCGAGACCATGGGGTTGCAGAAGTAGAGCTTGGTCAGCCAACTCAGGTGGTGCGCGACCAGCTTGGTCTGCAAGGTGAACCAGAAGGAGTAGACGATGGGCGTGGCCCAGAACCACGCCTGCATGACGATCTCGATCAAGTGCTGGACGTCTCGGAAGTAGACGTTGACCGCCGAGAGCACGATGGCGAGCGCCATGGCCCAGACCACGGTGGCGACGAAGCCGACCACGACGAGCGGGAGGGCCACCCAATCAGGTCGGTGCTCGAGCGCCACCATGAACACGGCCAGCACGAGCCACTGCAGAAGGAGGTAGACCGATTGGCTGCCCACCGTGGCGATCGCCAAGATCTCACGGGGGAACGACACCTTCTTGACGATGCCGGCCCGACCGACGATCACGCCGGTCCCCGCCATCACCGAGCCGAAGAAGAAGTTCCAGATCAGCAGCCCTGAGGCCAAGAAGATGACGAAGTCGGGGATGCCGTTCTTCAACAGCACGCCGAAGACCCCGTAGTAGATGGCCAAGGTCATGGCCGGGGCGACCATGGTCCACAAGATCCCGAGAATCGAGTTCTTGTACTTGACCTTGATCTCCGTGCGGACGAGGTGGCTGAGCAGCTCTCGGTGCCCCCAGATGTCCTGCAGCCGCTGGCTGAGGCTCTGGTCAGCCGAGACCACCCGAACCGTCAGGTCACGTGCCTCGGATCCCCGAGCCGCTGAGTCGCCGCTGTGCTGCGGCGGCGCCGCCGCCACGCTCAGTTGGTCCGCTGCTGGGCGGTGGAGCGATCGATGACCTGGTCGATGAAGCCGTACTCGAGCGCCTCTTGGGCACTGAACCACCGGTCGCGGTCCGAGTCAGCCTCGATCTTCTCGACGCTCTGGCCCGTGTGGAAGGCGATGCGCTCAGCCAAGGAGCGCTTGAGCTCAATGGTGTGGCGGAGGTGGATCGAGATGTCCGTCGCCTGACCCTGCACCCCGCCTGAGGGCTGGTGCATGAGGATCTGGCTGTGGGGCAGGGCGTAGCGCTTGCCTGGGGCGCCAGCACAGAGCAAGAACTGCCCCATCGACGCGGCCATACCCACGCACATGGTGCGCACGTCGCAGGCGACGTACTGCATGGGGTCGTAGATGGCCAGACCATCGATCACAGAACCACCAGGGCTGTTGATGTACAGCGAGATGTCCTTGGTTGGGTCCTCCGCCTCGAGCAGCAGCAACTGGGCGCAGATGGCGTTCGCAGCCGCCTGGTCGACCTGGGTACCGAGGAAGACGATGCGCTCCTTGAGCAGCCGCTGGTTGAGGTCAGCACTGCCGTCGGGAGCACCAGCAGCAGCGGTGACGAGCGAAGGGAACGAGAGTTGGGACATGGCGTTGAGGCTACCGGCTGACAGCGCTGCACAGGGCCACCACTGCCCTACAGTGGTGCTCGGTCGGATCGCCGACCACGCGGGCGTGGCGAAATTGGCAGACGCGCCAGGTTTAGGTCCTGGTCCTTCCGGGGGTGGAGGTTCGAGTCCTCTCGCCCGCACCAACGGCCATGGCTCGCCGTGGACGGAGCGGTCTGCTGTCGACGGTTGGCCACGCCGTAGTCCCACCAGCGAGGACTCGAGCCGATGTCGGGTTGCCGGGGCCACAGCACCTCGGCGTTGAGGCGTTGGTGGCATCGAACCCTTCGCCACGAGGACCACCCAGCCAAGCGAAGCTCACAGGAGTGGTGCGGGAAGCCAACAACGGGGAGGTGCAATCGTCGAGCAGGTGGTGCCGAGGACGGACAACGCTGGGCGCTGCCGGCATTGATTCGACCGCGCAACGGTGGGTGCCGTTCGGGCGTTGAACGAAGCTGCACGAGGAGATGCGGTCCAGATCCACTGGCGCTCGACCTCAAGCGTGCCCCCGGACGGTGTCGAACGCCTTCGGTTAGGCTAAGCGAATGATGACCACCGGCACCGGCCTCCGGGCCTGACCTCATGATCCCCACCTTCGTCATCTTCCTCCGTGAGGGCATCGAGGCATCGATGATCGTGGCCATCTTGCTCGCCTACCTCGACCGGATCGGCAAGCGCGAGCACTTCCGAGATGTCTTCGCCGGCGTGGCGGCGGCCATGCTCGTGGTCATCGTTGGCGGCTTCGCTGCCTACTTCTTCGTGGCCCAGTACGACGGCTCGAACGTGCAGACCTACTTCGAGACCGCCACCTACCTCATCGCAGCGGGCGCGCTGACCTACATGACGTTCTGGATGCAGTCCCATGCCCGCAGCTTGTCCAAGGACCTCGAGCAGCGCACCGAGGTCGCCCTGTCCAAGGGCAGCCGTGCCGGACTCGGGGTGCTGGCGTTCCAAGCGGTAGGACGCGAGGGCCTAGAGACCATGGTGTTCACCCTCGCCATCGTCTTCGCATCGAAGAAGCAGGCCGCCACCCCGGTGCAGGGCAACCTGCTTCTGGTCGGTGCCGGCCTCGGGCTCCTCGTGGCGTTCGGGCTGGCCTTCGCCATCTACAAGATGGGCGCCAAGCTCAACCTGCGCCGGTTCTTCCGGATCCTCGGCGTGCTGCTCATGATCTTCGCCGCTGGGCTGCTGGTCGATGCGGTGGAGAACCTGCAGCAGCTCGGCTGGATCACCTTGGGCGACCAGGTGCTGTGGAACTCCTCGTCGGTCATCGCCGAGGGCTCGAACGGCGGCGACCTCCTGCACGCCTTACTCGGCTACGCCGACCACCCCACGGTGCTCCAAGCCGTGGTGTGGATTACCTACGTGTCGACCTCGTGCGTCATGTTCGTGCGGATGGGCAAGCGAGGACACCACCACGGTCGCCGCCACCACAAGCGTGAGGTCGCTGGCGTCGCTACCGACACCACCGTGGCGGCGTCGTGAGCACCTCCACCGCCACGGTCGATCGCTACCTCGAGACGATCTACTGCATCGCCGGCGAAGGTGAGGTGGTGCGGCCGAGTCGCTTGGCGTACTGGCTGGCGGTCAGCCCTCCGACGGTCTCTGATGCGCTCCGGCGCTTGGCTCGCGATGGCTGGATCACGATCTCCAAGGATCGCTCGGTCGCCCTGACCAGTGCTGGGCACGACGTGGCGGCGAAGCTGGTGCGACGGCACCGAGTGCTCGAACGATGGCTCACCGACGTGCTCGGCTTCGACTGGGCGGCCGCTGACGAAGAAGCGGACCGGCTCAGCTCGGCGATCTCGGACGCGGTCATCGATCGCATCGACGCCTCCATGGGCTCTCCGACCACCTGCCCCCACGGCAACGCCATCCCAGGTCGCACCGCAAGCTACGGCTCGCTCATCGCGCTGAGCCAGCTCTCGGCTGGAACGGTTGCCCACGTGCGACGGATCTCCGAGGTGGCCGAGCACGAGGCCCGAGCGCTGCTCGAAGTCTTGGCCGCGCACACCATCGCCGAAGGGACCGAGGTCACCGTGGTGTCCCCTACCGACGGCCACCGAGAGGTCACCTTGTCCATCACCGGCCAGCAGCTGCAGCTATCGGCCGAAGCAGCCAGCTTGATCTGGGTTGAGCTCGCCCGCTGACCGAGCGCTGGCTCCGCTCGGACACCGAGATGGGGCGACAGTGGTCGTCTTCTGCTCGCAACGCACCGAGGTCGATGCGGGCTACGACGACCTCGCCCAGCGGATCGAGACCTTGGCTCGAGGTTCCGACGGCTTCCTCGACGTCATGAGCGTCCGACAAGCCAATGGCCTCGGGATCACGGTGTCGTGGTGGAGCTCAGCTGCGACCGCACGAGCCTTCGGTGCTGCCGCCGAGCACCGCGACGCGCAAGCACTGGGCCGCGAAGCGCTCTACGCCTGGTACACCACCGACGTCGCCACCATCACCCGCACCCTCGACGACGACGCCAGCTGAGCCAGGGGCTCAGTGCCCGGGGAGCTCGGTGGTGACGGCAGGGACCACCTGCACCTCCACCGAGGTGGCGCCGAGCCCCGCACCATCGAGCTCGTGGCGGAAGGTCTCGGTGCTCGGCGGCGACCCTGCCCCGATGATGCGAACGAGCACCTCACCGCCGCTGATGGTGACGGTCTCCACGGCGTAGCTCGAGCCCTTGGTCCAGATCTGCGCCACGCGGCCCACCCCTTGGAGCAGCGCAGTGGTTCGGCCCACCTCGTGAGAGCTGTGGGCCAGTGGCACCCCAATCGCCACCGCCGCCAGCACCACGGCCACCGTGGCCGCCGTCCGCCGACGCAGGGTGCCAGGCCGGGCCCGACGGTTGAGGCGGTAGACGGCGAGCACCACGAGCCCGCTGAGCACGATGGCCACCACGTTGGTCACGAACAGCAGCAAGGCGCCAGCCGCTTGGTGGTAGGCCTTGGCTTGGGCGGTGACCCCAACCACCGCCAGCGGTGGCACCAAGGAGATGGCAATGGCCACCCCGGGCAAGGTGTCGGAGATGTCCGAGCGCGCCAGCGCCACCGCCCCCACCGCACCCGTCGCCAGCGCAGCGACGAGATCGACCAAGTGCGGCGCCACCCGAGCAGCCACCTGGGAGTTGCTCTGGGCCACCACCTCGAAGTCGAGCATCGAGGCGAAGACGTAGGCGATGGCGAAGACCGCCATCGCACCGGTCACCACGAACAGCAGCGACCGGATCAAGTTCCGCCAGTCACCGAGGGCAATCGCCAGGGCAGCGCCCAAGATGGGGGTCATGAGGGGGGCCACGATCATCGCCCCGATCACCGTGGCCGTGGAGTCCGAGATCACCCCAGCGGTGGCGATCACCGCAGACAACGGCAGCAGGAGCCAGAACCTCGAACGCTTCGACGCCGCCTTGGCCCCGTCGAAGAACAACTCGGCGCGCATCCGCTCGAGGTCGGTGGCTTCGACGTCGGGCACCTCGTCATGCTAGAGGCGCTCTCGCACCCGGCGGAGGACTCAGCGCATTGAGAGGTGCCCATCGAGCGCTGCGGTCAACTGGGTCACCACCTCGGGGTTCACCACCCCAGCGTGGGCGGAGACCTCCACGAGGCCGAGCAACGAGCCGTGGGCACAGCAGGCAACCTGCGTGGTGCTCGTCGTCCCTGCTGCGCGCGTCACCACCGTCGTGGCGCTGGCCGGAGCCGGGAGCCCAAAGGGGACCAACGGTGTAACTGCGACCAGCGTCGACCCCTGGCTCACCATCAAGCCCAAGCAGCGCTGACCCCGGGCGGTGCCGAACGCGCTCGCCGCTTCGAGGGCCCGGGCTGGGGACGTGTGCAAGGTCCACGAGCTGGCGAAGGCCGAGCCAGCCACGTTGGCCTCGAAGGTGACCGACCGGGCCCCGGCATCGAGGGTTTCCTCCCCTGCCCCTGCGCAGCGGAGCAGGGCCAGGAAGCTCACGCGCACGGCGCTCGACGGCTGCGGAGGGACCTCGATGCTCCAGCCACCTGGGGCGTCGAGCGGGGTGAGCCGAGCCGCCACGACCGCAGCCGCTGCTGGGCCAGCGCCGAAGGCGAGGCCGGTGTAGGTACTCGGCGAAGGGGCGTGGTAGCTCGGGGCCCAGTAGGGCGAGGAGGTCCTCGTGGCGTCGACCACCAGCGCAGCGATGGCCACGAGCGCCAAGAGCGCGCCGACCTTGTGCAGGGTGCTGAGCTGCAGCTTGGTGCGCCCTCTGCCGTGCGCCGAGTGGCGTGGCCCGTGCGGGGTGGCGCTCATCGCATCGTCGGGAACCACCCCTGCATCCTCCCATGGTCGTTCACGGTGAGCATCCACGTCTGGCGCATCGATCTCTGGCAAGGTCGAGACGTGGTGGAGGTCGACGCCCCCCGCTTCGAAGGGTTCCGAAGGACCCCGGCCGGCAAGGTCCGGCGCAGGGTCTGCTGTCGGCACTGCGACGTCGTCTTCGAGCACCCGAGCCACCAGTTCTGCTCCCGCCGATGCCTGCGAGCGGCCAAGCAAGTTCGCAGGGTGACGAGGGCCACCAAGCGCCATCCCCGATCGGTCCTCATCCCAGCGCTCATCGCCGGCCATGGCTGCATCGAGGACGGTATCGGCCTCTGCTGAGCCCTCAGCTGAGCCGAGCGATCTCCACCACCACGCCCAGTGCCCTCGAGGGTTCGCCGTGGTAGATGCCCTTGAGGGGTGACACGTCGCCGTACTCGCGGCCTGTCGCCACCACCACGTGTTGCAGGCCGACCTCTGAGCCATTGGTGGGATCCATCGCCACCCACTGGCCGCTGTAGTACTCCACCCAGGCGTGGCTCTGCCCCTTGACCACCTCACCGAGCGGGGCATCGCTCTTGGGGTGGAGGTAGCCCGAGACGTAGCGTGCGGGGACTCCTGCTGCCCGCAGTGCTCCGAGGGTGATGTGGGAGAGGTCTTGGCAGACGCCTTGGCCCTGCTCCCAGGCCGCTGCGGCGGTGGTGGTGACCGAGGTCGAGCCCGAGACGTAGGTCACCTTGGCGCGCACCCAGGCCGAGATCTCCTGTGCCGCTGCATTGGCGTCGAGACCACCGAAGCGCTCCTTCGCCTCGAGCGCGACCTCTGGGGGCAGGGTGGTTCGAGGCGTGGCGGCGAGGTACTCAGCGAAGCGGTCCACCACCGATGCTTCGGTACGCTCGGCCACGGTCCAGCCACGAGGCGTGGGAGAAGGCGCTGAGGTCTCCACCATGGCCAGGGCGCAGACCTCGAGGCGGTCGTGGGGTTCTTGGAGGTCGAAGGCGGTGACCACGTTGCC
>CAINFA010000144.1 GCA_903847955.1 uncultured Actinomycetes bacterium
AAGTCTGCACCACGAGGCGGCATCGATGACCCCAGAGCGCGAGCAGTTCCCTCTGGCCGTCAGCGTCGTGATCCCAACGAAGAATCGACCTGCGTTGCTGCGGTCTTGCGTGGAGGTGCTCCTCCCCCAGCTGCACGGCGTGGAGGGGGGTGCCGAGATCGTCATCGTGGACGACGGTGATGGCTCGGCTGCCCAGATGGCCGCACTCGACCCACGAATCACCGTCGTGCGCGGCCGAGGCGAGGGCCCTGGGCGGGCGCGCAACCGGGGGTTGGCCGCAGCCAAAGGGGCCATCGTCGCGTTCACCGACGACGACGCCCGCTGCGCACCCGATTGGCTGGCGTGCGCACTGGCGTACCTCGAGCACCATCCCGACGCTGTGGGGGTACGGGGAGAGGTGCTCTCGGTGGACTTCGATCCGCTCTACGAGCACTCGGTGGCTGACGCTACTGGTGGCGGGTACCTGACCTGCAACGTGGCGTACCGACACTGGGTGCTCGAAGCCATCGGCGGCTTCGACCCCGCCTTCCGCTACGCCCATGAAGACCGTGACCTTGGGTACCGAGCCGAGGCGCACGGAGTGGTGGGGTTCTGCCCGGAGATGCGAGTCGAGCACCCACCTCGACCCTTCACCATTCGAGAGTGGGCCCGACGGGGCCGTTTCGTGACCGACGACTGGCTGCTCTACGCCCGGTACCCCGACCAAGCCCGAGGGCGCAGCCCACTGCGGCTCAAACCCCTCGAGGGCATCGCGCGGCGGTGGGTGGGCTTCCTGCGGGACCCTGGGGTCAGGGGGACGGGCGTTCGTCGGCACCTTCGCCTCGTACTGCTGGCACTCGGCCAACTGCTCGTGGGTCTGCGGACGACCGTGGTGGCCTCGCCTGCCTCGGCCCGTTCGACGCCACCTCCTCGACCGCTGAACCGAACTCGGCCGCTGCGGGTTGCCTACCTCGGACCGGTGCCCAACCCGACGGCAGGTGGTGCGCCCGGGGTTGCGGGGCTGATCTTCCAGTACCTATGCGCCCAGGGCGTCACCATCGACTGCTACGTCCCGGTCTCAGCTGAGTCAGACGCAGCCGATGAGGTGGCCAAGATCCCAGGGGTCTCCACGCACCTCGTCGATACGGGGTTTCGCTTCGGGCGGTGGTACTCCTCGCACCCGCTGACCAAGATGATCTCGGCCCAGGCCTTCACCGCCAGAGGCCGCACTAAATCGTCCGCAGCGTTCTTGGCCGACCACCGCCGAGCACCCTTCGACGTCCTCTACCAGTTCTCAACCGTCGAGCTCTTCGGCCTGCGGCACGCCAAAGGTCAGCTCCCGCCGATTGCCACCCACCCAAGCGTGCACGCCAGCGGTGAGCTGCGATGGCTCCGAGCTGAGCGGCACTTGGCCGCCGGTGGTGAAGGCCGGCTGCGTGCCGCCCTCGTGCGCAGCTGGGTCGCCATGCGGTCTCGGCGCCAACGCACCGATATCTCCCTCGCCTCATCGGTGCTGGCACTGTCGCACTCGCTCGGCGAGCAGCTCGTCGAGGACTACGGCATCGATCCAGGCAAGGTCACCGTGGTGCCCAACGCCATCGACCTCGACCGCTTCCAGGTGCCGATCCGAAAGGTGGAGGACGGACCTCTCCGAGTGGTGGTGCTCGGTCGGATCACCGTTCGCAAGGGCCTCGAGGACTTGGTCGCCGCCACCCAGCTGCTGGCCGACCTCGAAGGAGCGCTCAGCATCGAGGTCATTGGCGACCATTCGCTGTGGAGCGACTACCGCCACGTGCTCAACGGGCTCCACCCTGGGGTGGCGCGCTACCTCGGACACCGGCCCCGCACTGAGCTCCAAGCATCGCTTGGGCACTACGACCTCTTGGCTCAACTGTCGCACTACGAACCCTTCGGGCTCACCGTGGCCGAGGCACTGGCCTCAGGGGTGCCCGTGCTCGCCACCGAGGCGGTGGGGGCAGCAGAGGGGCTGCCTCCTGAGGTGTGCAGCTTCGTCGAGGCTGGACACGTCGAGGCCATCGCTGCCGCCTTGCGAGCGGCAGTGGACCGGCACCGGGCCCTCGACGACGCCGGCCTCGCTGCGCTCCAAGCGCGCTGCCGGGCCGAAGCGGAGCGCCGGTACTCCAAGTGGCACATTGGTCGGCTGGCCCACGACGCCTTGCGCGCGTGTGCCGCGGGTGGCGTGGAGCGCCTCGAGCGACCATGACCTCGGTGCTGATGGTGCTCGCCAACGGGGGCCCTGGCGGAATGCAGGTGGCCGTTGAACGTCTCGCACTCGGGCTGCTGCACCAAGGGCACGACGTTGCGCTCGCGATCGGCGACCCCCAACCAGCGCCCAAGGGTCAGCTCGTGACCACTGCACTCGGGCACTACCGGTCGAGCCTGCTCGGGGGGCCGCGGTTCGCCGAACGGCTGCACAGAGCTGTTCGAGGGATGCGACCAGCCGTGGTGCACGGCCATGGGTTGCGGTTGGCGCCGCAGCTGGCCACGCTCGTGGGCCACGCGGTGTGCGTGACGTGCCATGGCCTCGACCCGGCCACCGCTCGGGCCACCGCCTCGCTGGTGAGAGCGTCACAGGTGCCGGCCATCTCCTGTGGGGAGGGACCGCGGGCAGTCCTCGAGCGGGCCGGACTGGTCAGCACTGTCCTACCCGTTGGTATCGACCCTCCCCTCAGCCCGATCGACAAGGGAGCGACGCTGCGCAGCCTTGGCCTTGATCCTGCCCTCGAGCTGGTCGTTGCGCCGGTGCGCCTCAGCCCCCAGAAGGACCCGTGCACGCTGGTTGATGCCGTGGCCTTGGTAGAGGGGGCTGCGCTCGTGCTCTACGGCGATGGACCCCTGCGGCGTGAGGTTGAGCACCGCATCGCTGAGCACCACCTCGAGGACCGCTGCGTCATCGCACCCCATCGGGCGGACCTGCGAGCGGTGCTCGGCGGCGCGTCAGCGCTCTTGCTGGCCTCTCGCTACGAAGGGCACGTCCTCGTGGCGCTCGAAGCGATGGCCGCGGGGGTGCCCGTGGTCTCGACGGCATGCACGGGCGTGGTCGAGTGGGCCCACAACGACGTGACCGCTGCGTTGGCACCGGTGGGCGACGCCCCGGGTCTCGCCCAGCGTCTGCAGCAGGTTCTCGGCGACGCCAGGTACCGCAGCGCGCTGGTGGCGGCGGGGCTCGAGCTCGCTCGTGGCTACAGCACGAGCGCCATGGTGGAGGCGCACCTCACGTACTACGACTCGCTGGTCACGACTCGTCGAAGCTGACGCCACGGCCTCGCAGCACCGCCCAGAGCCCCTGGGTGGTGCCTCGCAGCGAGGGGAGGAGGCGAGCAGTGGTGTGGGCATCGCGGCGGTCGAGGAGCGCAGCGAGCGCTCGCAGGACACCTGGGCAGGATCGATCCCCGAGGACGGCCACGTACAGGGCGCGCCGGAGCGCACTCCACCGGGAGCGAACGCCCACGGCAACCTCGAGGTTGTAGGCCGCCGCTGCGGTTGCCCCGGGGGTGGGCTCGCCCCGACGGTCGTCGTCGAAGCGGTCGGCTGGTCGGTGGTCCACGATGATCGCGGGGTCGTACACGAGCGATCCCATACGGGCGAGCCGCATGCCGACCGCCACCTCGAAGTGGACCTGAGCACCGCTTCCCCGGAGCCCCTGGGGGAGACGGAGCACCTCTCGGCGGTAGGCGCAGTTGGCCCCCTTGAGAACCTCGACGGCGCGAGGCCCTCCCTCGCCCCGGTGGTGGTTACCGATGAGTCGGCCCCAGGGCGTTACCCGGCCTACGTCGGCGGACAGCGTGGTGGGTCGAAGGCTGCCATCGGGGTTGTGCAGGACGTCGCGTCCTCCGATGCCGACCACCTCTGGTCCAGCCAGCATGGCCATGCGTTCGAGCCAGTCTGCACGCGGCACAGCATCGTCGTCACAGAAGGCCACCCAGCTGCTCGACGCTTGATCGAGCCCCGCCTCCATGGCGGCCAGCACGCCCGGAACCTCCACCTCGACCACGATGACCTCGAGAGGTGTGGCAGTGAGGGCAGAGATGGTGGCCTCGTCGTCGGAGCGGACCACGACCACGACTTCTCGGGGTGCCAACCCTTGGGCGGCGAGTCCCGCCAAGCACTCGAGGAGTTGGTCCGGCCGGCGCAAAGTGGGGACCACGACGGTGATCTCGAAGGTGCTCATCGCTTGGCCTCGAGGCAGCGGCGGTAGAGCAGTTCGGTGCGTTCGGCCACCTTGCCCCAGGTCCTCGACTGCGCATCGTGATGCGCGGCGGTTCGCAACCTCGATCGGAGGCCTGCGTCGCCTAAGACGGTGCGGAGCGCTTCGGCGGCGGCCTCTGGGTCGCCGACGGGAAAGGTGAGCCCGCCGCCGCTGGCCGCAAGGACGTCGGTGATGCCGGGAATGTCTGAGGCCACGGCGCATAGTCCGAGGGCCGCCGCCTCGAGCAGGCTCACCGGCATGCCCTCGGCACGGGCGCAGCTGAGCAGGATCTCCGCACCATCGAGCAGGGACGGCAACTCCTCGGGGGTGAACCGCTCAACGAGCGTGGTTCGTTCGGCGAGCGATGCTGGCAACTGGTCTCGCTGCAGCCCTGGTCCGCACCCAAGCCACCGGAGGCGAACGCCGGGGTGTTGGGCGACGATGCTCGTCATGGTCGAAATGGCGACATCTCCACCCTTGCGCCAATCGGCGTTGCCGATGATGGCGATGTCTGGTTCGGCGACAGGGGCGGGGAGCGTTCGGCCGCCGAAGGCGTCGTCGATGGCACTCGAGATCATGTGCACGGTGGCTGGTGACCGGCCGAGGTCTTCAGTCACGTAGCGAGCTTCGGCGGCGGACAACACGAAGACAGCATCCGCCCGTCGCAAGGATCGACGGACTTCCACGAGTCGCCAACCGCCGTGGTAGAGGTCGTAGCGGCGCCGGAGGGTGAGCTCGCCTCGTTGGGCTGCAGCGCGTCGTGCGGCCACGACGAGCGGTTCGAGCCCGTGGCTCCGACAGATGACCACGGCACGTGCTGCATGGGGCATCGGCCAGAGGTCGCCGGTGGAGCTGTCGATGACGTCGAGCTCGCCGCGCCACTGCCGCCGGTAGGTGTGCGCGCTCGTCACGAGGGGGAAGGCGAGGGGGGCGGCTGGCGTATCGGCGACGCGGCCGAGGATGCCGAAGCCCACCACCGACACCTGGTGTCCTCGAGCCCGCAACGCCCTGGCCAGCTCCAAGGTGGATCCTGGTGCACCGGTGCCGGTGGACAACTCGTGGTGGATCGAGAGCTGGATCCGTAGCGGGCTGCTCATCGCGGCGCCGCCAAGAGCCGTGCAGCCCGAGTGGAAGCCAGCTTGCCGAGGGGTCCGGGCAGGATGGAACCGACGTAGGCAACGTCTTCTGCGCTGAAGTAGCTGATGAGTCGCGTCCCGAGCAGGTAGACCACGGAGAACGCGGCCGAGATCAAGAGCGTGCCCACGAGGGCAGGGAGACGATGCTCGTGAGCCGTCGTCGGCAAGACGCCCACCACGAGGCGACCTGCGATGACACCCGCAGCACCGGGAATCGCGATGCGGGGGTACCAGCTCCACAGCTGCGCACGGGCGGTCGTGTCGAGCATGGGGAAGTAGCGCCGGAGCAAAAACGCCGACTGCACAGCTGAGGCGATGATCGTGCCGACGAGGACGCCGGTGATGCCGAAGGGCACGATGAGGCCGAGGGTGCAGATGGCGTTGGCGACGAGTCCGAGGAACTTCGCACGGGCGCCAACACCAACCCGTCCCAGTGCGATGATGACCGAGCCACAGGTGTAGCGGGTGAAGTTCACGAGCTGCAGCACCACCAGCAGCACCACCACTTCGTCGAGGCGAGCGATGGGCTTCCCCAGCCACGCCACCATCACCACCGGCGAGCTAGCGATGAGCACCCCACCGAGCCCGAAGGCGATGAAGCCCATGAGTCGGCTGGCGTCTCGAGCGGCGATCCGCAGGCGCTCGACGTCGCTCTCGGTGGCATGGGCAGAGGAGAACGCTTGCAGCAGGGTCTGCTGAGGGAAGCCCAGCACGTAGGCGATCTTCGACGAGGCGTTGTAGCCCAACTGGTAGACCGACACCGCAGCCGCTGAGATGAAGTACCCAAGGACCAGTGGGTCGGTGTCGTAGTTCAACGCATCCAAGATCCCCGACACCTGGACCAGCCCACCGAATCGAATGATCTCCTGCAGTCGAGCCCGCCCGAGCGCTCGAGGGCTGGCGAAGGCCTGGCCGTAGCGCAACCGAATGGCCACGAGCGAGGCGAGGGTAATGAGCAGGGTTTGCACGCTCGACGCGATGGCGAGTCCCCACAGCCCGAACCCCCCGAGCAGGAGGGCAATCAGCACCACGGTGTAGAGCACCTGGGTGGCCAGCGAGATCAGGGTGGAGATCCACTGCTCACCCTCGGCGATCAGCCGGCACGAGATGATGGAACTCGCAGCCGAGGCGAAGAGGTAGGCGTAGCCCCAGGCGAAGAACCATGCGGCTTCATGGTGGAGCGATGGGCTCAGGTGCGCGCCGTGCGCGCCGTGCAAGTGCTCGACCACGAGGGGGATCACGACGAGGAGCACGGGAGAGACCAAGAGGCCAAAGCCCACCCACACGCCGACGCCAAGGGTGGTGAGCCGAGCAGCCAGACGGGGGTCACCTTGGGGGGCGCCGTGGGGCGCGTAGCGAATGATGATGGTCCCGAACCCCGGGTCGAGCACGGAGATGAATCCGACCGTGCCCGTCAGCAGAGCCCAGATGCCGAAGAGCGTGTCCCCCAAGGTGTTGTAGATGAAGGGGGTCAGCACGAGACCGATGGCCAAGATGACGAGTTGCACCACCGCCACCACGGTGGAGTTCAGCGCCACCGACCGGCCGCGGCCTGGTGGCGTGGTGGCGTCTCGAGCGGCGGTGTCGTCGGCCATCTGGCGATTCTTACAGAGGCACCTCGAGATGCCCGTGAGGAGCGCCGGTAGCCTTGGTCTGTGGCGCCCTCGGACCGGTCTTCGTTGCTCGTGGTGAGCCACCCGTCGGTGGCGGGTGTCAACCAGCAGATCTACGCCACCTTGGTCGAGCGCGGGGTGGAGCTGCATGTCGTCGCACCTCGCCACTGGCACCATCCCTACGCCCCGCAAGGATTCGACGTCGAGCCCATCGCGGCGCTGAGGGGGTCGATGACCTTGCTCCCGACCCTCTTGGAGGGTCGACCCCAACGGCACCTCTACCGAGCTCGCCCGTCAGCGGTGCTCGAGGCGCACCACCCAGCTGCGCTCTACCTCGAAGAGGAGTGCTTCTCGTTGGTGGCGATGCAGTGGGCTCTCGCAGCCCATCGCGCGGGGGTCCCCTACGGCCTCCAAGCCTGGGAGAACCTCGACCGACCCCTCCCTTGGGTCAACAAGGCCTTGCGGCGACGAGTCTTGGCGCACGCCAGCTTCGTCGTCGCCAGAACACCCGCCGCACAGCGGCAGGTCGAGTACTGGGGTGCGCGCTGTCCCATACGCATCATTGGTTCGCCCGTTCCCGCGCTCGACGCCATCGCACGAGTCCCGCACGAGGGGTTCAGGGTGGGGTTCGTCGGCCGGCTGGTTGAGGAGAAGGGCGTCGTCGGCATGGTCGAGGCCTCAACGGCTACTGGCGCCACGGCAGTGCTGATCGGCGATGGGCCGCTCGCCTCGCGTCTCGAGCACCGACCAGGGGTCGAGTTGCACCGTGGCGTGGCGCACGAGGCCGTCGCTGAGCTCTTGGCGACGGTCGACGTCTTGGTGTTGTGGTCCTCAACCACGGCAACCTGGGCCGAGCAGTTCGGGCGGGTCCTCGTGGAGGCGATGGGGCTCGGGATCCCTGTGGTGGGATCCACCTGCGGGGAGATCCCTTGGGTCATCTCGACCACCGGCGGGGGAGTCGTGGTGCCAGAGGGCGACCACGGCGCCTTAGTGGCAGCACTCACAGAGCTCGAAGAGTCACCGTCGCTCCGGACCGAACTCGGGGAACGGGGGCGGCGATCCGTCGAGGCGACGTTCAGCCTCGACGCAGCGGCGACGGCGATGTGCGAGCTCTTCGCCGGCTTTGGGGTGACCTCAGGTGCCCGGGGCTTCAGCGCCTGAGCTGGTCGACGGCGTTCCTGATCGCGGCGTCGAAGGCATCTCGGCTGAAGGTGGCAGCGTGGTTGGTGATGGCGACGGGATCGAAGTGCGTGCCCTCGGCTTCGATAATGGCGTCGGCGAGGTCATCGCAGGTGGCGTCGCTGACGAAGATCCCCGAGACGCCCGCTACCACCGTGTCGAGGTACCCTCCAGATCCCAGCGCGATGGTGGGCTTGCCGAAGATGGCAGCCTCAATAGGCGTCAATCCGAAGTCCTCGTGGCTCATGGCGATGTGCAAGCCGGCGTTGGCGTAGAGCCAGCGCAACCGGGCTTCGGACACTGTCCCGGTGAAGGTGACCGTGCCGTGACCGCGCTGCTGGAGGGCCTCGAGCTCTGGGCCCTTACCCACCACGACCAACCTCCGGCCCAACTTGCGGGCCGCATCGACGACCACGTCCACGTTCTTGTAGGGAAGGAGACGGGCCACGCAGAGCAGGTACCCCGGTTCGAGACCCTCGGTGGGCTCGCGGGGGTCCGCTGTGCTGATGAGTGCTGGAGGGTTCACCACCGTGGCGTCGATGCCGTAGATCTCCTTGATCAGTCGCTGGGTGGCGGTGGAGTTGGCGAGGTACGACGTCGCTGAGGAAGCCGCCCGTTGATCCCAGTGCCGAAGCGGCCACACCGCCACTGACGCAGCGAGGTACTTGGCCATCTGCACCGGAGAGAGCCCCTGCTCCTTGCCGATCCCGAGGTAGTCCTTACGGTGGTAGACCCACCGGGCGGGCGTGTGGCAGTAGACCAACTTCGATCCGGTGGTGGAGACGCCATGGGCCCATCCGCTCGAGGAGCAGATCGTGACCTCGGCGTCGATGACGGTGCGCTCAAAGGTGGAGGCGTAGAGGGGGAGGCCCACCCGAGGGTGCTTACGCAGGAGCTCGAACCGGTTGAGCGAGGACGGCCGTACGTCGAAGCGACCGAACTCAGCGAAGGTGGTTGCTGGGGCGTAGACCGAGGTGTAGAGCGGGGCGTCGGGGTACAACTCCGCCAAGGTGAGCGCGACTCGCTCGCCACCGCCGAGTTGGGTCAGGTAGTCGTGAACGAGGGCGACATCGGTGGGCTCAGTATGCACCCACGCCCCGCAGCATCGTCCTCGGCGTCTCGAGGATGATCTTGAAGTCCCACAGCATCGACCACGACTCGACGTAGAGGTAGTCGAGCTCGACGAGATCGCCAGCGCTGAGTTCGTTGCGGCCCGAGACCTGCCAGAGTCCTGTGATTCCTGGCCGGACCTCGTAGCGTCTCGCCTGCCAACCCTCGAGCGCCTCTGACTCAGAAGGGATGAACGGCCGGGGACCCACGATCGACATGGTGCCTTGGAGGACGTTGAACAGCTGGGGGAGCTCGTCGATCGAGGTCTTTCGGATGACCCGTCCCACTGCGGTGACCCGATGGGCTTCAGCCGCTTTGCCGCGACGCTCATGGAGCGGGACGTGGTCACCAACGTCGGCCACAGTCTCGGTTTGATTCGTCGGCGCTGCAGTCATCGAGCGGAACTTGTAGATCCTGAAGGGCTGCCCACCACGGCCGAGGCGATCCTGACGGAACAGCACTCCTCCTGGGGAGGTCGTGGCGACCAAGATCGCAACGATGACCATGATGGGAGAGGTGATGGCGATTGCGATCAGGCTCACGACGATGTCGAAGGCTCGCTTGATCAATCGGTCCCACCGGCTCAGGTGGGGAGGCATGGCGTCGATCAGCGGCAGTCCGGAGATTTCGGCGAAGCGGCTACGCCAACTGATGAGCTCGAAGCTTCGGGGAACGATGGTCAACTGCACGTCACGTTGCACGACGCGCAGCACGGCATTGACGCGGCCAGTCTGGTCGGCGTAGCTGCCGAGCAGGATTTGGTCGACCTGGTGTTGACGGCAGATCTCGGGGAGGTCATCGAAGGACCCGAGCACGCTGTCATCGTCGGTGGGGTCCACTGCCACCCAGCCAACGACGTTGATGCCGCCTTTGATCTGGAGCTTGGTGGTGAAGCGGGCCACGTTGGGGCCAGCGTCGACGATGATGAGGCGGAAGGGGTGGGTCTTGAGGGTTCTCCTGCGCAAGATCACTCGCCCGAGGGGAATGAGGAACGCCGCCACCACCACGCCTGAGAGCACGTGCGTGGGGTTCGCTTGGCGAGTCTCGAAGATGATGTGCCACAGCAGTGCCAGGCCGATGGAGATCACGCCGCCGGCACCGATGGCGAAGAAGAAGGTCTGGATGTCGTCGAAGATTGACTGGGTCGCGGTCCGGCGGGCTCGGCGGTAGCTTCCGCTGAGGGCGAGGCCGGTGATGACGCCAATAGGGAACCAGATGTCAGAGATGGAGTTGCGCCAGATGTGGCTCAACTCATTGCCAGGGACCGAGGAGATCAAGGCCACGATGGCGAGTCCGACCACCTGACTAATGGCGGCCATCACGAGGTCCGAGACGATCATGAGCAGCGTCTGGGTCGTCGACATGATGGGGTGCGCTCGTCGAGTGAAGTCAGACGACGATCGAGGCGCCTTGACGATCTGTGGAGCGACCTGCACGCGTTGGTTCTCTGGTTCCACTGTTCCCTCGCCCGTCGATCCCCTCGACGTACTGGTGAGCAACTCTCGGAGAGGCAAACGCCTTTCCTGAGAGACTGGCGGTGCACGAGGCCACGCCACCGAGCAGGTTAGTGCGGTCGCGACCCCCGCTCGCGTCGCCGGAAGGCACCTGGGGCGGGTCGCGATGGCCCAATGGGCGGGTGCGCTCCAACGCCTCCGGGCTCCCGAAGCGACGCCGAGGGCTGTGGAAGAATCTGGGTATGCGACTTGGGATTCTTGGCGGTACTGGACCTGCTGGCCGTGGCCTCGCCGCCCGATTTGGGGCCGCTGGGCACGAGGTGGTGCTCGGCTCTCGGGACGGAGCACGCGCCGCAGAGGTCGCCGCTGGCGTCGTCGAGGGAACTGGTGGGCGAGCAGCACTGCTGAGCGGTGCGGAGAACGCAGGAGCCGCCCAAGCAGACCTCGTCATCGTGGCCACGCCGTTTGACTCGACCTTGGCGACCATCGCGCCGCTCCGCGACCAACTCGAAGGCAAGGTCGTCGTTTCGATGGTCAACGCCCTGCACAAGCATGGTCGTGAGATGTTGGCGCTGTACCCCACTCGAGGATCGGTGGCGGCAATGGTCCAGGCTGTGCTGCCGACCTCGATGGTGGTGGCCTCGTTCCACCACTTGCCTGCTGGGGATATGGAGAACCTCGATTCTGGGCTCGACGCAGATGTGCTGGCATGCAGTGACCACCCTGAGGCGACGACGACGGTGGTGGAACTGGTCAACGCCGTGGCAGGTCTGCGAGGTCTCGACTGCGGCTCGCTCGCCCAAGCCTCTGCGCTCGAGGCGTTCACGGCAGTGGCCATCACCTTGAACATGCGGTACAAGGCGCACTCAACGGTGAAGATGGCTGGCATCTGAGCTGTGGCCATTTCGCTCTACGACACTCGTCGGGGTGCGGTCGCTGCTCTTGAGCCGGGGCCCGTGGCGACCTTGTACTCCTGTGGGATTACGCCGTACGACTCGGCCCACCTCGGCCACGCAGCGGTGTACCTGACCTTCGACATCTTGCAGCGGCGATTGCTCGACCTCGGCCACGAGGTGCGGTGCGTGCGCAACGTGACCGACGTCGACGATGACATCTTGCGCAAGGCCCGGGAGCTCGGCGTGCACTACCTCGACCTCGCCGCCAGTGAGATCGCCAAGTTCGATCGGGACATGGCGACCCTCGGGCTGTTGCCCGTTGCCGTCGAGCCGAGGGCGACCTCGGCGATCCCTGAGATCTTGTCGTTGATTGATGCAGCGATGGCCAAGGGCCACGCCTACCGATCCGGCGGTGCGGTCTACTTCGAGGTGTCGACCTTCGAGCGGTTCGGTGCGATCAGCCACTACGACGCCGCCACCATGCTCGAGCTTGCCGCCCTCCACGGCGGGAAGCCCGATGATCCGAACAAGCGGGCTCCCCTCGACTTCGTGCTGTGGCAGCCGTCGCTGATTGATGAGCCGGCGTGGGAATCACCGTGGGGACCTGGGCGTCCTGGATGGCACATCGAGTGCTCAGCGCTGGCGCTGCGAGAGCTTGGTGAGACCCTGGACGTGCACGGGGGTGGTCGGGACCTCGTGTTCCCGCACCACGAGTGCGAGACGGCGCAATCCGAATCGGTGACGGGCAAGCCCTTCGTCTCACACTGGCTCCACGTCGGACTCGTTGGTCTCGACGGGACCAAGATGTCGAAGTCGCTGGGAAACCTCGTCTTCGTGGACGCCCTGGCCGAGCGCTACGAGCCAGCAGCCATCCGAACCTCCTTGCTGGCGCACCACTACCGCCACGACTGGGAGTTCCACGACGAAGAAGTCGCGGCCGCCCAGGGGCGCGTCGGTGCATGGCGAGCCTCGGGTGGGCTCGAGGATCCGGGCGTGCTCGAGGACGTGCGAGCAGCGCTCGACGCAGATCTCGACACCCCCGCTGCCCTCGAGGTCCTCGATGGCGCTGCTCGGCGTGGCCTTGGGGTCGCACCGGGAGCCGCCTTGCTCGGCATTACCCTGTAGCGACCGCAGCCGACCAAGGAGTTCGCAATGTCCCCCCACGTGACGGTGTCCCTGCCCGACGGCAGCACGAGGGAGTTGGACGAGACCGCGACGGTGCTCGACTTGGCCAAGGCCATCGGTCCTCGTTTAGCCAAGGCGGCGCTGGCCGGTGTGGTCAATGGACGCGAGGTTGACCTCAGTCATCCCTTGGCCACTGGCGATCAGGTTGCGGTCGTCACCGAGACCTCAGCTGAGGGCCGCGAGATCCTGCGCCACTCGACCGCACACCTCATGGCCCAGGCCGTCACGAGGTTGTGGCCAGGTGCGCGCTACGCCATCGGCCCGGTGATCTCCGACGGCTTCTACTACGACTTCGAGCTCCCCGACGACCAGCGGTTCTCCGAAGCCGATCTCGAGCGCATTGAAGCGGAGATGCGCGCCATCGTGGCCGAGGACCAGCCCTTCGTGCGGGAGGAGCACAGCGTCGCTGAAGGCCTCGCGCTCTTCGGTGATCAGCCCTTCAAGCAAGAGATCATCACCTCAGTTGGTGCCGATGCCACCGAGGTCGACGCCGCCCCAGAGGAAGTTGGCGGCGCCGTGGTGGTCTCGACGTACCGCAACAGCGAGGCCTTCATCGACCTGTGCCGTGGCCCGCACGTGCCCTCGACGGGAAGGCTCGGTCACTTCAAGCTCATGCGCGTTGCAGGCGCGTACTGGAGGGGCGACGAGAAGCGCCCGCAGCTGCAGCGGATCTACGGCACCGCCTTTGAGTCCAAGGCGGAGCTCGAGGCCCACCTCTTCCGGCTCGAAGAAGCTGAGCGGCGGGATCACCGAAAGCTTGGAGCTGAGCTCGACTTGTTCAGCTTCCCTGAGGAGATCGGCTCGGGACTGGCCGTGTTCCACCCCCGAGGCGGCACCATTCGTCGACTCATGGAGGAGTACTCGAGGTCTCGGCACCTCGAGGGTGGCTACCAGTTCGTCAACACCCCGCACATCACTAAGGGCGACCTGTTCCAGACCTCGGGCCACCTGCAGTGGTTCGCAGATGGCATGTTCCCCCCGATGGAGCTCGATGGCGGGACCCAGTACTACCTCAAGCCCATGAACTGCCCGTTCCACGTCTTGATCTTCAAGTCACGCCAGCGCAGTTACCGAGAGCTCCCGCTGCGCTTCTTCGAGTTCGGCAGCGTCTACCGCTACGAGTTGTCAGGGGCAGTCCACGGGCTCACGAGGGTTCGAGGCATGACCCAGGACGACGCCCACATCTTCTGCACGAGAGAGCAGATGGTAGGCGAGCTCCACCGAACGGTGGCCTTCATCTTGGACCTGCTTCGAGCCTTTGGGCTCACGGACTTCTACCTCGAGTTGTCGACCAAGCCTGAGGGCAAGGCCGTTGGGACCGACGAGGAGTGGTCCGAGGCCACCGCCGCACTCAGCGAGGTGGCGGCCGAGGCCGGCATCGACGTGGTGCTCGACCCTGGGGGCGGCGCCTTCTACGGGCCGAAGATCTCGGTCCAAGCCAAAGATGCCATCGGCCGGACCCACCAGATGTCCACCGTGCAGCTCGACTTCCAGACCCCGCAACGCTTCGAGGCGGAGTACGTGGGTGCCGACAACGCCCGGCACCGGCCCATCATGATCCACCGGGCCCTGTTCGGCTCGGTCGAACGCTTCATGGCCGTGCTCATCGAGCACTACGCCGGTGCACTTCCCACGTGGCTCCACCCCGAGCAAGTCGCCATCTTGCCGGTGCGTGACGACCACGCCGACTACGCCCACGAGGTCGCCGCGCTGCTCATGAGCAAGGGCGTTCGGGTCGTCGTCGAAGGGGCAAGTGAGCCCCTCGGTGCTCGAATTCGCAAGGCCAAGATGGACAAGCTTCCCTACGTGCTCGTGGTCGGTGACGACGACGTGGCCAACCAGACCGTCGGCATCAACGCCCGTGGGGCCGCCGACCCGATGCGAGGGGTGGCCGTTGAAGACTTCGCCACCCGGCTCCTCGAGGAGATCGCCACGCGATCGCTCGAGCAGTTCGAGGTTCGCTGAGGATGCCCCTCGAGCAACTGTGGGCGGCGTGGCGAAACGACTACGTGGTCAAGGCAACCGCCGAGGAGCGAGCTGGCACTGCAGACCGGTGCGTCTTCTGCCACCTCGGCGCCCTCGAGGAGCCGAGCCAAGACGACGGCGTGCTGGCTGTTCGCCCGCTCACCTTCGCCGTCTTGAACGCCTACCCCTACGGCAGTGGACACCTGCTCGTCCTCCCGCGTCGCCACGTCGGCGATCTGCAGCTGCTGACGAGCGCTGAGCAAGTTGAGTTGTGGGCCCTGACGGTCGAGGCGACGGGCGCCATCGAGGCTGCCTACCACCCCGACGGCGTCAACCTCGGAGCCAACCTCGGTCGGGCAGCGGGTGCGGGCATCCCGGCCCACCTCCACCTCCACGCCCTGCCGCGCTGGAGCGGGGACACCAACTTCATGACCTCCATCGCCTCCACCAGGGTGATCCCTGAGTCACTGGCGACGGCGTGGACCAAGCTCACCGAGGTGTGGCCAACGCCACGGTGAGCGCAACCGCTGGCGTCGATCCGCAGTGGTCCTAAGCCTGCTCGGACCCCGGTGGTAGAATTGGCCCAGCGTGCAGACCACGCGAACCTGGGTCATGACCTAGGAAGCCTCCCGGTGACCGACGTCGTGGAGGTGGGCATGGAGGCTTGATGTTCGACGGACGATGGCGAACTGGGGTTGATCGCACCACAGCGCCGATCGGTCGTGCCCTGCAGGCTGCTGGGGTCACCGCCGATGTACTCACGGCCACCGGGCTGCTCAGCGCAGGTGCGACAGCTGTCGCGGTGGCAACCGGGCATTTCGCCATCGGTGTCGTCCTACTGACGTTGACCGGCATGCACGACTTGTTCGACGGCCCAGTGGCCAAAGCGGCGGGAACTGCCTCAGTGCGGGGCGCCTTCTTCGACTCGGTGACCGACCGGCTGGCCGATGCGCTGTTGCTGGGCGGCGTGGCGTGGTACCTCACGGCCACCCACCATGGCCAGATCTCCATGCTGCCCTTCGGCATCTTGGCGGTGGCGTCGCTCATCTCCTACGAACGAGCCAAGGCTGAGGCGCTGGGCATCCCGGCCAAGGGTGGGCTCATGGAACGTGCAGAGCGCATGATCCTGCTCGGCATCTCGTTCCTGTGGCTTCCGTTGTTGCTGCCGGTGCTGTGGGTGCTGTTCACCCTGACGGCGTTGACCGCCATGGGGCGGTTCCGCAAGGTGTGGCGCGTCGCCTCTGGCAAGGACGAGGAGACCAAGATGGCCGCCCGTCTGGCCCAAGCTCGGGTGTTCTGGCGGGAAGCAGCCCCAGAGGCTGGTTGGAGACCGTGGCGCGATGATGCGGGCGCGGACCCCGCACCCTTCGCCGACCGGTGGCGCTCCCGCCGGCAAGAGGTCACGGCCAGGAGGACCTCGCGCGCCCTCGGTGCCCGCCGCCAGCGCCGCTACGCCCGCAGCGCCCACGAGCGTCGGGCTCCCTCCACGAAGCCCTGAGGCACCTTGGGGACCTCCCTCAGGACGAGGCTCTTCACCACGCTGTCCCAGGTGATGGAGGCCGTGCCCGAGCCCATGGCGGTGGCTGCCGCATCGACCGTTGGTGCACTGCTCAGCCGGGTTGAAACCCCAGCGAAACGGCGTGTGCGTGCCCACGTCGAGGCCATGTTGGAGCTGGGCTCGAGCGGTGCGCCGATCGACGACGATCTCATTGAGCGGTTGGTTCGTCGGAACTTCGCCACCTACGCGCGCTACTGGGCCGAGGGAGCTACCTTGCCACGGCTCGGGCCGCAGGCGCTCGTGTCGCGCATGACCATCGCCACCGGCCAAGACCACCTCCGCCGGGCCAAGACGGAGGGCCGCGGCGTGGTCCTCGCGCTACCCCACATCGGGAGTTGGGAGTGGGGAGGGTCCTACCTCGCCCACGTGGACTTGGCCATGGTGGCCGTCGCAGAGCGACTCGAACCTGCCGAGTTGTTCGAGTTCTTCGTGGCCAAGCGACGAGCGATCGGTCTCGACATCGTGCCGCTTGGTCCCGATGCCGGCACGCAGATGACCAAGGTGCTGCGTCGAGGTGGTGTGGTGGGCCTGCTGTGCGATCGAGATCTCCAAGGTGGCGGTCACGAGGTCCAGCTGCTCGGCCGACCCGCCACCGTCCCCCTCGGACCGGCGACCTTGGCCCTGCGGACCGGGTCACTGCTCATGGCGGCGGCGGTCTACAGCGGACCGGGGTCCCAGCACACTGCGGTGATTCTGGATCCCCTCGACACCACCCGACGCGCAGGTATGCGAGCCGATGTCGAGCGGATTACGACCGAGCTCACCGCCCAACTCGAGGGGCTGATCCTGCGAGCTCCGGACCAATGGCACGTCTTCCAGCCGACCTTCACCGACGGCAGCGATGACGGATCGGTCGTCCGGGGGTGAACCTCGCCCTCATTTCGCCCTACGCCCTGTCGGCCTACGGGGGGGTCCAAGGACAGGTCGCCGGGTTGGCCCATGCGCTGCGGCGCCGGGGTCACGAGGTCGCCGTCCTCGCACCAGGAGCACGAGGGCCAGTGGCTGAAGCCCTCCAAGCTGGAGGCATTGAGGTCGTGGACCTCGGACCGGTGACCACCATTGCGGTGAATGGCTCGGTGGCACCGCTGTGCCTGAACCCTCGATCGATCTGGCGTGCCCGTTCGTGGTGCGCTGCGCGGGAGGTGGAGGTCGTCCACGTCCACGAACCGCTGGCACCCTTGGCGAGCTACGCCCTCATCGCTGCACCGACATGCCCCATGGTTGCCACCTACCACCGTTCGGGTGGGGGAGCGGGGTTCTCGCTCCTCAAGCCGTTGCGAGGCGTGCTGTCCACGCGCTTTCAGATCTCGGTCGCGGTGTCCCGTGCTGCGGCTGAGCTCGCCCGTCGGGTGACCAGTGCGCCGGTCGAGGTGCTGTTCAACGGCGCTGACCTGCACCGCTTTTCGGTGGTGCAGCCCACCCCTGCACCCGGCCCCACGATTTGCTTCATCGGCCGGCACGAACGTCGAAAGGGCCTTGAAGTGCTCCTCGCCGCGCACCAGCGCCTCGAGGGGGTGGTGCTGTGGATAGGGGGAGAAGGACCGCTGACGCCGTCGCTCAAGGAGCGGTTCCCCGAGTCCGAGACCCGTCGGTGGCTCGGCGTCTTGAGCGATGACGAACGAGCGGCGCACCAGATGGGTGCCTCGGTGGTGTGCGCCCCCTCGCTTGGGGGCGAGTCCTTCGGGATGGTCGTGCTCGAGGCGCTGGCGGCCGGTTCGATTGCGGTCGTGAGCAACCTCGAGGGTTACCAAGAAGCACTCGGTGGCCATGGCCTGCTCGTCGAGCCCGGTGATGTTGACGCCCTCACCGATGCCTTGCGACGTGCCCTCGACGACTACCAACGGGGAGATGGTCTGGCGGCTCGAGCAGTGGTGGACGCGGCCCGGGCGCACGCGCGGTCGTGGTCACTCGATGTGTTGGCCGAGCGCTACGAGGAGCGGTACGCCGCGGCGGTGCACCGAGCCGAGCGCGCACGAGGCACCTGATCCCAACCGTCGGGCAGTAGCCTTGGACGATGGCTCAGCGCTCCAAGAACCACTCGAGGTCCTCGCGCCATCGCGGGCGCGGCCGCAGTGACCGACCGGTACCCGCAGCCCCCGTCGCGCTCCCTCCTTCCGCCGAGACGTCGTTGTTCGGCATGGAGGTGGACCCCGAAGAGGTCCGCTCGAACGAGGCCGCCAGCCAGCGGCTGATCCTGCAGGTCGCCGGGCTCACCGCCGCCGTGGTTGGGGTGCCCCTCGTGGTCATCGGCCTCATCGTGGCGGGCATCCTCGGCCTCGTCGTCGGCCTCGTGGTAGGCCTTGGATGCGGCGCGCTACGGATGGCTCGGGCCCAGCGCGAGGCAGAGCGAGCCGTCGCCCGGCTGCTCCAGGTACAGGTGGTGGACCCCGCGAGCCAGCCCCGGCTGGCCAACTTGGTCGACGCACTGAGCGCGACCTTCGGGCTCAGTCGACCGACCATCGCCACGCTCGACGATCCCGTGCCCAATGCCTGTGCGCTGGTTGCAAACGGCAGTGGGGTGCTCGTGGTGACCACCTCGCTCCTCGACCAGTTCGACCTCATTGAGCTCGAAGGCGTCTTGGCGCACGAGATGGCCCACCTGCGTCGGGGCGATGCCCGCCGCGGCGTGCTCAGCGTGTGGGCGTGTGGGGCGCTTGGGCCGCTGGCCAAGACGCCGACCCACCTCCACCGGTTCGTCGGCCGTGGACGTGAGCTCCGGGCAGACCAGATCGGCGCCGCCTCGGTGCGCTACCCGGTGGCCATGGCTGCCGCCATGGCGCGATGCGAAGCCTCCGAGGTGCCGAGCACCTCGTTCTTCGCCGGCCCTGGCTACGAGGCCACCCGGTGGCTGTGGTTCGATCCCTCCGTTGCTCGGCGCAGCGCTGAGGCCCAGGTGGGCGACAACGACGCCACCTCGGTTCGCCGGCAGGTCCTCGAAGAGTGGTGAGGCCCGTAGCGTCCGCGTGACGCACGCGCGTGATTTCACCGCACCTCGGTAGCATGGAGCCATGACCGAGCAGATCGAGACCACGAGCACCGCCACCTTCACCGTCAAGCGGGGCTTGGCTGACATGCTGCGGGGCGGGGTCATCATGGACGTGGTGAACCCCGAGCAGGCCCGGATCGCCGAAGACGCCGGCGCCTGTGCGGTCATGGCCCTCGAGCGGGTTCCGTCGGACATCCGACGTGATGGTGGTGTGGCCCGGATGAGCGACCCGCAGATGATCGAGGAGATCATCGCCACGGTGTCGATTCCCGTGATGGCCAAGGCTCGCATCGGCCACTTCGCCGAAGCACAGATTCTCCAGAGCCTCGGCGTGGACTACATCGATGAGTCCGAGGTCCTCACCCCCGCTGACGAGGCCAACCACATCGACAAGTGGACCTTCGACGTGCCCTTCGTCTGCGGAGCGACCAACTTGGGTGAGGCGCTCCGTCGCATCTCTGAGGGCGCTGCACTGCTGCGCTCTAAGGGCGAGGCTGGCACCGGCAACGTGGTGGAGGCCGTGCGGCACCTCCGCCAAATCACCGGCGACATCCGCAAGATCACCCAAGCTGACTCCGCTGAGCTGTACGACTGGGCGAAGCAACTGCGGGCGCCTATTGGGCTCGTTCAAGAGTTGGCCGAGACCGGGAAGTTGCCTGTGCCGCTGTTCTGTGCGGGTGGCATCTCCACGCCCGCCGATGCCTCGCTCGTGCTCCAGCTCGGGGCCGAGGCCGTCTTCGTTGGTTCGGGCATCTTCAAGAGTTCGAACCCGGCACACTTCGCTGCTGCCATCGTCGAAGCCACCACGCACTTCGATGATCCCTCGGTGCTGGCCAAGGTCAGCCGGGGTCTCGGCGACGCCATGCCTGGATTGGAGATCGACGGTCTCTCCCAGCGCTTGGCTGACCGCGGTTGGTAGTGGCACCCCGTATTGGGGTGCTGGCCCTCCAAGGTGACGTCATTGAGCATCGGTCGATGCTCGGCCAGCTCGGAGCCCAGACCGTGGCGGTCAAGACACCCGCGCAGCTCGACGGACTCGATGGCGTCGTCCTCCCTGGAGGCGAGTCGACCACGATCTCGCTCCTGCTCGATCGTGGCGGACTGCTCGAGCCGCTGCGAGCGGCCATCGCAGGGGGATTGGCAGCATTTGGGACGTGTGCGGGACTCGTACTGCTGGCCGCGTCGGTCCTCGACGGTCGGCCAGACCAGCACCAACTCGGGGGGCTCGACGTCGTGGTGCGGCGCAATGGCTACGGGCGCCAACTGCAGAGCTTCGAGTGCGTCCTCGATGGTTGCGGTGCCCTCGAAGGCCGAGCGCTCGATGCGGTGTTCATCAGGGCGCCGATCATCGAGTCGGTCGGGCCAGGCGTCGACGTCTTGTCGAGCCTCAACCGTGACGGGGTCGAGCGAGCGGTACTCGTCCGCCAAGGTTCGGTGATGGCCAGCGCCTTCCACCCAGAGCTGACGGGGGAGACGGCGGTGCACGCACTGTTCCTCGAGATGGTTGCTTCGGTCCGAGCTGGATCGCTCGGTTAGCATTTCGCCGAGTCTGAGAGGGAGTCGATGTCAGGTCACTCGAAGTGGGCCACCACCAAACACCGCAAGGGAGCCAAGGATCAGGCACGTGCCAAGTCCTTCGCCAAGCTGATTCGCCAGGTGGAGGTGGCTGCTCGCGAGGGCGGCGGGGACCCGGCTTCCAACGCCACCTTGCGCACCATGTTCACCAAGGCCCGTGATGCTTCGGTGCCGCTCGACACCATTGAGCGGGCCATCAAGCGGGGCACCGGTGAGCTCGAAGGTGTCCGCTACGAGGCGGTCAGCTACGAAGGGTACGCGCCCGGAGGCGTGGCGGTCATCGTCGAGACCCTGACCGATAACCGAAACCGCACCGCTGCTGAGGTGCGGAACCTGTTCTCGAAGAACGGCGGCTCGATGGCTGAACCCGGGGCCGTGGCGTGGCAGTTCGAGCGCAAGGGGGTGATCTCGGTGCCCAAGGAGGCAGCGGAGGACACCTTGATGGAGGCAGCGATGGAGGCCGGTGCCGAGGACCTCACCGACGATGGGGAGCACTGGACGGTCACCTGCGGCACGGCCGAACTGCAGGCCGTCAAGGCCGCGCTCGATGAGGGTGGCTTCGCCCCGAGTTCAGCAGAACTGAGCCTCGTTCCCACCTCGACGGTGCCCGTGGAGGATGAGACCGAAGCGAAGAAGTTGCTCCGGCTCCTCGACGCCATCGACGACCACGACGACGTCCAGGCGGTGCACGCCAACGCCGACATCCCTGACGCCATCCTGGCCAGCTTCGAGGGCTAATCGGGCCTCCGCCATTGGCGGTCGGGGTCTTGCTAGCATCGAACACGTGTTCGTGCTCGGCATTGATCCAGGACTGACGCGCTGCGGCTACGGCGCAGTGCGGCGAGGCGCAGATGCCAGTCTGCAGGCCGTGGCGGCAGGTGTGATCGAGACCGAGCCCCATGAAGACCTCGCACGACGACTCGGCCAGCTGCAGGCCGAGCTCGAAGTACTGCTCGATGAACTCGAACCCCAGGTGGTGGTGGTTGAACGGGTGTTCTTCCAGACCAACGTCCGCACGGCGATGTCCGTGGCCCAAGCAAGCGGCTTGGCCTTGGCCGCAGCGGCGCGTCGAGGGATCCCCGTAGAGCAGTTGACCTCAAACGAAGTCAAGCTGGCGCTCACCGGCTACGGCGCTGCAACCAAGGAGCAGGTGCAATCCATGGTGGTGGAACGCCTGGGGTTGCGCGGCACGCTGCGACCACCAGATGTGGCTGATGCCTTGGCGTTGGCGATCACCCACCTGACCGCTGCCGGCCTGCGAGCCGCAGTGGCAGCTTCGGTGGCCAGATGATCGGATCGCTTCGCGGCACCGTGGCCGACTGGACGGTCGCCGGTTCGATCTTGGTCGACGTTGGCGGCGTGGGGTACGAGGTGCAGACCACGCCGGCATGCGCGGCCGCATGCGGTGGGGTAGGGGCAGAGGTGCTGCTCTCGATTCACACCCACGTTCGTGAGGACGCCATCGTGCTGTATGGATTCGCCAGCGGCGCACAGAAGCGGAGTTTCGAACTGCTGCTGTCGGCGCACGGCGTGGGACCCAGCTTGGCGCTGTCGGTGCTGTCGACCTTGGAGGTTGACGCCCTCCATCGAGCAATCGAGGACGAGGACCTCGGCGTGCTCTCCCAGGTGCCTGGCGTGGGACGCAAGACCGCCCAGCGCTTGGTGCTCGACCTCAAGGGCCGCATCGACGCCGGCGTGGAGCCGATGACGAGCCCACGTGCCGGCCAGGTCGACGAGGCAAGGATGGCCCTCGAGGCGCTCGGGTTCAGCTCCGTCGAGATCGACGCGGCCTTGCTCGCAGCGGGCGAAGGATCAACCGAGACCATCGTGCGCAGCGCGTTGCGGGCACTGGCGAGCCGGTCGTGACGGGACGCCGTGAGGTGTTGGCCGCACTCGAGGGTGCAGGGACAGGATCGAGGATGGTTGAGGCCACCGCCACGGTCGATGAGGTTCACGACGAGACCAGCCTCCGTCCTCGGCGCCTCGAGGAGTTCGTTGGTCAGCCCGAGCTCCGAGAGCACCTCCGGATCGTGCTCGAGGCGGCCAAGGCTCGTCAGCAGAGTCCCGATCACCTGCTCTTCGCCGGTCCGCCGGGGCTGGGGAAGACCTCGTTGGCGGGCATCGTTGCCGCCGAGCTCGGCGTTGGCCTGCGGGTGACCTCTGGGCCCATCCTCCAACGGGTGGGCGACCTCGCCGCACTCCTCACCGACCTCCAAGACGGCGACGTGCTCTTCGTGGACGAGATTCACCGGTTGAGCCGTTCGATCGAAGAGGTCCTCTACCCAGCCATGGAGGACGCCAAGCTCGACCTCATGGTGGGCAAGGGTCCCCAAGCCAAGTCGATCCGCATCGAGCTACCGCGCTTCACCTTGGTGGGGGCAACGACTCGCATTGGTCTCGTGGCCGCCCCCCTTCGGGATCGCTTCGGGTTCGTCGGACGCCTCGACCTCTACCAAACCCACGAGCTGACCGAGGTGGTCGAACGGTCGGCCGCCATCCTCGGGGTGGAGGTCACCCCAGATGGTGCGGCCGAGATTGCTGGACGCTCGAGGGGTACGCCGCGGATTGCCAACCGGCTCTTGCGGCGGGTGCGGGATTTCGTTGAGGTACACGGTGATGGCACCATCGCGAAGGCGAGTGCGGCCGAGGGTCTCAAGCTCTTCGGGGTCGATGACCTCGGGCTCGACAAGGTGGACCGAGCCATCTTGGAGGTGCTGTGCCAGCGCTTTGGCGGCCAGCCCGTTGGGCTCACCACCTTGGCCCAGGTCGTCGGGGAGGAGAGGGACACCATCGAGGAGGCCTACGAGCCGTTCCTGCTCCGCCAAGGCTTGCTGCAACGAACCCCGAGGGGGAGGGTGGCGACCGTTCGGGCCTACGAGCACCTTGGGCTCACCCCGCCCCCATCTGTGCTGTTCTGAGCCTCCAACGGCGCCGATCGGCGAGGTCGCTCGGCTAGGGTGGCTCCCACGCTGCCGCCCAGTTGGCCGCGAGAGGAGAACGCATGCATCTCGCCGTCTTG
>CAINFA010000145.1 GCA_903847955.1 uncultured Actinomycetes bacterium
CCGAGCGCCACGAGCGCTCCCACCATCGCGGCGACCAGTCCGCCACCAAGCGCGCCGGCGAAGAACGGCACGTGCCCATCGCCAAGAGGCCACCACCCAACCTTGGCGTGCAGTGCCGCGCAGGTGAACGCTCCCACGCCAGCGAAGGCCACCTGGGAGAGCGACAGCTGCCCGCTGAGCCCCGTCACGAGCGTGATCGACAGCATGATGGTGGCCGTCGCCATCCCGAGCGACAAGGTGAGCAGCGTGGTGGGGCGCGCCAGCACCAACGCGCCAATGCCCGCCACACCAAGGGCCAGCCAGCCAGCGATGGCCAGTGGCCAACTCCCAGCCGTGCGACGCGTGTTCTGGGTGGCGACCTCGGTGGGGGGATCCACGCCCGCCAAGGGATCGCGCCGGTCGGCCACCTCACGCAACGACGGATGGACCACGACCAGCACGGCGAGCAACAGGTACGGAACCGACTCGTTCAGCACGGTCTGCCAGGTGCTCGACTCGACGATGTAGCCCTGGAGCAGTCCCGTCACCACGCCGAGTCCAATGCCAGCAGAGAAGACGCCGAGCAGGCTCGTGAAGCCGCCGGCCACCGCAGCCGCGACGCCCAGCACGAACAGGATCCAGAAGTTGTTGGCCTCAATGGGGTACTGGCTCGGCGCGTAGAGCACGCCCGCCAAGCCCGCCAGCATGGACGACACCGCCCACGCGGCTGCGGTGACGACCGTCGAGTTCACCCCAGAGAGCTGCAAGAGCCGGGTGGACTCCACGCTGGCCCGCATCTCAAGGCCGAGGCGGGTGAAGCGGAACAGCACGCCGACCACCACCATCGCCGCCAGCGAGATCCCGAGCGTCGCAGCCTGGTAGCTCGAGACTTGCACGGCGTCGATGCTCCACGAGGGGTCCCACAAGCTGCCCACCACCGGAGGGGGCGCCGACGGGGTGGCCGTCCCCACAGCGAGCTGGATGACCTCGGGAAGCGCCACGAACAACGTCAGCGACACCACGACCGAGGACGTGAGGTCGTCGCGGCGAATGCGGCTGAAGAACACGAGGTCGCCCACGAGCCCGATGGCGGGCGAGACCACCACGATGGCCACGAGCGCAGACGTGGTGATCGAGATGCCGTTGGCGACCATCTCTGCGTACAGGACCGCCGCGGCGAAGGCTTGGGCGGCGAAGGCGAAGTTGAAGACCCCCGTCGCCCGGTAGGTCAACACGATGCCGAGCGCGATCAGCGCGTAGGGGCAGCCTCCGAAGACGCCGTGCAGCCCGAAGGTGAGGAACTCGGTCAACCGGCGTTCGGCCTGTTCACGCCCCGGGGGATCCGGCCGGAGGTGCCACCGGGTTCGCCAGGTTCACCTTGGAACCCAGGGGGAAGCAAACCCAAGGGTCGGTGCCTCTGTTGAGCGCCAGCTGGAACTTCGAGCCCGACACCGAGACGAAAGCTTCACAGGCAGGTGAGGTGTCCTTGGAGTGCGCGACCGACCAGTTCACCGGTGTGGTCAACCCATTGGCGGTGAAATTCTTGATGGCGTTGGTGGCCGTCACCAGCGAAGCTTGGGTGGGGTTCTTCCCTGCCCCCTCGAGGCCTTGGACGAACAAGGCAGCAGACTGCCAGCCCTCCATGGCCACCTCTGAGTAGGTGTCGGCCGGGTAGGTGGCGTTCATCTGGTTGAGGTAGGTGGTGAGCCCAGGGAAGGCGTGCGGGTAGGCAGCCGCCGCCTCGAAGGGAACGTGCTGGATCAAGAACGAGGCGTTGGCGTACTGCCCTTGGTTCTGGTTCAGGGCGCTGCGGTCGTAGCCGTCGAACCACAACGACTTCACCGAGCCCATGCCGCCGATGTGCATCTGGTCCTCAAGGCTGATGTCGCCACCTTCGTCCATGCAGCTGACCACGTAGTTGACGTGGTTGAGCGCCATCCGCTCGACGATGGAGCCGAAGGGCGACAGGTACGGAATCTGGTTGTTGACGTAGGCGACCTTGATGCCGAGCGACTTGAAGGCCGTGTTGAGCCCCTGGCACTCATCGGAGGACTGGGCCACGTTGTAGGCCAAGAGCCCCACCTCAGGGGTCTGCTTCCCGAGCGTCTGCTTGATGAGGTACCCAATGGGCGCGGCGGAATCTTGGAAGCTGATGTAGCTGCCGTAGGCGGCGAACATGTTCGGCGCTGGGCTCCAGTTGTTCTCCACCGCGTAGCCATAGGTGGGGGTCTTGGTCGACACCAGGTAGCTCGCTGCGGGGAAGAAGGCAGTGCCCACGCCCACCACCGCGAACACGTGGTCGCTCTGGACCAGTTGGTGGGCATCTTCGACGTCGTTGGTCGGCGAAGAGCCATCGTCTTCGACGTACTTGAGGTTGATCTGGCGACCGTTGACCCCGCCACTGGCGTTGACCATGGCGAAGTAGGCCTTGACGCCGTCGACCTCGGCGCCGAAGTCTGCTGCCAGCACGCCCGACAGGGTCATGAGCGCACCAACGGTCACCGACGTGGAGCTCACGCCTGGCACCGAAGGTGTGCTGCGCTGCCCAGCAGCAGCGCTCGGTGCCACGACACCAATCGCACCGAGCCCGAGGGCTGAGGCCGCCGCCACCAACTTCAACCGATTGCGCATCTCTGCTCCCCCTGCTCACCACGAGTGGAGCCAAGGCGCCACGTTCCTGAGTGTACCGAGCACCTCTGCGACACGAGCGGCATCTCCATCCCACGTGCTGAGGAACGACGCGGTGGCCCTGCCTTGGCCCTTGGCGGTATCGTCACCACAGGGCCACGTGGCCAGCACTGGAGGGGAACATGCACGTTCGGGACACGCTGTACATCAACGGAGAGTGGGTGGCCTCAACCTCCACCGCCACCATCGAGGTGATCGACGCCACCTCAGAAGAGGTCTTCGCCACCATCCCAGAGGGCACCGTTGACGACGTCAACCGGGCCGTGGAGGCGGCTGCGGCCGCCTTCCCCGCGTGGGCAGCGACCCCGGTCAAGGACCGCGCCGCCCTGCTGGCCAAGGTCGCCGAGCAACTCGGCAACCGCAATGGAGAGATCGCCGAGGTGATCTCCCATGAGGTCGGCATGCCGCTGCTGTTCTCGTCGCTGATCCAAGCAGGCCTGCCAACCGGCACCTTCGCCGACTGCGCCTCGAGGGTGCTCGACTTCGCCTTCGACGAAGAGGTCAACAACTCGGTGATCACCCGTGAGCCTGCGGGGGTCGTGGGGGCCATCACGCCGTGGAACTACCCACTCCACCAAATCGCTAACAAGGTCGCACCCGCCCTGGCCGCTGGTTGCACCGTGGTGCTCAAGCCCTCCGAGGTGGCCCCGATCAACGCCTTCATCTTGGCGGAGATCTTCCACGAGGTCGGTCTGCCCAAGGGCGTCTTCAACCTCGTCACCGGCACTGGCCCGGTGGTGGGTGAAGCCATCGCAGCCCACCCCAAGGTCGACATGGTCTCCTTCACTGGATCGACCCGTGCAGGCAAGCGGGTCATGGTCGTCGCCTCTGAGACGGTCAAGCGCGTCAGCCTCGAGCTCGGAGGCAAGTCCGCCAACATCATCTTGGAGGACGCCGACCTGGCTGCGGCCATCCCCGACGCCGTGTTCAAGTGCTACCTGAACTCCGGGCAGACCTGCTCAGCGCTGACCCGCCTCGTCGTGCCTCGCTCGAAGCTGGCCGAGATCGAGGAGCTGGCAACCAAGGCGGCGGAGAACTTCGTGCCCGTCGACCCCTTCGGCGAGGCCCCCGAGGGCACCTTCGGCATCGGACCGCTGATCTCGGCCGCCCAGCGCGACCGCGTGCGCGGCTACATCCACAAGGGCATCGAGGAAGGTGCCACCTTGCTGACCGGTGGCGCCGAGGCTCCCGAGGGACTCGACAAGGGCTACTTCGTCAAGCCCACCGTGTTCTCCAACGTGGCGAACTCGATGACCATCGCCCAAGAGGAGATCTTCGGCCCCGTGCTGTCGATCATACCCTACGACACCGAGGAGGAGGCGATTGCGATCGCCAATGACTCGATCTACGGCCTCGCCGGTGGCGTCTGGGCGGGCGACAAGGCCCATGGCATCGAGGTGGCCCGCAAGCTCCGCACCGGTCAGGTGGAGGTCAACGGTGGCAGCTTCAACGCCATTGCCCCCTTCGGTGGCTACAAGCAGTCCGGCATCGGCCGCGAGCTTGGCGCCTTCGGGCTCGAGGAGTTCCTCGAGGTCAAGGCCATGCAGCTCTAGCAGCGAGCACCCGAGGATTCGAACGATGCCCCGGCACTGCCGGGGCATCGTCGCGTCCGGGGCTAGTGCCGCTGTGCGCTCCAACGTGCCAGCCGACCTCGCCCAGCCAACAAGTTGGCCCCGGCGTCCTCATGCACGTCGGCCACGAGTGGAGAGGTCGCCAGACCCGCGGCCCCGATGAGCAGGACGAGCAGACCGACCACTTCGATCACCACGTGGCTGGAGGAGGTTCGGAGCCGCTCATCGAACAGCGAGATCCCAATGAGAATCGAGACGAAGGGATTGACCAAGATGAGCGACGACTGCGAGGCAGCGAAGGGGCCGGCAGCGAACGCCGCCTGCATCACGAGAAAGGAACCGCCCCCCACCACGACGACGGCGTAGGTCGACCACGTGGTCACGGCGGTGCTCACCGACACCGCCAACGAGTCGGTGAGCGCCTTGGTCAACGCGGCGGTGAGGGCGAAGCCCACCGAGGCAGCAGCGCCAAGGCTGAGCGCACGCCACCAGCTTGGGCCTACCTTGGATGCCCCGAGCAACACGGCCATGGCGATGACGACCCCAACGAGCACCCACCGCCAGGCCCACAGCGGCGGAACCACCGCAGCGTCGGTGGGGTCGGCGGCCCACAAGAACCCGCCGAGCCCAAGGGTGGCCACCAGTGCACTCAGCGCGTCACGGTGGCGCATCGGCATCGAGAACCAGCCCCACATGATCCCCACCACGAAGACCAGCTCAGTGACGAGGAGCGGCTGCACCACCGTGAGGCTTCCGAGGTGCAGCGCCACTGCTTGGGCCACGTAGCCACCAGCCATCAGCACGAGGCCCGCCAGCCAGATCGGCCGACGCACCATGTGGGCCACGAGCCCGCCGCTCTCGGGCACGTCTTCGACGCCGAGTCGCTGCAGCACCGAGGAGACGGCGTTGATCAGCGCAGCGAGGAGCGCGAGCAGGTAG
>CAINFA010000146.1 GCA_903847955.1 uncultured Actinomycetes bacterium
CAGGGTTAACCTGGTAAGGCCCGTGGCTAGACGACCACGTTGATAGGCCGGAAGTGTACGTGCGGTAACGCATTTAGCTGACCGGTACTAATCGGCCGAGGGCTTGGAGACATGTTCGTGCTCACTCTGGAGCGCTCAAGGGCTGCGATGTCGCAGCCGTTGGGGTTCCCGACGTTGATCGAGAGATCCGTCGCGGACCCAGCGCAAGATTTCCGGTGGCTATGGCGGTGGGGAAACACCCGTTCCCATACCGAACACGGCAGTTAAGCCCACCAGCGCCGATGGTACTTGGGGGGAGTCTCCCTGGGAGAGTAGGACGCCGCCGGGATTTCGCAAGATGAAGCCCCCTCGCTCAGCGAGGGGGCTTCGTCGCGTCTGTGGTGTGGTGTTCGTCGCCATGTCCTCCCGTCGGTGCTGTCCAGATGGTGGTAGATCAGATTCCATTACGTGCATGGAAGTTTCCGTGGTGATGGAGGAAGTTCGCCGTCGCTGTGGATGCAGCCTTCGTTCGCTCGCCCGCAGGGTGCCGACCTCGCACGCCACCTTGATTGCCTACTCCTCGAGCAAGGTGGATCCCGGGGTAGGGACCTTGAACCGGGTGGTGAGGGCCGCGGGCTTCGCCATCGACGGCCGGCTGACCACCCGGGTCCTCGAGGTAGGCGGTTTGGCTCGTGGCGAGGAGCTCGATGCCGCACTGAGACTGGCAGAGCAGTTCCCCCGTCGAGCGCCTGGTCCGCTCTCGTTCCCCTCCATGGGGGGGCGCTGATGGACATCGTGGCCAAGATGCTGTCCCTCGATGCAGCGCTCATCGATGCTGGGATTCCGCACGCCTTCGGTGGTGCGCTGGCACTGGCATGGTGCACCAAGCGAGCGAGGGGAACCATCGACATCGACCTGAACGTGTTCGTCGCTGGCCACGAAGCAACTCGCGTGTTCGCAGCGTTGCCCGGGGGTGTTGCCGTTGGTCCTGCTGAGGAGGCGGCAGTGGCCGACCATGGTCAGGTTCGGCTCGATTGGGACGGGGTCCCGCTCGATCTCTTCTTCAACACCACGCCCTTCCATGAGGGGGTCGGCCGCAGAATTCGGTTCGAGTCGTTCGCTGGACGAGAGCTCCCATTCCTCGCTTGCTCAGACCTGGCGGTGTTCAAAGCCTTCTTCGACCGCCCTCGAGATTGGGTTGACCTCGTCGAGATGCTCGAGATGGGGTCCGTTGACGTCGAGGTCGTCCTCGGCACCTTGGTGCTGATGCTCGGCGGCGACGACGTGCGGGTCGCTCGGTTCACCGAGCTCGCGAGGGAATCTGGCGCTCGTCGCTAGGGACAGGCAGGAGGCTGTGGGGGAGTCTGAACACCAGAAGACTCAGCGGTTGGCACCGAGATCGATGTAGGGGAAGGCGTCGGTGGTGGTAATTGTGCCGTCGTGGGTGATCACGGCGGCGTGGTACCCGGCCAGTTGGCCGACCAGCTCGAGGACTGCAGGGCCGCCGACCACGAGCGCCGTGGCGAGGGCATCGGCCAGCCCGAGGTCGACGCCTGCCACCGTGGCAGAGGCGTAGTGCACCTGTTGGCTTTGGGTGAAGGGGTTGACCAGTTGCCCGGGTCGTTCGGTGTCTCCTGAGGTGGCGACCGCACCTGGTGAGTGCACGGCGAAGGCGAGGGTCTGGGGGAGGAAGGGGTTGGTGACGCCGATGCGGAAGGGAGAGCCGTCGGGCATCTGCCCTGCGGTGGCGACATCGCCTGCCGCGTTGACGATGACTCCTGTGCAGTCGAGGGCGTCGAAGGCATCGAGGGCCCGGGCCGCCGCCCATCCCTTGACGTAGCCGGTGGGGTCGACGCCTCCTGCGAGGGCCCAGGGATTGAACCAGCCATCGGTGATGGCTCGGGCATCGGCGCACAGCTCGAGGACCTCGGCGACCTCAGGCGGGCAGTCCTCGAGGCGGCGTCTTCCAGCACGCAGTTCGGAGACCGGGGAGTCGTGCTTCCACGTGCTGAAGACCGCATCGGCGGTGGTCAAGATCTCGGTGGCGTGCCAGATGGCAGCGGCCAAGGCATCGTGCTCCTCATCGTTGACGCCGAAGAGGTCGAGGGTGATGGTGGTGCCCATGGTCGCCACCTGGTGGTGGACGTGCCCGGTGGCCAGCCCTGCCACGGCTACAGGTTCAGCTGGGAGAGTGCCGACTGGAGCGACTGGGCGAAGCCCCAACTCGTGTAGCTGGCGCCCGAGACGCTCTGGATGTTGGCGCTCTGGGCGGCGAGCGCCTCTTGCTCCAAGATCGGGATGGCCATCTGGTCGATGGAGATCGATCGGTAGTTGCCGCCGTCGTCCAGCGAGGCGACCGAGACGTTGGTGATCTTCGATCCCACCGCAGTGACCTGGACTGCAATCGATCCGTAGTCGTAGTTCACCGCCGTGCCCGTCGCCGTGCGGCGCTGACTCGGGGGGGCGGTGGTGGTGGTCGGCGGAGGCGGAGCGGCGGTCGTCGTGGTCACCGGTGGTGCGGTCGTGGTGGTGCTGTGGGTTGGAACGGTGGTGGGGGTGCCCGGCTGGGTGGTGGTGGGGTGGCCCGAGGGAGACGTCGTTGGTCGGGTGGTTGGGGTCGAGGTCGGCACCGTTCCTCGGACGGTCGTCGTGGTCACGGATCGACCAGGGCTCGAGGTGGTCGTGATGGTGCCACCCGTGGTCGTCGAGGTGGTGGTGCCGCCGAGCGAGCCCGGCAGGACGGTGGCGCCGAAGGAGAGCTTCGGGGTGCTGGTGTGGAAGCTGAAGACGCCGGCGAGACCTGCAACGGTGGCGCTGGCGGCAATGATGGCTCGCTTCATGGAGTCTCCTTTTGAGTGGTCACGCGGGTTAGAAGCTGAAGCGCTCAGCGTGGAGTTGGGCGGGTGGGACGCCGAGCTCGCCCATCGCGGCGAGCATGGCATCGGTGAAGCCTTCGGGTCCACAGATGTAGACGTCGCTCGCCGTGACCCCCGGCAGCAAGGCTCCAAGGTGGTCCGCATCCATGGGTGCGAGGTCTCTGGTGCCGGTGAGCTCGACGTAGCGGGCCCCTCGGTGCGCGGCGAGGGCAGTCAGCTCGTCTCGGTGTGGCACGTCGTCGAGGGATCTCGCCCTGACCACCACCGTGACGGCCTTGTCGTTCGGGAGGTCGTCGAGGATGGCGCGGATCGGTGTGAGCCCGACGCCCGCACCGATGAGCACGACCTGATCGCAGGTACTGGCGTGGTGCGTGAAGGCACCGTAGGGGCCTTCGATCAGCACCCTCGTGCCTGGGCGGAGGTGGGCGACCAAGCGGCTCTGGTCGCCGAGCCCCTTGACGGTCACCCGCAGGTGCGGTGGTCGGGGCACGGCGGAGATCGAGTACGGGTGGGCGTGCCACCACAGCTCGCGGGTGAGGAACCGCCACTGGAAGAACTGCCCACCAGCAACCTGGAGCGATGAGAGCCGGCGTCCTTCACAGGTGATGGCGTAGACCCCCGAGGCGACCTCTTCGACGCTCGACACCTTGAGCTGGTGGCGGAGGTTCTGCAGCACCGGCCCCCCGACTCGAAACGCCAGTGCGCTGAGTCCGGTGGCGATCCACAGGGCGAGCCACACCTGGCTCACGAGGGGGTGGTTGACGAAGGCCGCCCCGGTTCGCAGTTGGTGCGCGATGGCGAGGCCGAGGGCGAGGTAGACGTAGAGGTGAGCGACCCACCACGTCTCGTAGCGCAGCTTCCGGCGGGCTCGCTTGATCGACGAGACGCCAACCATCACCAAGAGCCCGAAGGCAACGAAGGCTTGGAGCATGTCGGGGTACTGGGTGATGAAGGTCCAGACCTGCCGCCACAGCCCTTGGCCATTGAGGGCGGCGTAGCCAATGGTGATGAGCACGACGTGGGCGATCACCATCCAAATTGTCCATGGCCCGATTCGCCGGTGCCACGCGACGAGGCGGTCTTGCCCCACGCTGCGCTCGAGCCAGGGGATACGAGTCATGACCACGACGAGGAGGCACATTAGGTACGCGCTGACGAACCCCGTGAGGCGGCCGGAGGCGGTGAACCAACCTCCAGGTGCTGCGAGCGTTCCCGAGGTCTCGTTGATCGCCACAAGGCCGAGGACGATGCCGAGACCGAGGCCTGCGAGCGCCACGCACACGTTGACGAACCAAGGCTTTGGCGCACGGTTGGAGGTGTGGCCTTGTGCAGCGGTAGGAGTGCTCCACGATGGAGCAGGTCGCACTGCGGTCGGGTGATCCAGCATGTCCACGAAACCCACGGTAGAGATCTTGGGTAAGAACGATTCGTGAACCGCTCCGTTCACTGAGGACGTCCTGAGCAGAGACGGCGGACCTCGGCGAGCTGGGGAACGGCCTCTCGGTGAGGATTGCGCTGGGTGCAGTGGCGGGTGCTCGCGACCTCGTCGTCGGTGAGAGACCGGCCAGAAGGCGTAGACTACGTGGATGGCCACTCCCTCTGACCCTGACGACACGCGCCCCAAGGGCGACTCGCAAGGCCAGGGTGCGTCGGGCGGCACACCTCGAAGTGGCCCTCGACCTGGAGGTTCTGGCGGCTCTCGTTCTCCACGTCAAGGAGCGAGCAACGGACGGGAATCACGAGGCGACCGACCCGGGTACCAAGGTAAATCAGGTGGCTCACGTCCACCCCGCGAAGGCGGCAGCCGGACCTGGGAGCCCCGCGGCGACCGTCCAAGCTATGACCGCAAGCCTTCCGGAGATCGCCCTGGCTACCAAGGCCGTTCCACTGGCGACCGTCCCTATGGTGACCGCAAGCCCACCGGTGACCGTCCCGGCTACCAAGGCCGTTCCACCGGTGACCGTCCCGGCTACCAAGGCCGTTCCACCGGTGACCGTCCCGGCTACCAAGGCAAATCCGGTGGCTCACGTCCACCCCGCGAAGGC
>CAINFA010000147.1 GCA_903847955.1 uncultured Actinomycetes bacterium
GCCTCGTGGTGGTGCTCGCCGTCGGTTCCTTGGTGGCCACGTTGGCTGCCGACTGGTCCCCTCGTCTTGGACTCGACCTCGCTGGTGGCGTCTCTGTCGTCTACCAGCCTGAGCACAAGATCTCCACGTCGGAGATGAACACCGAGATCTCGATCCTCACGAGCCGGGTCAACGCCTTCGGCGTCAGCGGTGCCCAGGTCCAGCAGCAAGGCAACAACATCGCGGTCACCATGCCAGGGATCAGGAACGCCCAGACCGTGCTCGCTCGGATTGGGCAAACCGCCCAGCTCTACATCCGGCCGGTGTGGTGCTACGCCCCGCCAGCAGAGGCAAAGGCGAAGATCCCCTTCCCCCGTGGGGTCACCGAGGCACAGCTGTCCCAGGTGTGTCCGGCGAAGTACCAAGTCAACGCCACTAACCAGGGCAACGTGAATCCCCAGCCGGCGCTGGTCCAGGTGCTGTCGACCACCGATGACCTCCAAGGCGAAGCCGTGTTGTTGCCGGGCACCCAAGCCGGCGGCCTGCGCTACGCGCTCGGGCCAGTTCCGGTCGCCAACGGCGTTGCGTTGACCGGCACTATCATCTCGAGCGCCACGGCCCAGATCGACAACACCGGGGCGTGGGTTGTCAACTGCTCGCTGACCTCGGCGGGTGGCGCGGCCTGGGACACGGTGGCAGCGCAGTACTTCCACCAGCCGGTTGCCATTGAGCTCGACGGCATCGTCGAGTCTGCACCGGTGATCTTGCCGGGCCAGTCGACCTTCACCTCATTTGGTGGAACCTTGCAGATCTCCGGCAACTTCACCCAAGCCGAAGCGCAGTCGCTGGCCACCGTGCTGACCTACGGCTCGCTGCCGGTGAAGCTCATTCCGCTGCAGTCCCAGACGGTCTCGCCATCCCTCGGGCACTCCTCGTTGGTCGCTGGCCTTGGAGCTGGTCTCGCTGGTCTGGCGGTGGTCATGCTCTACGTCATCGTCTACTACCGCCGGCTCGGACTCGTGATCGTCACCGGCTTGGCGCTCACCGCGGCCCTGCTGTGGGCGATCATCTCGGCGCTGGGGCACACCTCGCTCGCACCGAGCTTCACCTTGGCGGGCGTCACCGGCTTGATCGTGTCGATCGGCATCACGGTGGACTCCTACATCGTGTACTTCGAGCGCCTCAAGGATGAAACTCGTTCGGGCCGCTCGGTGCGTACGAGCGTGGACCGAGGCTTCAAGAGCGCGTGGCGCACGGTGCTGGCGGCTGACCTCGTGTCGCTCCTGGCCGCCGTCGTGCTCTACGAGTTGGCACTGGGCGACGTCCGAGGCTTCGCCTTCTTCCTCGGACTCTCCACCATCTTGGACATCGTCGTGACCTACTTCTTCACCCGACCCGTCGTGTACTTGATGGGGCGGAGTGATCGCGCAACTGGTGGCAGGTTCGGCGTTGCCCGAGGGCTGGCGGTTGAGGGCGGAGACCTGCGATGACCATGACCACAGAGACCACCACCAAGCCCCTCAACGCCGTCCAACGGCTCTACCGCGGGCAGACCAAGATCGACTTCATTGGTCGCAAGAAGATCTGGTTCGGGATTTCAATCGTCATCATCGTGGCGGGCATCTTGTCGCTGTCGGTGCGTGGGTTCAACCTCGGCATCGACTTCAAGGGCGGCAACTCTTGGACCGTCAAGGCGAACGGTGCCACCATCGATCAGATCACGACCGCCGTTGAGCGCGCTGGGTTGACCAACCCTCAAGTGGTGTCCATCGGCAGCGGGAACGCCACCAACATTCAGGTGGAAGCCAACCTGCAAGACCTGTCCTCCACGGCCCAGAGCCACGTGAACACGGCGGTGATCACCGCCATGGCAGACACCGCCCACACCACCTTCAACCAGGTGTCGGTGACCTCGGTGGGGCCGACCTGGGGCTCGAACGTCACCACGAGAGCGCTCATTGCGCTCTCGGTGTTCTTCGTCTTGGTGGGTCTGTACATCTCCTTCCGGTTCGAGCCGAAGATGGCGCTGGCGGCGTTTCTGGCCATGCTCCACGACCTGCTCGTGACCGTCGGCGTCTACTCCATCTTCAACTTCCAGATCACCCCGGACACCGTGGTCGCCGTGCTCACCATCTTGGGGTACTCGTTGTACGACACCGTGGTCGTCTTCGACCGGGTCACCGACAACGTGCACCAGATGGGGTCGACCTCGAAGCTGACGTACTCCGAGATCGTCAACCTCTCGATGAACCAGACCATGGCCCGCTCGATCAACACCTCGCTCGTGGCCATCTTGCCCGTGCTGTCGGTGCTGCTGGTCGGCGCGGTGCTGCTCGGGGCCACCACCTTGTTGAACTACGGCGTGGCGTTGTTCGTCGGTCTGGTCTCAGGTGCCTACTCCTCGATCTTCATCGCCTCACCGATCTTGGCCATCTTGAAGGAACGGGAGCCCAAGTACCGCCAGCTGCGGGAGCAACTGGCAACCCGTCGTGACCGTCAGGCTCGGATGACGCCGACCGAAGTGGCCCAAGAGCGTGGCAAGTCGGTCAGTACCCAGGCAGCCACCTCGACGGTGACGGGGACCATCAAGCCCAGCGGCGTGGGGACCACGGCGGCGGCCACCGGGCTCACCCCAACGGGTCAGCCCCCCAAGGGCCGGGTCCAGAAGAAGCGGCGCTGAGCGAACCCTCAACCAACCGCGTGCCCCAGCAGGGCGCGGCGGTAGCCTAGGGCGATGGTGCCCACCGATCGAGATGCGACCTCCCCGGTGATCGACGCCTCGCTCGACGACCTCCTCGAGCCAGTCTTGGCCGAGTTCGCCAAGCGACGCCCAGGTGAGGACACCTCGCTGATCGCACTGGCTGCCAAGGTTGCCTTCGAGGCGCACGACGGTCAGCGCCGGCACTCGGGTGAGGCCTACATCACCCACCCGGTCGCGGTGGCCGAGGTGGTGGCCTCGCTCGGACTCGACGCCACAGCAGTCGCTGGTGCCCTCTTGCACGACGCGGTGGAGGACACCGGCCTCGACCTCGAGATGGTGGGGGAGCGATTCGGCGTCGCCGTGGCCAATGTGGTCGATGGTGTGACCAAGCTCGACCGGCTGCACTTCGACTCCAAAGAGGCCCAGCAAGCGGCCACCATCCGCAAGATGCTCATCGCCATGGCCTCTGACTGGCGGGTGCTCATGATCAAGTTGGCAGATCGGCTGCACAACATGCGCACGCTGTCCGCGCTCGACGAGTGGAAGCAGCGTCGGACCGCCCAAGAGACCATGGACATCTACGCCCCTTTGGCGCATCGCTTAGGGATCAGCCAGATCAAGTGGGAGCTCGAAGTCCTGTCCTTCAAGACCCTGCACCCCAAGCGCTACACCGAGATCGCCAAGATGGTCTCGGCACGAGCACCTCAGCGTGAGCAGTACCTCGCCCGGGTCTTGGTCGAGCTTCGAGAGATGCTGGTGGCGACCAGCGTGGACGCGGAGATCACCGGCCGACCCAAGCACCTGTGGTCGATCTA
>CAINFA010000148.1 GCA_903847955.1 uncultured Actinomycetes bacterium
AACTATCCCAGTGCGATTCACTGATTCGGATGGAGAGTCTCCCCAACGGCTTTTTCCACGGCCTTGAAAGTCTTCGTCTCGTCGAAGCCAAATGAGACTTCTGCTGAAAGCACTTGCGGTTGGTCGCTGATCTCGCCAACGGATTTGAAGCCAAGACCCTTGTAACCGATGGATTTTCGAGGGTCTTTCGACGATCCACCCAATCCACAGATTGCGCGAATCTGTTCCTTCCCGAATCCGGCCCCTCGGTCAGCGACAAGCAGCGATGTGTCGGTGACCAAGAAGCAAACGCCTCCGCCACCAGAGCCAGCGCCCGCGTCATTCGCATTCTGAAGTAGCTCAAATGGATACCGAGCGCTGTACTGCTGTCTAACGAGTTCCTGTGCGCGACCACGTTCGTCCAACGACTTGAGAATGTGGTCGCTCAAGCCTGTGCTGACGTCGTTGGCTATTGACTTCAGCTCATCTCGACGCAGCTGGTCAACTAGATCGCCCAATTCGACATCGCGCGGCGCACCGCTCTCGCGATCGGATCCAGTCTGGATAACCATGGCGTTAAGAGGCGCCCTTGCCGCGGTTGTGTTTGGCACAGACCAAGGCGGCATTCTCAAGTTTGGTCTTGCCTCCCTTGATGTAGGCAGTCACGTGGTCGATATCAACGTCTTCCCATCTCTTGATTGGCTCCTTGCCGACAGCACAGACCTTGTTCGACGAGTGCCAGAGGATCCGACGTTGGGTTGGATTGAAGGCGCGATTGCTGGCGAGCGGTTCGAAGACCCCATTCAAGACTTCGCGCAGGATGCGATCACGGTGCTTGCGCTGGACCTTGCTGTCGGTGCCTTCCTTCACCGTCGTCAAATACTCAAGGAAGGGCCTTTCGGACTCCGAGATACCCTTGCCCCTGGACATGCTCTCGCTTACGCGATCCACATCGAGTCCGAAATTCCGGAGGAGGCTTCCGGCCAGTGCATTCCGTTGACTGCCATGCGTGGACACCGCCAACCCCTCACTCCTTAGCTCGTGAAACAGGAGTACGAGAGAGTAGAAGTCCGCCAGTTGGTGGAATCTTGTCGTCTTGAGGTCCGGCAGGATGGAGAACGTGATGTTGATCGCTCTCTTGAGGTGAGTGGTGGCGGCTGCGAGATCGCCGGGAGACAGACCGCCCCCCTTGATGACATCGTTGAGCTTGGCTTTCTTATGTAGCGGTTCGCCTACGTCGATTGACAGCAGAAGTTCCGTTACGAGCTCTACATGCTTCATCCGCTGCATCTGGCCTGCCGACAGGACTCGATTGCCCTTGAGCCGAGGTGCGAGTTCATCGGCAATTCTTTGAGCTGTCTTGAGCACCGGACTCGTGTAGTACTTGGCGTGCAGCTTCTCTTGTGAGGTGAGGTGCTTCCCAGTGGCGTTGATCCGGACGAAGAGTTCGATGATCTCGCCGAGCTCGCCGTCCACCTCGATAGTCGGAATCTCAGTGGCGAGGAAGTCGTGCTTGATGGACGAATCCAGCTCTTGCCAGCACCACCACTCGAGGGGGTCCTCATCATTGAATGAACGCTTAACCCAGAGGACGTCATCTCGCCCTGCCACAAGCGGACCCTTGTTCATATAGAGGAGGATGCTCTCAAGACGTTGCTTCCCGTCGATCACGTCGTACTGCAGACGTCCTCCATTCCCCGATTGGCGATAGAGATAAATGGAAGGGACCGGGATGCCCTCGAAGAGCGAGTTGATCAATAGCCGTCTGTCGGACTCGGTCCAGACGGATTGACGTTGGAAGCCCGGAGAAAGGTTGAGGCTCCTCTGCTGGAACAGGTAGAGAAGTTCCTGGACTGTCTTTGTGCCGTGATGTGTTTTCAGTGTCACCTAGAGCCCCCAGCTTGATCAGTCGATTGCAGCTCAATCGTTTCATGCCTTGACGACGACGCCCGGACACATCTTGGCGCAGGGCTGAGACGGTGAGCTGGGCCGCCATACTTTCGCCAATGGCCTAATTACGTTGTCAGCCAACCGTGCAGCCATTGGAGCAAATCTCGGTGGACTTAAGTGGACTCCTTAGGCCTCTGACCAGGACTTATGGACTCACCTGGACGTCTGTGGACCCCCAGTTTGGGATCCCAAGTTGGCGGGACGGGAACCGTTGGGGCAGACCACTCCCAGGCTGTGATGCCATCGAGCGGGGTTCCGCTGGAGCTTGCATCGTAGGCCGCCTCGAACTCCGCTGGCCCCACGTCGCCGAGATAGCCGCGACGCTCGGTTTGTGCCACTGCACCCAGCTGAGGGTGCGGGGAGAATGGCCTAAGAAGCCACCTGAAGGAAGCCTTCATACCTCCTCTCGAGTCGCACTGGATCCGGCTTCTCAGCTGCCCGGACGGGAACCGTCAGGGTTGAGTTGTGCATCTCCTGGAGGCCGTGTCGGAGCATTGGTCCATCGACCTCTTCCAAGAGCTCTCTATTGATCTTGACAACATAGTCAGGTGTAATGCCGAGAAAGTTCCTGTCAAACGCTGAGTGGTGGATCTTGCATAGCGCCATCCCGTTCGGAACGACGGGGTCTCCCCCGTCCTCCGAATCTCTAATGATGTGCGCCGCGTCAAGAAGTTCGGGATGAGCCAACCGACAAATGGCACACCGGGACGAGTATGCATGGAGGACTTGTTCACGGAACAGAGGTTGGTGGAGGCGCTGTTTGGTGGTTCGGGCTGCGTAGACCTTCTCTGGGGGACTGAGTGTCGAGAGGTCTAGCCCAACTTCAGACCTCGAAAATCCAAGGGAGAACTCATGCTCGCCAGGATCCTCCCCGATGATGAAAACCGGGTAGACGGGCCGGTAGACGGCTTCTCTGACTCCAATGAAGTACGCAAGGGGCAGCGAGAACTTCATCGCTGTCCGAAGGGAGCGGTTTGCCGCGAGGTTCGGGTCTGTGCCTTGGTACTTATACCGCGGATAGCCGTCAGGGCCGATCGAGTCCTCATAAGGAGGTTGTCGGCCGTAACCCGTGAATGCCGTGGTGATCGATAGGGCAGCATCCAGCTGCCGCGGCTTCTGAATTCCTCGGCCTCTGGTCTGCCGAATGGCAATCGTCTCGCCTTGAAACTCGAAAGAGGCGGTCTGGTCCCACGCAAGGTTGCCGTCTGCGGAGCGCGCTACGAGTGAATCGAGGTGCTCGAACAGCGCTGTTCGTGTTGCGACTTCCTTTGTGAAATCCATGACCCGAAGCTTGCCAGCATTCGATACGTCACGGCCGGAGCTCTTTCAATTCCGACGCAGACGGGGATGGATCAACCAGTGGAATCTTGACGGTGGCCCACCGATTTCGTGCGCGATCCGTGCGCGATCTACCCGGCTAGTGGTGTCTCGAACGGTCATGGGCCGTCATAAGAAAGTGCCTCTGAACTGGACTTTTACGATTTGCCCCTGCTTCATTTTGGGCTTCCGACCCGCTCGTAATGCGTAGGTCAGGGGTTCGAATCCCCTCTCAGGCTCCAGATTGCACGGGTTGTGGCGTGAAGACCCGCGATACTTGCGCGGCAACGACAGTGACCGCTCGCAGAAGCATGATGGTGGGCGTCCAACGCCTTATCCCCTACTCGCACCCTGGAGAGACCTCCACCGAGCGGTGAGGACCGTGCCCCCACTCCTGCTTACTGGCAGGACTGCAGCTCGGAGAACCCGCCCGAGTCCTTGACCGAGGCCGAGGGGGCGATGCCGTCGAGGCCAACTGGGGTGTAGTTGAAGGCGCCGGTGCGGTTGCTGGCGAACTGGTCAGCGATCCAGGTGTACATGTCCTGATAGGAGACGCTGATCACGCCGGCGTGGCTCTGGCCGGGGTAGACCCAGCGCTGCACCGTCGAGCGGTTCTTGGCCGACAGGTGGCACATCTGGTTGTAGAGCAAGCCGGTCGAGACCACCGGGATCTGCTCGTCATTGCCGCCTTGGATCATGAGCAGCGGCGCGCCAAGGGCTGAGATCTTGGCCGGGTCATTGGCGTTCAAGATGGCCTTCCAGGCCGGCAAGGTATACGGATCCGCCTTGACCAGAGCGGCGAAGTCATTGTTGGTGACGTAGGGGTCGACGGCACCGGCGATGACGTTCGAGCAGCCCATGGACAGATCGGGCAGCAGGGCCTCTGCCGTCGGGGTCAGCACCTGGCTGAGGGGTGCCAGCTTGTCGCCATACCAAGCGTTGAGGCCCGCGGCCCCCATGAGCAGGTAGTAGGCGAAGGGGCTGGTCTTGAGCGCGCCGTAGATGAACTGGAACTGACTGGGAGAGGCTCCCGCCACCACACCCTTCAAGGTCAGCTCGGGGGCGTAGTGCTTGGCGATGGCGTCGACGAACATCGCCGTTTGGCCACCTTCGGAGTGCCCCCAGTCGACGTAGGTAGTGGAGCCATGAGCCACTGTGAGCCGGTGGGCGGCCCGGACCACGTTGATGGAGTCCTGGGCCGCTTCGACCCCAGCCAAGTAGGGCATCAGCCCGGCGGTGCCCTCACCTTGGTAGTCCGCGGCGGTGAACTCCCAGCCATGCGCGGTGGCGGCGTTGATGAGCGCCACCGGCACGTCGCTGCCGATGTTGAGGCTGGGGGCGCAGACCGAGGTCATGCCATTGGTGCCGTGGTTCCAGTTCAGCACCGGCCACCCACCCTTGGGAGCGGTGCCGGTCGGGACCACCACGTAGCCGGTGGCGGGCACCCGCTTACCAGCGACGTTCTCCGAGACGTACATCACGCGATAGGCGGTGCCCGAGAGGCCACTCACCGTCACCGCTTGGTCCTTGAGCACCGTCCCGAGCGGGGCCTTGGCCGAGAAGCTCGGCACGGCGTAGAAGCTGGGCAACCCGGCCGGGGCTGGCGCTGTGGCCCCCGACAGCGGTGCCACCGCCATGGTCATCGCCGTCACCAGCGTGCTCGTCAGGACGAAAGCCGTCTTGCGCATGGACCCCCCCCGGGTTCGTTCACTGCTCGTCGACACCGTGGTCGACACCAGCAGCATCTCGGTGCGATCGTAGCCTGCCGCGCCCCCGAGGTGGGGGTCCAGGTGGGGTCGAAGGGACCCTTTCGCCGAGCACCATGCGGGGTCACCAGCGCCCAGAACTGCGGGCCTCCGGCGCACGTCGAGGCCTCCTCAACCCGCCCCGAGGAACGGTCAGCGAGGAACCGTCAGCCTCGCCGTCCGGCCAGGGTCGGACCTGGCCTCGATCAGCGAACGGGGCCGATCTTGGCCGACCGCGCCGAGGCCTTGGAGGTGCCTGCGGCGTTGGTGGCGGTGACCACGAAGGAGTAGTACTGGTGCTTCTGCAGCCCCTTGATGGTGCAGGTGTGCAGCGTGCCCGCCACCTTGCAGCTGAAGGGCCCGGTCAGCGACGCCACGGTGAAGCTGGTGATGACCGAGCCATTGGTGGCACCTGGGGTCCACGAGACGACGGCACTCGTGCCCGACAGCTTGGCCGTGACCTTGGTGGGGGGCGCGGGCGGAGCGGCGGGGGTCTCGGTGAGGGTGGTGACCGGGCCACTGCCGAGGTCACTCGTGGCCGAGATGGACAGGACCACCGGCACGCCCTGCTTCAGCCCCGCCACCGTGCAGGTCAGGTTGGTCAAGAGCGTCACCGAGCAGCCATGGCCGTGGCCGTCGGTCACCACGTAGGAGGTGATGGGGTCGCCGCCATTGGTCGAGGCGGCCTTCCACACCAGGGTCACCGAGGTGGGGGCCAGCTTGACCGAGGTCACGACGACCGCAGAGGGCAAGGGCTCAGGGGTGACCGAGGGCGAGGGGTCCGAGGCCGCCGAGGTGCCCACCACATTGGTGGCGGTGACGGTGGCGGCGTAGGCGGTGCCATTGGTGAGCCCGGTGATGGTGCACTGGTCGCTGGTCACGGCCGTGCCCGAGATGGTGCAGTGGTGGGTGGGGCTCCCCACGATGGTGGCGGTGTAGCTGGTCACCGGCGAGCCACCATTGGGCGAGGCCTGCCAGAACACGGTGATGGAGGCATTGGAGGCGGTGGCCAAGACCTCCACCGGCGGCGAGGGCGCCACCGCCGGGGTCACCGGCGCCGAGGGGGCCGAGGCCGGACCGGTGCCGATGGCATTGGTGGCCGCCACGGTGAAGGTGACCGGGAACCCGGGCACGTTGCCGGTGACCACGCACGAGGTGGCGGTGCCTGGGGCGGTGCAGCCATGGCCGATGCCATCGCTGACCGTCGAGCTGGTGATGGGGTCGCCGCCATTGGACGCCGGAGCGGTCCAGCTGACGGTGATGGTTCCGTTCCCAGGGGTGGCGATCACCTTGGTGGGGGCACCTGGCACCGAGGCAATGGTGGTCGAGCCGGTGGTGGCCGGGCTGGTGCCCGCCGCGTTGGTGGCGGTCACCGACACCTGGTAGGTGGTGCCATTGGTGAGCCCGGTCAGGGTGCAGGTCGAGGTGGTGAGGGCGGTGGTGTTGACCTGGGCGGTGCAACTGCTCCCATGGCCGGCGCTGACGGTGTAGCTGGTGATGGGGGCACCGCCGTTGGAGGTGGGGGGCGTCCAGGACACCTGCACCTTGGTGCTCGAGGGGGTGAAGCTGATCGAGCTCGGCGCACTGGGTGCGGTGGGGGTGGTCACGAGCGGCAGCTCGCTCACCGAGTTCCCACTCGGGTTGACCACCCACAGGGCGGTGGCGGCCACCGCCATGGCGTAGGGCTGGTTGAGCCCGTCGGCGGTGCCAGAGAGGACCGAGAGCAGCGAACCGGTCGAGGTCAGCACTGAGATGGTGTTGTTGGAACCATTGGCGACGTAGAGCTGGCCACCAGCGGTGGTGAGGCCGTCGGGTCCACTCAAGTCGCCTTGGGTCGCGCCGACCGTTCCTGCCACGTCACCGGTGGTGGGGTCCACCTCGGTGAGCGAACTCGAGCCACTGTCGGCCACCCACAGGTCCCCGCCCAGCACCTGGAGGGCCAAGGGCTGGTTGATCGACGGGTCCGAGACGGTGTGGACGAGGGAGCCATCGGCTTCGCGCAGGGCCACCACGGTGTTGCTGGCGTAGTTGGCAACCCACAGGTTGCCCCCGACCGCGGCCAAGGCCACCGGGTGGTCGAGGCCGAGTGCCGCGCTGTCGTAGACGGCGGTGACCTGACCGGTGGTCTCATCGATCTCGGTGATGGAGTTGGCATTGCCGTTCGCTACCCACAGCTGGCCACCGTCGCTCAGCACGGCGTCGGGGCCATCGAGCCCGGTGGCAGTGCCGCTGATGGTCTGGACCAAGGAGCCATCGGCCTCGTTGAGCTCGGTGATCGAGTTCCCCACCGTGTTGGCCACCCACAGGTGGGTGCCGTCACCGGCGATGGCCTCGGGGGTGTTGAACCCATCGGCCGGGTTGTTGATCACCCGGAGGATGGAGCCGTCGACGGGGTTCAGCTCATCGATGGCATTGGCCACGTTGTCCACCCACAGGTGCCCACCGTCGACCACCAGGTCACCTGGAACGTTGAAGCCGTAGGGAGCGCCGTGGTACACGACGGCGGGCGCGGTGGCGGCACCTGCGCTAGGCCCGCCCGTCGCCAAGAGTCCAGCGGCCCCCAGTGCCACCGCAGCGAGGCCTGCGCCCCAGCGTGCGGTGCGGGTGCTCATCATGGTTGGAGTGGGATGGTCCATGGAAGTCCTCACAGCTTGATGCTGAAGCTCACGCCGTCCACGTTGACGTAGACGTTGCCTTCAGTGTCCACCGAGACCGCCACTGAGGCCAGGGTGGCCCAGCTGCCCCAGGTCGAGGTGGTGACGCAGTTCTGGGCGAAGTGCGGGTTGCAGGTGGTGTTCACCTGGATGCCCGCAGCCTGGAGGCTGGCCGACATCGAGGCGCTCACGTAGACGTAGGGGGCAGAGGAGCTGATGGTGATCTTGTACGACCCCTGCAGCGAGCCTTGGAACTCGACCAGCCCCGTGTCGATCACCCCGGTGTTGAGGTTGACCGAGCTGTAGACCGAGAGGGAGAAGCCGCCCGAGGAGTTGAACGAGCCCGAGAAGCCGATGTTCTGCCCGGCCCAGGTCAAGGTGCCGTTGAACGAGCCCTGCACCGAGCCCACCGAGGTGCAACTCCCTGAGCAGTTCCCGATATCGACCGTGGCCGAGGCCGAGACGATGTTGGCCAGGTTGAAGCTGGCCCCGAAGGTCACGTTGAACCCGACCTGGCCATTGGCGTTGGTGATGGTGACCGAGGCCGAACCACTCAGCAGGCTGCCGATGTTGACGTAGGCGGAGCCGGTGAAGGTCTGGGTGGCGGTGTTCAGCGAGAACTGGAACTGCCCGAGGGTGAAGCCACCCGGGTCGAACTGGGCAGACCCCGACAGCTGGAGGTCGTTGGTGCCGGTGTAGCTCCCGGTGAAGTTGATGTAGAGCAGGTTGGGCACGTTGAGCACGGCCTTGACCGACACCGAGCTGTTGGCCACGGTGATGTTGGTCTGGAGGTTGAAGCCCAGCACGTTGATGGTGCTCGCACCGGTGAACGAGTAGCTGCTGCCCGGTCCGAAGCTGCCCGAGATCTGGATCGACACCGTCGTGCCCAGCTGGATGGCCCCCGAGAACGAGGCCGAGTTGCCATTGGGCCCGAGCGACAGCGACAGCTGGGGGTTGTTGATCGAGAAGGGCCCGATCATGAACCCTTGGATGTTGACGTGGGCCTGCAGCGAGAACGGGTTGACGCCGATGGTGGCGTTGACCTGGACCCCGATGTTGAAGAAGGTGCCGTTGAAGGCGATGGAGAAGCCAGGTTGCAGGGTGAAGTTCCCAATGGAGCAGCCATCGGGGGCCGCCACGAACTGGGCATAGCTGGCGGTGATGATCCCACCGGCCATCGAGATGGTGTTGCCACCCCCTGGGGTCCCGATGGTGGCATCGAGGCAGGGGTTGGTGGCGCTCACGTTGATGGCGAAGGTGACCGGGACCCCCGAGCCGGCGTTGATCCCGAGCAGCTGCAGCACAGCCGGGGGCAGCGAGCCCGAGGCCTCGATGCCGAAGTCGGGGATGGGGTCACCGGTGGTCACCCCAAGGGCGATGGAGATCGAGGTCAGGTTCAGCCCCTGGACGCCCATGGCGTTGGCCCAGATGACCTGGGAGGACCCCTGGGTTCCAGCCGAGATCGCCACGGTCACCGTGCCGTTGGCGTAGCTGCCCGAGAAGGAGATCGGGATCTGCTGGGCGGCCTGGCCGCTCTGGGCCGGGATGGAGAAGATGCCGCTCTGGGAGATCGACACCGTCAGGTTGGGCTCGACGTAGCTCACCGCGATGTGCAACCCACCGGTGAAGGTGAAGCTGTAGCCATCGATGGAGGGCAGGGAGAACTGGTCGGGGATGACGACCGAGAAGCTGAAGTTGGTGGCCGAGGTGAAGCTGCCGAACAGCGCCACCTGGGTCGAGCCCAAGTTGAGCGCCTGGGTCAGCCAACTGGGCAGGGAGTAGTTGCCCACCAAGACGATGGACTCGGCCGGCACGGCGAAGGTGGCGCCGTTGGCCACCACGCTCGTCGCCGCCTCGGTGAGCACCAGGCCATTGAGCGCCACACCGGTCATGCCAGAGGCAATCGACGAGGGGTTGAAGCTGGCGATGAGGGCGAAGCCGGACTTGGCGTAGGTCAAGGTGGCGTTCAAGGTGGCAGGTGCCGAGGTGCCGATCTGGAACGAGATGGTGCCCGAGGCCGAGAAGTTGAAGCCACCGGTCTGGCCCGTGCCCGCACCTACTGAGATGGCGGTGCCAACCGCACCAAAGGTAGGGTCGTCGTAGGACAGCTTGAGGACCGGGTCCTTGAGCGACAGCGAGATGCCGATGCCTGAGAACGAGATGCTCGGCAGGAGGGCCACCATGTCGAAGGCGCCCGAGCCCACGCCGTAGGCCGCACCGAAGGGAATCGGGTTGGTGGAGACCACCGAACCAATGGACAGCTGCAAGAGACCCGAGACCGCGAAGTAGACGGTCGAGCTGGCACCACCGCCACACAGGGTGATCCCCGCCACCGGTGCGCAGCTGCTGCCCACCGACACCCGAGCATCGGTCAGGGTGACGAGGTCGGGGAGCAGCGATATCGGTGCGGTGCCGAGGGAGGCCGACAGACCCCACGACAGCGCACCAGCGTGCTCAGACACCGTGCCCTGCAGCGAGTTCAGCGGCAGGCTGAGCCCAGCGGAGAGGGGGACCGAGCCGGTCGAGCTCGACGCGGTGGCGGTGATGGACCAGTCCTTGGCGTCGGTGTAGGTGAAGCTGATCGGAATCGAGATCGTCGAGGCCAAGGACAGGGTCAGGTTGGTCCCGGCCAGCGTGATGCTCCCGGCATTGTCGCTGATCGACAGCGATCCTGCGGTGAGGCTGACGCCGTCACCCAAGGTGATGGGGCTGACCAAGGTGGCGGTGAGCGAGCCGCTGATGGTGCTGGCGGCATCGGTCAGGGTGCCCGAGAAGGAGAGCTTGACGCCCTCGAAGCTCACCCCGACGTTGGTGGCCGAGATGGTCCAGTCGTGGCTGTCGTTGTAGGTGAAGCTGATGGGCAAGGTGACGCCCTTGCCCACTGCCAAGGTGAGGTTGGACCCCGAGACCGTCACCGTGCCGGCGAGGTCGCTGACCGTGATGGACCCTGCGGTCAGGCTGACGCCGCTGCCGAGGGCGATGGGGTGCACCAAGGTGGCGGTCAGCTTGCCCGAGATGGTCCCGGCCGCATCGGTCAAGGTGCCCGAGAACGAGAGGTCGACCCCGTCGAAGCTGGTCGAGATGTTGCTCGCCCCGATGGTCCAGTTCTCCGCATCGGTGGAGGTGAAGCTGATGGGCAAGCTGATGGCCGAGCCAATGGCCAAGGTCACCTTGGTCCCGCTGATCGAGAAGGTCCCGGCGGTGTCGTCGATGGAGAGCGACCCAGCGGTGAAGCCAATGCCCGCTCCCAAGGAGAGCGGGGAGGCGATCTGCGTCGTGATCGACCCCGACACCACCGTGCCGACGTCGGACAGCTTGCCGGTGAAGCTCAGGGTGCCGCTGCCGAAGCTGGCGGTGGCGTTGGTGACCGAAATGGTCCAGTCGTGGCTGTCGGTGTAGCTGAAGCTGATGGGCAGGGTGAACGACGACCCGATTGCCAGGGTGAGGTTCTTGCCAGTGACGACGAACACGTCCTTGGCAACGCTGACGGTGATGGTGCCAGCGGTCACCGAGGCCGAGCCAGCGAGCTCAAGCGGTGCGGCGATGGTGGCCGACAGCGCACCAGAGAGTGCACCTGCGGTGTCCACCAGGGCACCATTGAACGCCACCGAGCCGCCGTCGACCGATGCGGTGGCGTTGGTGGCGGTGATGGTCCAGTCGTGGCTGTCGGTGTAGCTGAAGCTGATGGGCAGGCTGAAGGCCTTGCCGATGCTCACCGTGACGTTGGTGCCACCAAAGGTGAGATTCGAGCTCTGGTCGGCGATGGTGACCGAGCCAGCCGTCAAGCGCACGCCGCCCCCGAGGTTGATGGGGCTTGCCACCTGGGCGGCGAGGGTTCCCGAGATGGTGCCCGAGGCATCGGTCAAGGTGCCCGAGAAGCTGAGCGTGCCGCCATCGAAGCTGACGGTCTGGTTGGTGGCCCCCACCGTCCAGTCTGAGAGGTCGACGTAGTGCAGGGTGATCGGCAGCGTCAGCGCGGTGCCCACCGCCAAGGTGATGCTCGCCCCGCCGATCGAGATGGTGCCCGATTGGTCGCTGACGGTGATCGAACCGGCGGTGAGGCTCACGCCACCGCCGAGGGAGAGCGGACTCGCAATGGCTGCGGTCAGCGCACCCGAGATGGCCCCCGCCGTCTCGGAGATGTTGCCGGTGAACGACAGGGTGCCGCCATCGAACGAGGCGGTGGCGTTGGTGGCCGAGATGGTCCAGTTGGAGCCATCGGCGTAGGTGAAGCTGATCGGCAGCGTCACCGACGTGCCGAGCGCCAAGGTCAGGTTCGACCCGTTCACCGTGATGTTGCCTGCTTGGTCGCTGATGCTGATCGAGCCGGCGGTGATGCTGGCCCCGCCACCCAAGACCAAGGGACTGGCCACCTGGGCGGTGAGGCTGCCCGAGAGGGTGCCCGCCGTGTCGGTCAAGGAGCCAGAGAAGTCGAGGGTGGCGCCATCGAAGCTGACCGGCACGTTGGTGTCGGAGATGGTCCAGTCCTTGAGCCCGGTGGCGGTGAAGCCGATGGGCAGGCTGATGGCCGAGCCGACGGCCAAGGTGAGGTTGGAGCCATTCAGGCTCAAGGTACCGGCAGTGTCGGCGATGGTCAGGGAGCCCGAGGGCAACGTGATGCCACCACCGAGGGCGATGGGGGTGCTGATCGAGGCGGTGAGCGAACCCGAGACGACGCCCGCGGCCTCCGCCAGGGATCCCGAGAAGCTGAGCGAGACACCCTCGAAGCTGGCGGTGACGGCGGTGGCCGAGATGGACCAGTTCGAGCTGTCGGTGTAGTTGAAACTGACCGGCAGGGACAGGGCCGTGCCCACCGCCAGGGTGATCCCGGTGCCGCCCACGGTCACCGTGCCGGCATGGTCGGCCACGGTGATCGAACCGGCGGTCAGGCTGACGCCTCCACCCAGGGTGAAGGAGCTGGCGATCTGGGCGGTCAAGCTGCCCGAGACCGATCCAGCGGCATCGGTCAAGGTGCCCGAGAAGCTCAGGGTGCCACCGTCGAAACTGGCGGTGGTGGCGTTGGCGGAGATGGACCAGTCGTGGAGGTCAACCAGGTTGTAACCCACCGGGATAGTCAGCGAGCCGACCGAGATCGAGAGCGAGGGACTGCTCACCGTGATCGCACCGGCGTGGTCCGCGATGCTGAGCGCACCGGCGGTGAGGCTGATGGCACCGTCGATGGAGATGGGGTTGACGATGGCGGCGGTGAACGAGCCCGAGAGCACCGAGGCGGTGTCGGTGATCGCACCGGTCAGCTTGATGGTGGTCGACCCGAGGTGGAACCCGGCACCTGAGGCGGTGAGCGACCAGTCGTGCAGGTCGGTGAAGCTCAAGGTGGCGGTCAGCGACAGGCCACTGAAGGTGCCGGTGACGGTGCCCTTGAAGGTGGTCGAGGTGGAGCCAGCGATCTCGACGATGTTCGAGAGCACGAAGCCACCGAGGTTGGTGCCGTCCTGGATGGGCACGAGCAAGGGCGTCACCTGCACCGGGCTCGAGGCCGGCGACGTGCCCACCGCGTTCTTGGCCACCACGGTGAAGGTGTAGGCCTTGCCGATGACGAGGCCGGTGATGGAGCAGCTGAGCGTGGTGGTGGTGCAGCTGAGGCCACCCGGCCCGGTGACGGTGTAGCTGGTGATGGGCGAGCCGCCGTCGAAGGCGGGGGCATCCCAGGAGATGGTGGCGGTGCCGAGGAGGTTCTTGATGGTGGAGGTGGCCGTCACGTTGGCGGGAGCGCCAGGGACCACCGGGGCGATGGCGGCCGTCGCCGGGGACGAGCTCGCACCCGAGGCGGCGAAGTTCGACGCCGTCACGGTGAAGCTGTAGTGCTGACCAGGAATCAGCCCGGTGATGGTGCAGCTCAGCGAGGTGGTGGTGGTGCAGGTGTCACCTTGGCCGTCGGTGACGGTGTAGCCGGTGATGGCGGCACCACCGTCGAAGGTCGGTGCGACCCAGGTGATCGTCACCGAGGTGCCCTTGACCACGGCCGTGACCGAGGTGGGTGCACCGGGTGCTGCCACCGGGGTCACCGTGGCTGCGGTGGAAGCCGAGGACGTCCCCACCGCGTTGGTCGCGGTGACGGTGAAGGTGTAGCTCTGGCCAGCAACGAGGCCGGTGATGGTGCAGCTGAGGGTGGCCGTGGTGCAGGTGTCGCCCTGGCCGTCGGTGACGGTGTAGCTGGTGATGGCGGAACCGCCATCGAAGCTCGGAGCGGTCCAAGCGATGGTGGCCGAGTCCACCCCCGCGGTGGCGGTCACCGAGACCGGGGCGTTAGGGGTGGTGGCGGGAACAACGGGTGCGCTGGCCGCGCTCGAGGGGCTGGTGCCCGCGCTGTTGGTCGCGGTGACGGTGAAGGTGTAGCTCTGGCCGTCGGTGAGCCCGGTGATGGTGCAGCTGAGCGCCGTGGTGGTGCAGGTGTCCCCTTGCCCGTCGGAGACGGTGTAGCTGGTGATGGCCGCGCCACCGTCGTAGCTCGGAGCTGCCCAGGTGATGGTGGCCGAACCGGCCCCACTGGTGGCGGTCACCGAGCCGGGGCTCAGCGGTGCCACGGCCGGAATGGTGGCCTGGGCTGGCGACGACGGTGTCGAGTCGCCCACGGCATTGGTGGCCACCACGGAGAAGGTGTAGGTCTGCCCCGGGGTCAGGCCGTCGATCTCACAGCTCAAGGTGGTGGTGGTGCAGGTGTCGCCCACGCCGTCATCGACGGTGTAGCCGGTGATGGGCTCGCCACCATCGAAGCTCGGTGCGACGAAGGAGATGATGGCGGAGGTGCCGCTCACGCTGACCGTGACGCCGGTCGGGGCGTTGGGGGCCACCGCGTCAATGGTCACCTGCTGGGCGTCCTGGCCCGGCGAGTCACCCACCACGTTCACCGCAATGACGGTGAAGGTGTAGCTCTGACCGGGGACGAGGCCGGTGACGGTGCACTGGAGACCAGCGGTGCTGCAGGTGTCACCCTGACCATCGCTGACCAGGTACTGGGTGATGGCTGAACCACCGTCGAAGTCCGGCACGCCCCACGAGACGGTGGCCGAGGCCAAACCACCGGTGACCGTGACGTTGCTCGGGTCATCGGGGGTGACAGGGGCGATGGTGGCTTGGGCCGCGCTCGAGGGCTGCGAGTCACCCACCGAGTTCGACGCCACCACGGTGAAGGTGTAGGTCTGCCCCGGGGTCAGGCCGTCAATCTCGCAGCTCAGCGTGGTGGTGGAGCAGGTGTCGCCCACCCCATCGCTCAGGGTGTAGCTGGCGATGAAGATGCCGCCATCGAAGTCTGGGGTCAGCCACGTACCCGTCGCCGACGAGCCACTGACGGTGACGCTCAACTTGGTGGGAGCGTCAGGAACGGTTGGCGGGAGGTAGGCGTAGGTCTCATCGGAGGCCACCGAGTTCCCATCGGCATTGGTGGCCACCACGGTGAAGAAGTAGGTCTGCCCAGGGGTAATCCCGGTGATGGTGCAGCTGAGGGTGGTGGTGGTGCAGGTGTGGCCTTGGCCATCTGAGGCGGTGTAGCCGGTGATCGGGATGCCGCCGTTGAACTTGGGCACCGACCACGAAATGGTGGCCGCCGCAACGCCACCGACGGCGCTGGGGTTCAGTGGGGCATCAGGGACGGTCGAGGGAGTGACCGCGGC
>CAINFA010000149.1 GCA_903847955.1 uncultured Actinomycetes bacterium
CGGTGCGAGGGGAGGGTCCCTCGAGCCCACCGCTGGCGGTAGCATGCGCTCGTCGTGACGAGGAGGGTGGCGGTGTCGGTCGCAGTGTTGGTGGGCCACGACGTGTTCTGGGTCGTCCTCGCGCTCGTGGTCGTGCTGGCAGCCGTGGTGTTGGTGAGCCTCGGGATCAGCGTGTGGGCTTTCGTGGACTGCCTCACCCAACCGGACTGGCGCTACGACGCCATCGGGGCCTCCAAGGTGACCTGGGCCGTGCTGATCGGCGTGCTCTACCTGGTCACCGGCATCGGCGGCCTCGTCTGCGCGGTGCTCTACCTCACCACCGTCCGACCCAAGCTCAACGCGCTGGGCTGAGGTTGGCCGCACAGGCCCGGCAGGTGCCGAGCACGTCCAAGGTGTGCGCCACCGCCGTGAACCCCTCAGAGCGCGCCAGTTGCTCGACCATGTCGGCTACCACCTGCTCGAAGGCGGGGGTCGGGGTGACGTCCAGCACCTCGCCGCAGGTGGTGCACAGCAGGTGGTGGTGGTGCTCGGTGAGGTCCTCGGCTAACTCGAACCGGGCGAACTCGTCGTTGGCGGCGACCCGCCGCACCACGCCCACCCGCTGGAGGTCGACCAAGTGGCGGTAGGCCGAGCTTCGTGGCACCGACGGCACTCGAGCGGCGATGTCGGAGATGGACACCGGCTGGCCGGCGTCGTGGAGGCAGTCGACGATGGCCCGTCGGCCCGAGGTGTAGCGCAGCTCACCGTGGCGCAGCCGCAACTCGATCAGGTCGTGGATGGTGTGGTCGTGCTCAGACACCGCTACCTCCGTGGCGTTTCCCAGCTGCCGGCGAAGTGTAGCGCGTCTCAGTTGTAGTGAGACTCAGTCTTGATCTACGTTGCATCCATGACCACTCCCACCCACCGTCAAGGTCGACGTGGCGCGCTTGGGGCGATGCTCGGCGCAGTGGTGCTGATGGCCGGATGCTCGAGCAGCTCGCCCACCGCACGGCCAGGCACCGTGTTGGCGGTGGGGGCAGAGAACCAGTACGGCAACGTGCTCGAGCAGCTGGGGGGTCGCTACGTCACCGTCTCGTCCATCTTGGACAACCCCAACGCCGACCCCCACAGCTTCGAGGCCTCCACCTCGGTGGCGACCGAGGTGGCCAGTGCCTCGCTCATCGTCCAGAACGGCGCTGGTTACGACGGCTTCATGAACGACATCGAGCAGACCTCGCCTGGGACGAACCAGGTGATTCTGGTCGTCCAGCACCTCCTCGGGCTCCCCGCCACCACCCCCAACCCGCACCTGTGGTACTCGCCGAACACCATGGAGGTGGTGGCCCGAGCCATTGCCCACGCCTTGGCCACCCTCGAGCCCGCGCACCGGCACTACTTCGAAGCTCGGCTCGATGCCTTCGACGCGTCGTTGCTGCCGTGGGACCACGAGGTGGCGGCGTTCAAGGCGGCGCACCCCGGGCTGCATGCGGCGGTGACCGAGCCGGTGGCCGACGACCTGCTCGAGGCCATGGGCATCACCATTGCGACGCCGTGGTCGCTCCAAGCTGACGTCATGAACGGGGTGGATCCCTCCCCCCAAGCCGTGTCCGCCCAAGGCGAGCTCTTGGCTAGCCACGAGGTGCAGGTGCTGTGCGCCAACGCCCAGGTCACCGATGCGGTGACTGCCTCCATCCGCCACGACGCTACGGCGGCCAAGGTTCCCATCGTCGGGGTCTACGAGACCATGCCCACCCCGGGCTACAGCTACCAACGGTGGATGGAGGCCGAGACCACGGCCATCGCGGCGGCGGTCACCACCGGTCGATCCACCGAGCAGCTATGAGTCCGGGCGCCCTCGTTGAGGTCGAGCACCTCTGCCTCGCCTACGGCCAGCGCAAGGTCCTCGACGACGTCAGCTTCACCATTGCCCCAGGGGAGTTCACTGGGCTCATCGGCTCAAACGGGGTGGGCAAGACCACCCTGCTCAAGGTGCTCCTCGGCCTCGAGCGACCCCAGTCCGGCACCGTCCGCATCGGGGGCCAGCTGGTCCGGCGGTCGCCCAAGAAGGTGGGCTACGTGCCCCAGAAGGTGCAGCTCGATCCCGAGGTGCCCCTGCGGACGCGAGACTTCATTGCCCTTGGGCTCGATGGCAGCCGGCTCGGGATTTGGCCGCGCTCGAAGGAGCACTGGCGCCGGGTCGATGCCATGGTGGAGGCCGTCGACGCCTCGAGCTTCGCCACCACCCGCATCGGGAACCTGAGCGGTGGCCAGCAG
>CAINFA010000150.1 GCA_903847955.1 uncultured Actinomycetes bacterium
CGTGATTTCGACTGGCTGGCGGTCGTCGTTCACCTGCTCGATCAGTGGGAACAAGTTCTTGCGAGCTTCGCTGGCGGTGATGGCCACTCGTTCCTCCTCCTGACTGGTACAAGTTATCGTACCACTGCGCAGGAGCTTCGTCACCGGTGACGGCCGGGAATCAAGAGCTCAACACGGCCACCGTGTCGCCCACCACCCGCCACGAGGTACCCCTGGCGGTCGAAGATCCTCCCACCACGTCCAGCACGAAGGAGAGCCCCGGGTGCCGCGCCATCGACACCGCACCCGGGGCTCGTTCCTGCAATGGGACATGCGTGCTGCGCAGCCCTCGGCGAACTCAGCGACCTTCGACGAACACCACGCTCGTGAAGTCGGTGAGCTCATCACGACGAAGCTCGAGGTACGGCGCGTAGTCCCCTGAGGCGTACCACGCCTCGGCCGCGTCCATGGTCTCAAAGCGCAAGATGGCAGCCCAGTTCCCACTGAAGTCGCCTTCCTTGGTGCTCGGTGTCATCGAACCGGCGATCATCTCGACGCCCCACTTGTCGAGGATCGGGAACACGTGCTGGGCGTAGCGCTCCATGAACTCCTCGGGGTTCTTCATGTTGATCTGCACCATGGCGTAGGCCGGGGTGGGTTGGTCACTCATCGCTGGTCGCTCCTGTTGGTCGTCATCACTTGCAATACGCAACTGATGCTATCACTTGCGAAACACAAGTTAAAGCCCCTGGATCTCAAGGATCAGAAGATGTCGACCATTCCAGGATGCACACCCTTGAGGTGTGCTTGGGACCACAGCGCCATCGCCTCGAGCACCGGCCGCAACGCCTGGCCTCGCTCGGTTAAGCGGTAGGCGTTGTTGCGCGCCGAACGATCAGGGCTGGTTCGCTCGATGAGCCCCGCCGCGCTGAGGAGCCGGAGCCGGGCCGCCAAGATGTTGGTCGAGATGTGCTCAGGTGAGTCGCTGAACTCCGAGTACGTGCGCGTCCCGTGCTGGAAGAGGTCCCTGATGAGGAGCAGCGACCACTTATCACCGAGCAGGTCGAGGCCTGAGCTGATCGGGCACGCCGACCGCCACTGCAGGTTCACGGTCTCTTGCGCAGCGTCCATGGGCTCCTACTTCGACAGCGTGGCAGCCATCTCCACGAAGGTCTGCTCGAGCGGGGTAGGTGTCCACCCCAGCACATCGTAGGTAGTGCGGTTGTCGAAGGCGACGCGCTTGCCCAGTTGAGGGACCATGCCCTTGGCCTGGCGATCGAACAGCGCCATGAGCTTGATCGCAACGTTGGGCGCCTTGCGGGTGGGGACCTTGGTGTACCCAGCCCCTCGCAGCACCTCGGCAAGGTAGCGCAACTCAACCGGTGCTGCGCTGGCGGCGATGAATCGTTGACCAGGCGCCGAAGGGGCGGTCAGGGCCGCCAGGTGGAGCCGCGCGACGTCACGGACGTCGACCATCCCCATGGCCACGTCGGGAATCGCCGGCATCTTGCCGCCAATGAGGTCGGCCATTACCGAGACGCTCTGGCCATCACCAGCTGCACCGAGGGAGGGACCGAACACCGCGCCGGGGTTGATGGCGACGAGCTCCATGGAGCCGTCACCGACAACCTCCCACGCCGCCCGCTCGGCCAAGGTCTTGCTCTTGGCGTAGGCACCAATGGCGGTGGTGACATCAGACCATGCGTCCGGGCCGTAGGTGCCGCTCGGCTTACCCGCGGTCATTGCCACGATGGAGGAGGTCAGCACCACGCGACGGACCCCGGCGGCCTTCGCCGCCATGAGCACCCGCTTGGTCCCCTCAACCGCCGGGGTGATCAGCGCGTTCTCGTCCTTGGGTTCGGCCAGCACGAAGGGGGAGGCCACGTGCACCACCAGCTGGCACCCCTCCATGGCCTCGGCCCAGCCTCGGTCGTCCAACAGGTCTGCTTCCACGAAGCGCAGATGCTCCACGGGCGCCACCGGCGTGAGGGCGGCGAGAGTGGAGGCCGACTTGTCGAGCGAGCGCACCGTGCCGACGACTTGGTAACCCTCGATGAGCAACTGCGCGGCGACGTGCTGTCCGATGTAGCCGCTGATGCCGGTGACGAGAACCTGCTCTGCCATGGGGTGCTCTCCTTGAAGTGCCGTGTGCCAATCGTGTGGCTCCACCCACCCTAGTCTTCACTTGCACTTCGCAAGCGAGATGGACTCCCGTCGCCTCTCAATGGACGAGGGGTGTCACCTCAGCGAGGTCTCCCATGATCGGCCCTACCGTGGCCTCGAGCCACGCCCCAGGAGCATCTCCGACGGCCGAGACCACCATGGTGGCCACCCCAAGCCGTGCCAGCCGCTCCGCCGCCTCGAGGACCTCGGAGGGTCCAGAGGTCTCGTCAATGGCGTTGGTGAGCACGGTGATCTCGATCTCCTTGGGATCGCGACCCACCTCAGCGCAGTGCTGGTGGAGTACGTCGATCTTGTGGGCCACGTCGTCGAAATCGAACAAGTTGCAGGCGTCTGCGTACTGGGCCACCAGCCGCAGCGTCTTGCGCTCCCCTCCCCCGCCGATCACGATGCGCGGATGGGGCTTACTGACCGGCACGGGCCGGCACAAGGTCTCGGCCAGCTGGTAGTGGGTTCCGGTGAAGGGGCCGTCGTTGTCGCTCCACATCTGCTGGCAGATCTGCAGGGTCTCCTCCAGCCGCTCGAAGCGCTCGACCGTGCTCGGGAAGGGCACCCCGAGCCCCACGTGCTCCCGCTCGTACCACGCAGCGCCGATGCCGAGCTCCGCCCGTCCAGCCGATACGACGTCCAAGGTGGTCACGATCTTGGCGAGGAGCCCTGGGTGCCGGTAGGTGATGCCGGTGACGAGGAGGCGGAGCCGAAGCGACGAGGTCGCCCCCGCCAGGAAGCCAAGCGCGGTGTAGCCCTCGAGCATCGGATCCTCGGCCGGCGCCATCCAGTCCATCTGGAAGTAGTGATCCATGAAGGACAACGTCCGCACCCCGAGGACTTCACACTGCTGGGCGAGCTCCACCAGCTCTCGGCCCATGGTGGCGTTGGAGGAGGTCCAATCGAAGCGGGAGACGTGGAGGTCGAGGTGCATGCCCCCCGTCTAGCACGCCGTCGGTACCTTGACTCGGGAGGAGTCGATGCTGTGCTGGTACGTCGCCCGACTCGCGTGTGCTCGCGGCGTGCGGTGTGGCTCCGCTACGCCTCGATGGTGCCGCGCACCACCACGGCCGTCTGGCCGCCGACGAGCAGCGCTCCGGTGGCCGACTCGGTGACCTCGATGATGCCGTCTCGCCCGAGTGCTGCTCCTTGGTGCACCTGGTAGGGCGGCTGCACGAGCCCAGCCCCACAGAGCCACTGCGCCACCGAGGCATTCAAGCTTCCGGTCACCGGATCCTCCGTCGTACCAGTACTCGAGGGGAAGAACGCCCGGAGTTCGTAGGCCGGGGTGCCCTGTGGCACGCCGAGCGCAACGGCACCGAGCTTCTGGACGCCCGAGGGCACCGCGAGGGAGTGGAGGGTCTCAACGGACTCGACCAGCACCGCACACCATCCCGGTCCGTTGTCGACCCATGCGCCGTCGAGCACCTGGTGGGCTTCGAGGCCGAGGGCCATGGTGCACGCTTGCAGTTCGGCAGAGCTCAGTGGTCCCGAGCGGAGGAGCGGGGGTGCTTCAAAGGCGAGCGCCCCTCCGGGTTGCTCGAACACCTTCACCAGGCCCGCCGCACAGGACTGCACCACGCAGCCCGGCGTTCTGGCCAGGTTGCCATGCTCGAGCCATGCTCGGGCTGCGCCGAGCGTGGGGTGCCCGGCGAAGGGCAACTCGGTGGTGGTGGTGAAGATCCGGACGCTGTAGTCCGCACCTTCGACGTCTGCGGGGAGGAGGAAGGTGGTTTCAGACAGGTTCGTCCAGCTGGCGATGCGCTGCATCGCTTCGGTGCTGAGCCCCTCAGCATCCGCCACGACGGCCACGGGATTACCGGAGAACGCACGAGCCCCGAACACGTCGACGACGAGGTAGCGGCGTTGCATCGCTGAAGTCTGGCACCGCAGCGGCAACGAGGTCTACGTTCGCTGGAACAATGGCCATGGAGGAACGTTCCATCTCGACACCACCGCTCACCACGCCACCGCTCATCGTCACCGTCCGATCCACCGATGCCGTCGGCATCGTGGCCGCTGTCACGGCGGCCGTCGCTCGAGCCGGCGGCAACATCGTGGACTTGGCCCAACACAGCGACGAAGCCCAACGAGCCTTCGGTTGTCGGATCGAGGTGACGGGGCTCCTCGAGCGCAACGTGCTCGACGAGGCACTGGTCGAGCTTGAGGCGACCGGACTGCAGTGCCGTACCTTCGATGCCAGCGCTCGGCCGAAGCTCGCGCTGTTGTGCTCCCGGCAGCTGCACTGCGCCAGCGACCTGCTGGCTCGCATCGACCTCGGTGAGCTGTCCTGCGAGGTGGTTGCGATCGTCTCGGACCACCTCGACGCCGCCGTGCTGGCTCGACGGTACGAGCTCCCCTTCCACCACCTCCCCGTCGAGGCCGACCGCTCCGACCAAGAGCAGGCGCTCGGGGCCTGCCTCGACGGCCTTGGTCCCGACCTCGTGGTCCCGGCCCGCTACATGCGCATCTTGCCAGCGACGCTCACCGAGCGCTACGAGCAGGCGATGATCAACGTGCACCACTCCTTCCTGCCCGCCTTCATCGGCGCCAACCCTTACCGTCGTGCCCACGAGCGGGGGGTCAAGATGGTGGGCGCCACCGCCCACTACGTCACCGCCGAGCTCGATGCTGGGCCGATCATCACCCAAGATGTGACCCCGGTGACCCATGCCCATGACGTTGCCGACCTCGTGCGCTTGGGCGCGGACATCGAGCGCAAGGTGCTGGCGCGAGCAGTCCGACTCCACCTCGAGCACCGCATCATGGTCTTTGGGAACAAGACCTGCGTCTTCGACTGAGCTCAGTACCCGTTGATGGCCGCCAGCGTGCCGATGGCGATGTGCGCGTGCTGGCTTGGGTCGAGCCAGTCGAGCACGGCATCGAGTGCTCCACGAGCCATCGACACACAGCCGGTCGTCGGCTTCCCGGTCGAGGCGTGGAGGAAGATTGCCGAACCCGCACCAGGGGTCCTCGCCAGGTTGTAGCCGATGACCGCCAAGGAGGGGTAGGCGTTGGACTCGGTCCACAGTGCCTCTGAGCTGCCGTTGTTGAACGGTGGGTTCACCCCACAGCGCACCGCAACGAAGAGGTTGTACTGCGGCGACGCCGAGTCCTCGTCCCACCAGTCCCCGCACACCACGTGGACGTAGGGGTAGTGCAGCCCTGGGTTTGGGGCCGTGCCGTACATCGTGGGGCCGAATCCGAAGAGGCCTTCAGGGGTGGTGCCATCGCCCTCGTGGTGGTGCGCGCTGAGTCCGTGCACGCCGACGAGCGCCGGGTAGGGACCACCCACCCGCACCCAGCACCCAGCGATGCGCTCGAAGGTCTCCACCGACGCCGTACTCGACGAGGACCTCGGGGCGATGACGGTGACCAACTGCTCGCCACCACCCGTTTGCTCGAGGTGACTCGCAAGGACCGCCGGACACGTGGATCGACCGCCTTGCGGCGCTGCGCCAGCGGTGGACGCCGTGAGGCACCCGAAACAGACCGCGATGGCCACGCACGCGAAGAGCCATCGGACCATGGGGTCATCTTCGCAGAGGAAGCTCAACCTGGCCGCTGCAACAGGCACTGGACGCCGGCGCAACGCCGCCCCATGGTCTAGACCGGAGGTGACGAGAAGGGAGAACGATGATCGACGAGGTACTCGAGAAGTGGCACGCCCACCTGCGCGGCGAGCTCGAAGGAGGTCTCGACGGCTTGCTGGCAGACGACGTCGTGTTCCACTCCCCCATCGTCTTCACCCCCCAAGAGGGCAAGGCGCTCACCAAGCTCTACCTCACCGCAGCTGGGCAAACCTTCCCAGGTGATGGGGCTCAGGCGCCCAGTGGCGAAGCGGTCGCCAAAGGCGGGGCGTTCCGCTACACCAAGCGGGTCGTGCAAGGCGACGTGGCCGTGCTCGAGTTCGAGACCACCATTGGCGGCACCTACGTCAACGGCGTCGACATCATCACCGCCAACGACGAGGGCAAGATCGCCGAGTTCCGGGTCATGCTCCGACCGCTACGAGCGGTGAACCTCATCCACCAGCAGATGGCGGCCATGCTCGAGAAGATGGCGCCGAAGCCTTAGCGGGACGAAGCCTCCTCCACCGCCATGGTGGGTTCGATCCCCACCACCAACTTGGCCGACATCTTCACCGCCTTGACGGCACTGGTGAGGCCCGCCTGGAGGGTCAGCCCCAAGGCCAGCAAGACCACGCCAAGGGCGAAGAAGGTCCTCGAGCCGAGCAGGAGTACCCCCATGCGGTCGAGGAGGTAGGCCGGTGAGCAGACCACGACGCCGATGGTGGCGGCGATGGTCGACGCAGTGGCCTTGTCCCACCAGCTCCCCCCGGCCTTGACCCCAAGGAGTCGAGCGGGCAGGCCGACGTAGGTGACCATCATCACCCCGACGACGACGCACATCGAGATGCCGAACCAGTTCAGCCCTCTGCGGCTCGAGAGCAGTGCGGACCAGGCGAGGGCGGCCCCTACCACGACTCCTGCGCCGAGGACTGCCCGTCGGAAGTGCCAGGCGCCGCCGAACCCACCCTTGATGTCCGGGTTTCCCTTGGTGGCGATGGCGAACGCGAAGGCGGCGTTGAGGAAAAAGCTGGCCGCTGTCAGCACGATCACCCCGGTGATCGCCAAGGTGAGGCCCGTGCCGTGGAGCGGCTTGAAGCCCTTACTCCGCAGCACGTGCACCTTGAGATCCAACATGGCGAGCCAGATCCACATCGCCGGCAGCACCTGAATCAACGACAAGCGCCAGTTGAACACCACCAGCTTGAGGCCTTGGAACAGCATCCCGAAGGCACCGACGCACAGCGCCAAGGGCGCCAACCAACGGCGCTGTTGGCTGACCTGGAGCACGACCCGCTCCACCGCCTCGTCGTCCCCTTGGCGAATGGCCTCGGCCAGTCGCTGCAGCTGCTGCAGCGCAGTTTGCCGGCGGGAGTGCCCGCCGCGTGACTCGCTGGCTGAGGTCGAGCGAGGAGCGGTCACCTCCTCATCATGACCACCGGTCACCACCGCCGCCAACCACCCTCAGCCATCGAGTGCTCCCTCATGGACCTTTCCCGCATCCACGGTCAAGATCCTGGTCAAGGTCACCGCCTCGAGCAGCCGCCGATCGTGGGTCACGAGCAGCACCGTGCCCGGGAACGCCTCGAGGGCGAGCTCGAGCTGCTCGATGGCGGCGAGGTCGAGGTGGTTGGTTGGCTCGTCGAGCACCAAGGTGTTCACCCCACGTGCTTGGAGCAGGGCCAGGGCGGCCCGAGTGCGCTCACCGGGCGAAGCGCTCGAGGCTGGACGTGTGACGTGGTCGGCGTAGAGGCCGAACTTCGCCAGCGTGGTGCGGGCCTCGGCCACCTCAAGGCCGGTGGCCGCGCAGAAGACGCGGGCGATGGACGCCTCGCCGGAGAATTCTGCTCGTGCTTGGTCGATCTCGCCGATGACCGTGGCAGGACCGAGCCAAGTCGAGCCTCGCACCAACGGCACCCGACCGAGCAGTGCGTTGAGCAGGGTTGACTTCCCCGCCCCATTCGGCCCGACGATGCCGATCTTCTCGCCCCACCCCACCACGAGGCTGACCGGCCCCAAGGTGAACGAGGGCCGCTCGACCACCGCCGCGTCGAGGCGTGCCACCACCGCACCGGCCCGTGGTGCCACCGCGATGGAGAACCGGAGCTCCCAGTCCTCGAAGGGCTTCTCGACTACCTCGAGCCGCTCGAGGGCCCGCTCGGTCCGCCTCGAGCGGCTGGCCAGCTGCTCGGTCCGCTCGATGTGGGCAGCCTTGAGGTTCTTGTCGTTGTCCTTGGGGGCCTTCTTCTCCTTGGCCACCCCGACCGTCGCCCACTGCCGCTCACGCTGCGCTCGTGCGCTGAGGGTCTTCTTGCGGTCCTCGAAGACGGCGTAGTCGTCCTCGGCGTGGCGACGGGCCACGGCCCGCTCCTCGACGAAGCTGGCCCAGCCGCCGGCGTAGGTGGCGAGCCGGTGCGTGTGGGCGTCGAGCTCGGCCACGTCGGTGACCACCTTGTCCAAGAAGGCTCGGTCGTGGCTCACGACGACGAGCGGGCCATCGTGGCTGGTCACGAAGTGCTCGAGTTGGGCCAGGCCCTCGAAGTCGAGGTCGTTGGTGGGCTCATCGAGCAGGAGCACCTCGAAGCGGCTGAGCAGGATGCCTGCCAACGCCACCTTGGCCGCCTGCCCACCCGAGAGGGCCACCATGGATGCACCAAGGAGGGCAGGGTCGAGACCAAGCTCGGTCACCATGGCCTCCGCACGGGGCTCAAAGTCCGCCGCTCCGAGCGACAGCCAACGCTCGAGGGCGGTGGCGTAGCGATCGTCGGCACCGGGAGCGCCCGTGCTGAGCGCGTTGGTCGCCTCGGTGAAGTCGCGTTCGGCCGCCGCGACCCCCGTCCGACGTCCGAGGTAGCCCGCCACCGTCTCACCCTCGATGCGCTCGTGCTCTTGGCGGAGCTCCCCGATGGTGGCGAGCGGGCTGGTGGACACCACCCCGAGCTCAGGGACCAGGCGCCCCGACAGCACGCCGAGGAGGGTGGACTTGCCCGCGCCGTTGGGCCCGAGGACCCCAAGGCGCATCCGGGGCGAGACCGTCAGCTCCACGGCATCGAGCACCACCTTGGCGCCGAAGCTCAGCGTGACGCCGGTGGCGTGCAGCGTGGTCGCCATCTGCCCATGCTAGGTGGGGCAGCTCAGTTGGGTGCGTGGACCACCGTGCGCCCCGAGGGGTCCACAGTGGCCTTCCAGCCGTGCGCACAGAACCCAGCCCGGGCGTCCCAGCCATGGTCGAGCAGGTGGCGGGCGAAGGCACCCTTGGCAGCCTTGGCGTCGTGGCCGACCACCCTCGCACCGCTGGCGTCGGTGAACCGCACCCGTTCGAGGCGCACGCTCGTCGCCAGGGCATCGAGATCCAGCGCCCCGGCGTGCTCGGCGGGGAGGAGGTCCACCACCATGGCACCTCGGCAGTGCGTTGCCACCGCGCTGGTCACCGAAGGGGACCAGTAGCGGGCCAGGTTGCCGAGCCCAGGGAGTGAGACCGAGAAGGTCAGGCGGTAGTCAGCCACGACGTCGGTGGCCAAGGTGACGCCGTAGAGCGCGGAGGGCACGAGGATGCGCTGGCGCTGCTCCTCACCCAAGGTGGCGGGGTCGAGGTGCTGCCAGACCACGCCTTCGTAGCGCTCCCATGCCACCAACAGGGGCGCTCGGCCGACCACGAGTTGCCGTGACGCCACCTTGGCCCGTTCGAGGAGGGGTCCCCGCACCTTGAGCACCGACGAGAGACGAGCGTCATCTGCCGCACCCAGCAACTGCCGCAGGCCGCGCCGAACCGACGTGCGTTCCTTGGCCAACGTGGCATCGAACGTGCCGCCTGCCCCGCCACGTGCCCCGCCTTCCTTCTTGCCCTCAGACGGTGGGAGCAAGAGGTAGATCGGTGCTGCCATGGATGACGACGGTAGTGGCCCAGCGATGGCCTCTTGGCCACCCGGGTACGGTGGGGACGTGCCTCGCCGACTGCTCGCCCTTGCTGTGGTGGTGGTCGCTTGCTTTGCCGCCGGGTGTGGTTCGACCCAGGTCAACCTCGTCGACCCCACCTACACCGTCACCGCCACGAACCCAGGATGCGCAGGTTCGCACAACGGTCCAGGCGGTTCGACCATCATCCCCATCTCGGTCACCCGGTTCGGCGCAGAGTCCCTCGAATCCCTCGATGTCTGCATCAACCACCGGGGGCCGTACCCCTTCATCTTGGACACCGGTGCGGCCACCAGCTTCATCTCGGCGAACGTGGCCCAGCGCCTCAAGCTCCCCTGGGTCGGACCAGCCACTGGCACCCAAGGAGCAGGGTGCACCTCGAGCGCCCGACCAGCAAAGGTCACCCACTGGGAGGTCGCAGGCCTCACGCTGAAGCCACAAGAGGTGCTGGTGCAAGACATTGCGGGCTTCGGCACCAAGGGCAGCCCCTACGGCCTGCTCGGCTCCGATGTCTGGAGTCGCTTTGGCGCCTTACGCATCGACTTCTTGCACCACCAAGCGGTCGTCCCTGGCGACGAAGGCCCCGCACCCACCACGACCTCCACCGTGAATGGACCAGGACCCATCGCCACGCCGACGAACCTGATCGATGGCCCGGTGATCGTCGACGCCCCCATGCAGGTCGCACGCTCACCGATCCAGACCGAGATGCTGGTCTCGATCAACGTCGGTCGTGCGCGTGCCGCCGCCTTCGCCCCCGACACCGGCTCCACCGACTCCTCGATCAACACCGATGACGCGGTGCACTCAGGACTCTCCGCTACCCGCTACGTCGCCGAGGGTTCGACGGTGTGCTCGGTCATCACCACCACCTACTACCTCTCGGGTCGCTGGAGCTTGGCCGGAAGGCAACTGCCCGGCATGCTCGTGGCAGGCATCGACCTCGGTCCGAAGAGCCAGGCTGGCTTCACCGGTCTCCTCGGATCCGACGTCTTCAGCCGGTACCCATCGGTGGTGTTCGACTACGCCGGAGGTCGGCTCCTGCTCGGTGCGGGCTGAGCTCAGCTGAGCCCAGCAGCGAGGCGAGCGATGGTCGCCTCGAAGCCGGCCATGGTCTCCTCGAAGATCTCCGCCACTGGCTGCACTCGATCGATCCGGCCCATCACCTGCCCGCCGAGGGCGATCGACGCCTCGAGGTCGCCGCCGAAGTAGAGGTCCTTGACCGCACCAAACTCGGCCATCGACACCGCATCGTCGTGCTCGAGTCGCGTGGTGCGCTCGGTGCGCAGTGCCCGCAGCGCAGGAGAACTGAAGCGGTTCAGGAACACGGTGTCGGTCTCTGCTGCCGCGCAGATGGCCTGCTTCCAGTTCTCGTGCACCGGCGACTCAGCCGCTGCCACCATGCGGGTGCCCATCTGGACACCTTCAGCCCCGAGCGCGAACGCGGCCGCCATCGAAGGGCCATCGGTGATGCCCCCAGCAGCGATCACCGGCACGTCGACGTGGCTGACCACGAGCGGGAGCAGCACCATGGTCGAGACATCCCGGGGGTTCTTGAATCCTCCCCCCTCGCCACCTTCGACGATGAGGCCGTCGACGCCGGCCTCCACTGCCCGCAAGGCCGCCTTGAGGGTTGGCACCACGTGGAAGACCGTGAGCCCGGCCTCCTTCAAGGTGGTGGTGTAGGTGCGGGGATCACCCGCGGAGGTCGTGACGAACCGCACCCCTTGGTCCACCACGAAGTCGACGATGGAGGGATCTCGCACGAAGGCCTGGGCGATGTTGACCCCAAAGGCGCCACTCGTGAGCTGACCCATGGCCTCGATCTCTACCCGGACCTGGTCGAGCTCACCCGAGGAGGTCTCGATGATGCCCATACCGCCAGCGTTGGATACGGCGCTCGCCAACTGGCTGCGAGCGATCCAGCCCATGGGAGCCTGGACGATGGGGTACTTCACGCCGAGGAGTTCGGTGACCCGGTTGGTGAGGATGCGTCCGGCCATGGTCAACTCGCCACCGCTGCCGCTGCTGCCAGCACCAACCCGAACCCACGGAGGTCCCCAATGAGCGAGGGGGCCATCTTGTTCATCATGTAAGCCACGGTGAGCTCGGCGTCTTGGTCCATCACCACGATGGAGCCGCCGTAGCCACCCCAGAAGCACGACCGGTCACCAATGGGGATCATCGGCGAGCTGAGGCCGTAGCCCATGCCGAAGCGCAGGTCGAAGCCGCTCAGGACGAGGTCGGGCCCGCTGGCCTGGGTCTCGAAGATGCGCTCGGCAGTGGTTTCGGAGAACAGCCTGACGCCAAAAGCCTCACCGCGGCCCGTCACCACCGACTGAATCGTCGCCACCGAGCGGGCGTTGCCGTGCCCGTTGGCGGCGGGGATCTCCGCCTCCCGCCACCATCGGTGCTGGGGGCTCGTGGCGTCGATGTTCGACGACCGCAAGGAGCGCACCGCGATCGAGTCCTCCGCTTGGCCCGCCCCATCGAGCGGGCCACCTGGGATGACCACCGAGACTCGGTGCTCCTCGGATGCTGGCAGGCCGATGAAGAAATCCGCACCGAGGGGCGCTGCCACCTCGGCGGCGAAGTAGTTCCCGATCGAGGTGCCGGTGACCCGGCGCACCACCTCACCAATCAGGTAGCCCTGGGTGACGGCGTGGTAGCCACTCCTCGAACCTGGCTCCCACCAAGGTGCTTGGGCTGCCAGCCGGGAGGTGCACAGCTCCCAGTCGGCCGCGTCCTTTGGGTCCAGCAGCGCTTCGGTCCATCCCGAGAGTCCTGCGGTGTGGCTGAGGAGGTGGCGAATCAGCACGCCGTCTTTGCCGTTGGCAGCGAACGCTGGCCAGTACCGGGCTACGGGGGCGTCGAGGTCGAGCAGACCCTGGTCTGCCAGCATCAACGCCACCACGAAGGTCATGGTCTTCGTCGTTGACCAGACGTTCACCAAGGTGTCTGCCTGCCAAGGGGCGTTGCCCTCCTCGGTGATGGTGCCGCCCCAGAGATCCACGACGAGCTCGCCGCGGTGCACGACGGCCACCGAGGCGCCGACGTCGGCGCCACTGTCGAGCTGGGAGGCGAGCTGGTCACGCACCGCCTCGAACCGCTCGCTGCAGATGCCCTCAACCGCCATGGTGCCTCCCCCGTCGTCTCGCCGAGACGCTACCGCCCTCCTCAGCGCGGTGCAGGCGACCTCAGCGGTGGCACCGACCCGCCGGGTTCCCACTGCCGCATGGGCACGGTGCCGCAGGGTCGGCCCCATTGAGGAGGTCCATCACCTCGTCGGCGAAGCCACCTCGCCGCAGCTGGGTGGCCATGAGCTCGAGGACTGGTTCGGCGTGGGTGAAGAAGTTGAGGTAGCCCTCGCACAAGTAGTTGAGCCCGAACTCCCCGTCAGCGGTGGTGGTGAAGCGGTTCTTCGGGCACTCTCCCCGGCACGAGGCGAGTGCCGGACACCGACGGCACTGGGCCACGAGTCCCTCCGCCTTGGCCGCGCCGAAGCGTTGCTGGGCCGGCGACGCTGCCAGTTCGCCGAGGTGCTGCTCGGTGATGTTGCCGAGCAGGTACCCCGGCTCCACGAAGTGGTCGCAGCTGTACAGATCGCCGTTGTGCTCGAGGGCCAGCGCATCTCCGCAGGTCTCCGCGAAGATGCACATCGTCGCTGGCAGTCCGAGTTTCGGGGCCAAGGCTGCATCGAACATCGACACGAAGACTGAGCCGACGTCATGGCGGCGCCACTCGTCGAAGATGGTGGTGAGGAACCTCCCCCATCCCGACGGTGACACTGAGCGCTCGGTCACCTCGGTGCCTTCTTGGAAGCCAGTGGCGTTCGCTCGCTCGACGATGGGGATGAGTTGGAGGTACTCGAGTCCGAGGTCGTCGCGAAGGTGGCGGTAGACCTCGAGCGGGTGGGCCTCGTTGGCGGCGTTGACGGTCACGAGGGCGTTGACGTCAACCCCATGAGCGATGAGCAGCTCGAGTCCGGCGCGCACCTTGTCGTAGGTAGGGCGGCCCGCCTTGTCGTGCCGGTACCGGTCGTGCAGGTCCCGAGGCCCATCGATGGAGATGCCAACCAAGAACTGCTCCTCGGCGAACAGCGCTGCCCATCGGTCGTCGAGCAAGGTGGCGTTGGTCTGGATGGTGTGCTGAAGCCGGACCCCAGGGCGCACCAAGGTCTTGGCGAGCGCGATGGCCCGACGGTAGAAGTCCACTCCGAGCAGCGTGGGCTCGCCACCCTGCCAGGAGATGGTGACCTCAGGGCCCGGGTGCAGCTCGAGGAGTTGGGTGAGGTAGGCCTCGAGGACCTCCTCAGCCATCCGGAACCGACCATCGGGGTAGAGCTGCTCCTTCGAGAGGAAGAAGCAGTAGTCGCAGTCGAGGTTGCAGATTGCCCCCGAGGGCTTGGCCAGTACCGACAGCGGACGAGGCGAGGTGCGAAAGGTCGAACTCGGCCGGTCCTTGGGGTGCGCGCCGAGCTCGACGCGCACCGCCGACGCCCCGCTCAGCGGTGCACCGTGGACATGTCGGGGTACCGATCGCCTTGGGCGAAGCCAATCGGCGCGGCCGCCTTCCGAATCCCGCCGGTGACCTTGATTCCCGCCGGTGAAGCGCGTCGAATCCGTGTCCCACGCCATCCCATAGGGAGGATCAGTCACCACCGCATCGACCTTACCGAGCGTCGGCAAGACCTCCCGGCAG
>CAINFA010000151.1 GCA_903847955.1 uncultured Actinomycetes bacterium
CGCGGGAGGACGACACCGGGCTGGGTGGGTGGTCCGAAGCCGAGCTCGTTGAGGACCTCGGCAACGTAAGCGTCGGACTCGTTGGTCGCCGCGATCTGCGCGGCGACCACCAGCGCGGTGACCTGTGGGCCGACGTTCTGCTCGTACTGGCTCTCCCAGTTCCTGCTCTGCCCCATGCGCTTCCAGGCGCGGCGGACGCCGAGCAGGGTCGTGGTCTTGATCCGCTGCAGACGCAGGTAGTGCTTACTCGCCGCCGCTGGTACCGGCATTGACGAGCTTCTCTGCGATCAGGTCGAGGGTGGGGTCGGCGGCTTCGTCGGCGTCGTCCTGCTCCATCTGGGCGATCTGGACGGGGGAGTACCCGAGGTCTCGGCGGGCCTGGCGCAGGCTGATGATGCGCTCGGTGCGCAGCTTGACCGTGGCGTCTGCTGCCTGCGCGAGGGTCGGAGTGGCGGGGTTGCGGTGCAGGGTCTCCATGGAGGCGAGCTCGGGGTTGATCTCGCCGTAGCGGAACTGGTCCACCAGAGACATGACCTGCTCGAGGGCACCGGCCTCGGCTGCGTTCTGCGCCTCGCAGGTCTTCACGATCCGGGACTCGTCGGCCCGGATCCCGTCTGCCGAGGGTGGGTTGTCCGAGAGCTGCCCGAGGTACCGCATCGGCAGCCCAGTGACACCAGCGACCAGTTGGGCGTAGTGGCTGACGATCTCGGTGAAGTTCTTGAGGTCGGCGGCGTTGAACTGCCCGAACCGCGCGTCGGCGTTCGCGGTGGCCCACACCGAACCGAAGTAGGCCTCCCACGCGGTGAGGTCCTCGCCGTTCTCGTCCTTGAAGTCCGCAGAGGTCATGCCGGCGGCGAACCGCTGCGGCAGGGCCATGACCTCGGTGGCGACCTGGGCGTTGGTCAGCGCGCGGGCGGCCGCGTCGGTGAGCCCGATGATGCGGGTCATCTGCGAGAGCCCGTACCGGTTGTGGGTGCGCTGCCGGTTCGGCACCGGGACCACGGGCACGCGGCCTAGGCCGTGCTCGTCGGGATCATCGTCCTCGACCCACCCTCGCCCGGTCCGCTCGAGCCACATCGTCTTGTCCGGTAGGTACAGCGTGGCTCGGCGCCGCGACTTGGGGCCGCTGTCGTCGGTGTAGAACCGGGCTGCGGCTTCGACGCGACGGTGGCGGTTGGACCACTCGTGGGTCAGCTGCAGCGGGGTCTCGACGGTGACGAGGGGGATCTCTTCGTTCTCGCCGGTGCCGACGCAGTAGTAGCCCCGTCCGAAGACCATCGCGTCGATGCGCGCCATGGCGGACTCGGTGTCGAGGTCGTTGGCCTGCCAGATCTCCCAGAGGTCCTGGTCGGCCTCGTTCGCTCCCGGGAGGAGGAATCCCTCGACCTGGCGGCGCTCGGCGAGGGAGTCGACCTGGGTGCCCGGCCACGCCACGATGGTGGTGAACTGGCGCAGGTCCTCGGGCACCGCGAGCCCCAGCTGCTCGAGGTGCTGCTCACCGTCGTAGTACCTGTCGAGGACACGGAA
>CAINFA010000152.1 GCA_903847955.1 uncultured Actinomycetes bacterium
GAGCACCACCTTGTCCGTGAAGTCCATGGTCATCCTCCGATTCCCCAGGCAGCTTGCCAGGATTGGTGTGGTTCGAGCACGACGAGGTCTCGCCGCGAGTTCAACGCATCTGGTGGGCAGGTCATGGGTTCCACCGCGAGCGACCGGCGGCGGGCTGCGGGGTCCGCCAAGGTGTCACCGCTGAACAGTTGCACGTAGTGGAAGCGCTCATCGAGCCACAGCCGGACCTGGCGACCACGCCAGCGGTCCACCACGGTGATCCACGCCCGCCCTTGACCGTCTCGGGCCAAGCCGGTCAGGCAGGTGTCGAGCACCGTCGCCCCGATCCGCCTCGGGGTCCGGAAGTCGAGGTCGGTACCTGCCACCGGCACCGCTTGCCCGGTGGGGATCTTCTGAGCATTGAGCTCAAGCGCGGCAGCGGCGAGACACTCGAGCTCGACGTCGTCGAGCCGGTCGGCCCCCACGGTGAGGTAGGGGTGGAAGCCCAGCCCGATGGGGCAAGCCACGTCCCCAATGTTGGCCACCTCGGTGGTCACGCTCAGCCCCTCGCGGCCCAAGTGGTAGTCGACGCTCAGCTCGACGCTGAAGGGGTAGGCCGGAGTGGCGTACAGGGTGCAGCCGAGGGAGACCTTGTTCTGGGCGAGGCCCTGGAGGCGGAAGGGTCGCCAGCGCACGAGGCCGTGGATGGCGCACCCATGGGGCAAGTCGTCGAGCGCGGCGGCTCCCGACCGGCCGCCGAAGCTGAAGCGCCCGGCCTCGAGCCGATTGGGCCACGGGAAGAGCACCTGGCCCCGGTCACCAGTGGCGAACTGGTCCCGCTCGAAGCCGTCGATGAGTGGCCGACCACCAGCGGTGAAGGATCGCAAGGTTGCCCCCACCTCGCAGATCACCGCCTCTTGGTCACCGTGCCGCAGGACCCACTGGGTCCCCCCGGGTGCGACACCTCCACCGGGGTTCGCCGGGGTCATCGTCGCTCGTCCAGAGGCCCTCGCACCGCGGGTATCGTACGCCCATGCGCCTACTCGTGACCAATGATGACGGCATCGAGGCGCCTGGGATCCTCGCGCTCGTCCAAGCCCTCGACGCCTGGGTGGCAGCAGGCACCGAGGCCGACCCACGCTCTGCGGTCGTGGTGGCACCCAGTCAGAACTTCTCGGGTGCAGGAGCAGCCGTTGGTGACGTCACCCACATGGACGACCTGGCCTACGCCCGCCACCACCTCGAGGGCGTCAGCCACATCAACTGCTTCGGCCTCGAGGCCGCTCCTGCGCTGTGCACCATCGTGGGCACGCTCGGCGGCTTCGGCCCCCGGCCCGACGTGGTCGTGTCAGGGATCAACGCCGGGGTGAACGTGGGCCGCTCGGTGCTGCACTCAGGCACGGTGGGGGCCACCTTGACCGCCTCGCAGCTCGGGCTCAAGGGCTTGGCCATCTCGATGCAGTACATCGGAGCAGACACCCCCTACGCCACCGCCGCGGAGCTGGCCGTCGACCTGCTCGAGATCTTCCCCGACGCCCCCGAGCGCACGGTGTTGAACCTCAACGTGCCGGCGCTTGCTCGCCACGCCTTGGCTGGCGTCCGCCACGGGAGGATCTCAACGGCGGGCATCATCAAGTCTGCCGCCTGGGGTGACGCCCCCACCGAACCAACCGAGGACCGCGGCACCATCCCGCTTCGACTGGGATCCGCCGTTCCCGAGCTCGGCGACACCTCCGACGAAGAGGCCGACGACGATGGTGCGCTCGTGGCCGCGGGCTTCGCCTCGATCACCCCGCTGCGCTCGGTCCGCGAGGCCACCGACGAGGGAGTCGACGAGCTGGTCCGCACCGCACTGGGCGTCCTGCGGCGCAACTGAGCACCACCTTGGTGCAGGCCCGATGCCTTGGCTGATGGTCGCCCAATGGCCGAGGCACGGTAGGCCAGCAACTGGGCTCAGGCCGTAGCGAAGCTCCGCTCGACCGCTACCGCAGGGTCTTCACCGCCTTGGACGTCAATGCAGGCTGCCCGCAGTGCCGCAGCCTGCTCCACTGGCCACTGCGGACGGAGACTGGCTGCCCTCCACACCTGCTCGAAGATGTTGCCGAACTCGAGACGCAGCTGCTCGATGGGGTCGGACGTGACCTTGCCGCGCGCTGGCCTGGTGCGAGGCATTGCGGGACCGACGTTGGCACCCATCACGGCGGCACAGTACGGGCACTCGGTGGCCCTAGCTGCCACCTGGCGACCGCACCCATCGCAGCGCGTCCAACCCGGTGCCCCTTCGGTGGAGGTGGCCGCAACCATGGCGTCGTACACCTCGGCTCGGGTCAGGTAGCGGGAGGGCATCGCCAGGATGATGAGGAATCCGACCACGCTGAAGCAGAGCCCGAGCATCAGGCCCAAGGCTCCCATCCCCTTGCTCCGCCCCACGTCGAAGCTGACGTAGGTGATGAGCGCGGTGAAGCACAGCGACCCGACGACCAAGAGCACCATGGGTGCAACCTATACCGCTCGAGCCTCGACATCGAGGGAAGCCGAGCCGCACGCTTGGTCCGAGGCCCCACACCTCGAGGCCACCTGGGGGGGCTCAGTCCTCGGTGGTCGGCTTCCGCCGGTGCTGCTTGATGGCCCCTCGGCGAGCCTTGGCCTCGACACGACGGACCTTCGAGGCCTTCGAGGGCTTGGTGGGTCGCCTCGGTGCCTCGATGACGAGCGCCTGCTCGAGCTTGGCCGCCAGCCGCTCGAGTACCAGCTGCCGGTTCTGGGCTTGGGAGCGGGACTCTGCGGAGGACACCGTCACGGTTGGCCCCAGCTTGGCAATGACCCTGGCTCGCTGCTGGGGACCGAACCCCGAGCAGGTCTCGAGGTCCAGCTCGGCGATGACCTTGGACTGGGTGCGGTTGGCGTGCTGGCCGCCTGGACCTCCCGGCGTGGACGTCCGGAGCTGCACCTCCCCCAGCGGGATGGTGACCCGACGGTTGACCTCGAGGGCCTGGTCGGTGACCTTGGCCATCACGCCTCGGCGAACCGGACCATGGCGAGCTGGGTGCCCTGGGCCACCAAGCGGCCCGTCGAGTCGAAGACGTGGCAGACCTCATCGACGAGGCCACCGTCGACCACCTGGGCGAACTGGTGGACCTGCAGCGGTCCTGGAGCAGGAAGCGCTCGGACGTAGGCGGTCAGCTGCAAGGTTGGCACCCATCCCAGCGAGTTGATGGCGAAGGTGGCGGGTGGGAAGCAGTCGCAGACGTACAGCAGGCTGGCCGGGGTCGGCTCCTCGCCGGAGTCGAAGCGGACCCAACCCTTGAGGGAGGCCTCATCGCTCGATGCCCCTCTGGTCCAGGCCAGCGAAGTGGGATCGAGCAGCTCGGCGGTGTGTCCGAGGATGGCGACCTCGGCCCCAGAGGGGTTGATGGGTGGCAGCCGGACGCAGTCCTCTTCGGGTGCGAGCGAGAGGGGGGCGAGGTCCCGGTAGCGGACTGGCCCTGGCGCTTGGAGGGTCTGGAAGGTGAAGGTGCCCGCCACGGCAACCTCGCCACCTTGGCGCAGCTGGGCCGTGGCTTGGGTGGTGCTCTTGCCCGAGCGGAGCACCGACACCTCGATGCTGGAGGGTCCGCACTCTGGCACCCAGCCGTAGCTGGCCGTCGCCGCCACGGCGTGGCGGTGGTCGACCCCTTGTGCCTCAAGGTGGGCACCCACCGCGTTGGCGAGCACGGCCAGCAGGTAGCCGCCATTGGGCTTGCCCAAGATGGTCCACTCGGGATGCAGATCAACGGTGAAGCTGGCGGGTGAGCCACCAGGGGTCACCTTGGTGGCCTGGGCGAATGAGGTCGGGGCGGAGCTGACAGTCACCCGGGCAGCATACCGACGGCCGGTGCTCCCCTTGGGGGTTGAGCAACGTCGGCAGTGCCGCACAGTGGCTCTTGTAGGCTCAGGGCACATCTCAGACCGAGGAGCACTGTGGCACTGCTGACCCACTGGAAGGACTCGGCCCCCTACGCGGGGACCCCGATTGCCATGGGCGAGGTGACCGACCCCGCCACCGGCGAGGTCACCACCACCGTCCCGTTCGCCTCCACCGAGGACCTCGACGCCATCGTCGCCTCCGCCAGGCTGGCCGCGGCGAGCTGGTCGACGACCTCGCTCTCCAAGCGCACCGAGGTGCTCTTCCGCTTCCGGCACCTGCTCGCCACCAACGCCGATCGGCTGGCCACCATCATCACCGCCGAGCACGGCAAGGTGCACGCCGATGCCCTTGGTGAGATCGCCCGAGGCCTCGAGAACGTCGAGTTCGCCTGTGGGTTGGCGAACCAGCTCAAGGGCGAGTTCTCCTCCGAGGTCTCCGGAGGCGTCGACGTGCACTCGGTGCACGAGGCGCTCGGGGTCGTCGTTGGGATCACCCCGTTCAACTTCCCCCTCATGGTCCCGCTGTGGATGGCGGCCAACGCCATCGCTGCGGGCAATGCCTTCGTGCTCAAGCCCTCGGAGAAGGACCCCTCATCGTCGATGGCCTTGGCCGAGCTGTGGGCAGAGGCGGGTCTGACCGCCGGGGTGTTCAACGTGGTCCACGGTGACGCCGCAGCCGTCGGCCACCTGCTCACCCACCCCGAGGTCGACGCCATCAGCTTCGTGGGCTCCACCCCTGTGGCCCGCTCGATCTACCAGCGGGGCACCGAAGCGGGCAAGCGGGTCCAAGCCCTCGGAGGGGCCAAGAACCACATGGTCGTGCTCCCCGACGCCGACCTCGACCTCGTGGCCGACGCCGCGGTCTCAGCCGGGTTCGGCTCGGCCGGCGAGCGCTGCATGGCCGTGTCGATCGTGGTGGCCGTTGGCGAGGTGGCCGACCCGATGATCGCCAAGATCTCGAGCCGCGTGGCAGAGCTCAAGGTCGGCCCAGGTGCTGACCCCAGCTCGGACATGGGCCCCCTCATCACCGCGGCGCATCGCGACAAGGTCGCCAGCTACCTCGACACCACCACTGCCCAGGGCGGCGTGGTCGTGATCGATGGTCGCGACGTCTTCAAGGCGAACGCCACGGGCGGCTTCTTCCTCGGACCTTGCCTGCTCGACCAGCTCCAGCCGGGCATGGCGGCCTACGACGACGAGATCTTCGGCCCGGTCCTCGGCGTGGTGCGCGTCAGCACCTTCGACGAGGCCTTAGCGCTCATCAACGCCAACCCCTACGGCAACGGCACCGCCATCTTCACCCGAGATGGCGGTGCGGCGAGGGCGTTCGCCACCAAGGTGTCGGTGGGCATGGTCGGCATCAACGTACCCATCCCTGTCCCCCACGCCTCGTTCAGCTTCGGCGGCTGGAAGGACTCGCTGTTCGGCGGCCACCACATCTACGGCCCCGAGGGCTTCGCCTTCTACACCCGCTCGAAGGTGGTGACCTCGAGGTGGCCCGACCCAGCCACCTCCTCGGTCGACCTCGGCTTCCCCCAAACCCGCTGAGCACGGTGGAGGTGCCACCCGCCACCCAGCGGGTCGCCGCCTACGGCCTCGTCGTCGTTGACGGTTCGGTGCTGTTGTGCCGAGCCTCCGCACTGACCGAGGTGCCGGGCTGGTGGTGGCTGCCGGGTGGCGGCGTGGACTTCGGCGAGCACCCGAGGGAGACCGTCTGCCGTGAGTTCGCCGAGGAGACCGGGCTCAGCGTCACCGTCGGCCCCTTGCTCGGCGTCTTGAGCGACGTGCGTGGGCGCCGAAGCGGTGAGCAGGTGCACTCCTTGCGCTTGCTCTACCGCATCGAGACCATCACGGGGAACCTGCGCCCAGAGGTCGGCGGCACCACCGACCTGGCGGCGTTCCATCGGCTCGAGGACGTGGGGCAACTCCAACTGGCCCGCTACGTCACCGAGGCGCTCGAGCTCTTCGGGCCCTAGGAGGCGAAGGCGGTCTGGCGCAGCTCGCGCTTGAGGACCTTGCCCTGGGGGCTCCTCGGCAGGCGTTCGGTGGTGATCAGGATCTTCGAGGGAACCTTGAAGGCCGCCAGTTGCTTGGCCACGTGGTGCTGGAGCTCTTCGATGGAGGTGGCGAAGCTGTCCTTCAGCACCACCACTGCAGCCACCTCCTCGCCGAGGCGCTCGTGCTCGACGCCGAACACGGCGGCCTCGAAGACCGCCGGGTGGTCGTAGAGGGCGGACTCCACCTCGGCGCAGTAGACGTTCTCGCCGCCTCGCAGCACCATGTCCTTGGCCCGGTCCTCGATGTAGAGGAACCCCTCTGCGTCGATCCGGCCGATGTCCCCCGAGCGCAACCAGCCGTCGACGATGGTCTCGGCGGTGGCCTCGGGCTTCTGCCAGTACCCCGAGATGAGGTTGGGGCCCTTCATCCAGATCTCGCCGCGCACGCCCGTGGGCACGACCCCGCCGTGGTCGTCTCGGATCTCGACGTCCATGACCGGCATGTAGGCCCTGCCGGTGGAGGTGGGGTGCTCGACGTAGTCATCGCCGTTGTTGCCCGGTCCAAAGGCATTGGTCTCAGTCATGCCGTAGCCGATGTTGGGTCGACCCTTGGCGAAGTTGGACTCCACCCGCTCCACCAGCTTCTGGGGGGCGGGCGCACCGCCGCCACCGACGCTCACGAGCGACGAGGTGTCGTACTTCGAGAAGTTCGGGCTCTCCAAGAGGTCCCAGCTCTGGGTCGGGACGCCGACCAGGTTGGTCACCTTCTCGGCTTCGATGAGCTGCAGGGCCACCTCGGGGTCCCAGCGGTACATCATCACCAGCTTGAAACCCATGGTGTAGCA
>CAINFA010000153.1 GCA_903847955.1 uncultured Actinomycetes bacterium
CTTCTTCGATCTCTTGTCGGCGTCGCCCTTTGAGGACTTCTTCGAGGAACTCTTCTTCTTGTCCTTCGACTTCTTGGAGTTCTTCGTCCGGACGATGACCACGATCTCCTGAGGGCCACCCTCGTCGTCGTCGCCCTCTTCGTCGTCGTCGCCTTCTTCGTCGTCGAAGTCGTCCTCGTCGTCATCCTCGTCGACGACGTCGTCGTCGTCGTCGAAATCATCGCCGAAGTCCAAGGACGCTGGAGCCTTGCGCGCCACAACGGCCTCAGCGGGTGCATCCTCGGAGGGGACGCTGACCTCAGGGTCACCATCGGTGTTCTCAGACTCGGTGGCGAAGTGGATCAACTGCCCGAGGGCGAACTCCGTACCCCCGCCCGGATGGGAACCATTGCCGTTGGACGTGCTCGTGGCGACACCGGCGCTGACCAACTCGCCCTCGTCCCGGAGCTCCTCTCCGGTGGTCGGCGTGGGCTCGAGCAAGACGCCCGTCGATGGCGCCAGCGCCGTGGCGACCATCGAGCGAGCATTGCCGAGCAGCTGCTCTTGTCCAGCGCGAATCAACTCGACCATCGCCGCGCACTCAGCGAAGGTGACCTCAAGCTGGCGAACGCGCTCGGCGTTCGCGGCGTCGACGATGGCGGCGGCGTCGAGGCGCGCTTGCTCGAGCACGTTGGCGTGGGCTGCCGCGGCGGCAGCCAGCTGCTCGTCGGCGTCGTGTCGAGAGCGCGCCAACATGCGATCACACTCGGCTCGGGCTTCGAGCAGCATGCGGTCGCACTCGGCTCGAGCCAGGGCGAGTTGCTGATCAGCCTCGGAGGGCTCGGCGGCGGCGGGGGGCACAACGGGCTCTGGCAGGCCAACCGCTGCCGTCACGGTTTCGGTCGAGGCCAGAGCAGTTGCGGCCTCAGCGACAGGAGCGTCGGGTTCCACCGATACGGCGGCAGCCTCGGCCTTGGCGGCGTTCTGGGCGGTGGCCCACAGCCGCAAGTCCACCAGCTTGCGGTTGTCGGCTGGCTCCCACTGGTTCTTGGCGATGGCGGCGACGAGGGCGCTGAGGACCTCGGGGTCCTGCTCGGCGGTGATCATTGGGTGGAGTTGGTCGGCGTAGTCACCAATGCCGCGTTCGGCGATGACCTCGATGGCTGCTCGACGGACCTTCGGGTCGGCATCACCGAGCGCACTGCGGAGCCGCTTGGTGCCCTTCGCTTGGCGCGTCATCGTGCCGATGATCCCGGCCAAGATGAGCACGACGGCCACCGCGACGAGGATGTAGATGACGGTGTTCGACATGGAATCCCTCCGCTGGCGCCCTGGTGGCGTCAGCATCTGCGCCTAAGGATAGGCGGACGGGGTGGGAAAACCGTGGTTCCCCCCGGCGCTTGACTCAGCCGCGGTGCAAGACCATGCGGCCGCCGAGCCCTGCGATGCCGCCAAGCCCAAGGAGCGCGAGGAAGACGAGGTACATCACCATGGCTTCGATGATCCCGAGCAGCACGCCAAGGAAGAAGCCGGTGATGGGGCCGTGCAGCACCATCTCCCCCGCAACCACCGCCAAGAAGAACCCGAAGCAGCCGATGAAGGACACGCCCACCATCTCCAGCCACCGGTGGTTCCACCCGAGGTAGCTCCCGAAGGCCAAGGTGCCGACGGCGACGATGGCTTCGGCGAGGTCCTTGGCCACGAGCGAGAGCCCAAGGTGCGACGAGGCCCTCGCCAGGAAGATCGAGATGCAGACCACGAGGGCCCAACCGAGTGCAGCTCGAAGCACCGAAGGGTGGACGCTCCCCCTCGAGGAGAAGTTGAAGACCCGTACCTGCTGCATACCCAGAGGTTAGCCACCAAGGGAGCCGTGCTCCCGTCGGGGCCACCGCCTCGCTAGGGTCGCCTCGTGGCTGAGGGCGAACATCGAGCAGACCAAGCGTCTGAGCAACGAGTTGGCCTCGCCGACGCCGAGGCGGAGATTCTGCGGTTACGAGAACGGATCTCGGTGCTCGAAGCCCGGCTCGCCGCCGCCCAGCGCGAGCTCATGGCCAGCCGCTACGAGCGGCCCCCGCACTGGGGCTGACCCTCAGAGCACCCAACTAGGATCGCCAAGGTTCGCCTCGAGAGGAGCACCATGACCGCCCCCGTCTTGCAGATCATCATCGGCAGCACCCGGCCCGGGCGTGTGGGCCCCAAGATCGCGGCGTGGTTCACCGCCCAAGCCGAGTTGCACGGGGGCTTCACCGTCGAGCTGGTCGACCTCGCCGACATGGCGCTGCCCCTCTTCGACGAGCCCAACCACCCCCGTATGGGCCAGTACACCCACGAGCACACGAAGAAGTGGGCCGCCACCATCGACCGCGCCGACGCTCTGGTGTTCGTGATCCCTGAGTACAACCACTCGGTCAATGGCGCGACCAAGAACGCCATCGACTTCCTCTACAACGAGTGGCAGCACAAGCCGGTGGCCTTCGTGAGCTACGGCGGGATTGCAGCCGGCATCCGGGCCGTCCAGGCCCTCAAGCCAGTGGTTGCAGCCCTCAAGATGGTCCCCATCGTCGATGCCGTCACCATCCCGATGTTCTTCCAATTCTTGACTGAAGACGGCAGCTTCGTCCCTGATGAGGCAACCAACGCCGCCGCGCAGGCCACCTTGACCGAACTCGCTCGCTGGACCCCTGCGCTCAAGGCCATGCGCAGCTCGGAGTCCTGAGCACCTGGGATCCACCGGGCCCTCGGGTCCGTGCGCTCGGCGTGGATCAGTGGCGGCGCAGGTAGCGGTACCCCTCGCCCCGCACCGCTTCGAGCGGTGAGTTCCCCGGCGTCCAGCCCAGTTTCCGGCGGAGTCGAAACACCGTGAACTTGAGCCATTCCTCGGCATCGGGGAAGGGCACGTCCCACAGCAGGTCGACCAGGTGCTCGACGAGCACGGTGGTCCCAGTGTTGGTCACGAGCACGTCGAGGAGTTGGAACTCGAGCTCGGTCACCGCCACTACCCTCCCGTTCTGGATGACGGTGTGGGCGCTGAAGTCGATCTCGAAGGACCCATCGACGAACCGGTCAGCGCCGGGGTGCTGCGCCGGGGTTCGGGTGCTCCGGCGCAGCAGGGCCACGAGCCGGGCTCCGAGCTCACGGATGCCGAAGGGCTTGGTGAGGTAGTCGTCAGCCCCCGCTTCGAGCGCCCGCACCTTGTCGGACTCGCCATCGAGCGCGGTCAACATGAGCACCGGGATGGTCGAGTGGGCCCGGATCCGTTCGAGCACCTCCCAGCCGTCCATGATGGGCAGTCCGATGTCGAGGACCACGAGGTCGAAGTGCTCCTCGAGGCACAGCGTCAGGCCGCTGCGGCCGTCGCTGGCGTGGACGGGGTCGAGGTCGTTCTTCTTGGCGATGGCCACGATGGCATCGCCAATGGCCTCATCGTCCTCGATGATCAAGATCCGGGGCAGGTTCACGTGGCGGGCTCCGTGGTGGTGGCAACTGGCAACCGTACTGCAACCGTGGTGCCCTTCCCGACCTCAGACTCAATCCCGATGGACCCGCCGTGGTGACGGACGATGGCCTCGGTGATGGCCAAGCCCAGCCCCGTGCCTGGGATGACATCCCTCGTGGCGTTCGAGCCTCGGTAGAACCTCGAGAAGATCTTCCCCTGCTCCTCGGCCGGGATGCCGATGCCAGTGTCGGTGACCGTCAGCACGACGTCGGTTCCCTCACTGGTGGCCAGCACCTGCACGGTGCCCCCCCGAGGCGTGAACTTGATGGCGTTGGAGATCAAGTTGAAGGCCATGCGCTCGAGCTGCCGTTCGTCACCGAGCACTTGGGCAGGAGCGGACCGAACTTCGAAGTCGAGGTGGACGCCCTTGGCATCGACGCTCGGGAGCAGCGCCTCTTCCACCGACACCAAGAGGGGGTCGAGGTCGAGGTGGTGGAGCTCGACCTCCATGACCTCGGCGTTGAGGTGGCTCAAGGTGAGGACGTCCTCGATTAGGGCGGTCAGGCGCAAGGTGTTGCGCTCGATGACCTCGAGCATCCGTTCGGAGCCACCGAAGGTCTCGACCTCGCCTTCTCGCAGCAGTTCGACGTAGGCCCGGATCGAGGCGAGTGGGGTGCGCAGTTCATGGGAGAAGGTCGAGAGCATCTCGCTCCTCGTCCGATCGAGGTCTTGGAGTTCGAGCACCAGGTTCTGCTGGTCCTCGATGAGCTTGGCCGACACCACCGCCCTGCCGAAGTCCGCCGCCACGGTCTCGACCAACGCCACGTCGTCCTCGGTCCAGTGGTGCGCGGTGCCCTGGCGGGTGAGCGCGAAGACCCCCAGCAAAACGTCGTCACTTCGGAAGATCGGGCAGACGAAGAGCCCACCTACCCGGCCTCGTTGGACCTGCTCTTGGACCGCGGGATCGAGAGAGGAGAGCACCTGGGCCACGTCAGAGATGATGAGCTCCTCGTGGCGCGTCGCCACGCCCTGGAGCATGTCAGTGAAGCTCTCGGGGATGCGCTCGAAGACGATGGTGCTGTGCTCGCCACTCCGACGCCACAGGGTGCCGACCGCTTCTAGCCGGCCGGTTCGGTCGGCCAGCTGCACCATGACCTCGTCGACACCCAGGGTCTCCCCCAGTGCCCCGATGGTGTCGCGCACCGCGGCGCCGAGGTCCGCTGGCGCGCCGCTTGAGACACCGATGCGAGTGGTCAACTCCCGCATGCGGTCCAGCAGCTCCCGACGACGTCGCTGGGCCTCGCTCAGTCGGTCGAGCGCCGCCGAGAGCTCCTCGGTGCGTTCGTCGACCAGCTGCTCGAGGCCTTCGCGGTAGCGACCGAGCTCAGAAGCAGCTGCGTCGAGGGCTACCGCCGTGCGAGCTGCCTCGTGTTGCACCACGTTGAACGAGCGGGCCAGTTCGCCGAACTCATCTCGAGACCGCACCGAGATCTCTCGAACTTCGATGTTGGCGCGCGCATCGCGCAAGTTTCCCGCTGCCAACGCCTCCATGGCCAAGGTGAGATCGAGCAGGGTGCCGTCCGCCAAGTTGCGCGCCGCCCCGGTGACCTCGGTCGCGGTGTGGGCGATCATCCCCGGCAGCACGAGGCCCACGGAGATGGTGAGCAAGGCGACGGCGACGAAGACATCCTTCAAGATCGCCACGAGGGCCACGTTGTCCGTGGGCACGTGGCTGACGGCCACGAGGTAGCCCACGGAGTCCAGGCTGATCACGAGCAACATGGCGCCGGTGAGCTTGAGGTGGATGGACCGCTTGGGGCCTCTCGTCCCGGCTCGGCGGTGGTCGGCTGACTTCCTCCAGGCGTACAGCAGCGACCCTGAGTAGGCCAGTCCCAGGCCGAAGATGATGAAGGGCAGACCGTAGGACTCGAAGCCGAAGACGGTGGCAGCGAGCCACCCGACGGCCGCCAGCACGCCGAGGTTGATGCTCCAACGGTGCGCCCGGTAGGGACGCTCCCGCAGTGGCTCATTGCGCCGCAGGATGTAGACCGCCACCGACGGCAAGGCGATGCCGATGAGGTAGGTCAGGTTGGCCGCCGCCACCACTGAGGTCGGATCCCCAAAGGCCAAGAAGGCGATCGAGGCACCGGCCGTGACGGCGATCGCCACCATGGGGGCGTCGGTCTTGGGGTGCCGGTAGCCGAAGGTGCGAGGCAGCAGGCCGTCTTCGGAGAGCTGCGACAGCGTCCGCGATGCCCCCGAGAGTGGCTGAATGGTGCCGGCGAACATGTTGAACGCGATGAACCAGATCCCAGCCGCCTTGGCGAAGGATCCGAACAGCGGGGCGAAGGTCGGGCCGAGCAGGGTGAACAGGTCACCTTGGAGCGCGGTCTCGCCGAAGACGCCGAGCCAGACCACCGGAATGATCACGAAGTAGATCGAGGCCAACGCACCACTGGTCCACATCGCCTTGGGCTGGTCACTCGCCGGATTGCGCATCTCGCCGATGTGGCACGCGGCGGCCTCGAAGGCCGGCGCACCAAATCCCACAAGGTAGATCCCTGCCATGGCGCTGGTGAACTTCCCGAAGGTGCCGTGGAACGGGGAGATCAGGTGGAACGATGACGCCTGCCGCCAGTCCACGTGCCCGGTGAGGATCGGGATGAGCGAAGTCCCGAGCGCCAAGGTGGCCGCGATGATGGCAATGGGCACCGCCGCGCGCACCGCCCACCGCAGCCCGCACATGTTGAGCCCGGTGAAGGCCAGCACGAGCAGGGTCGCGAGCCAGCGAATCGAGACGTGTGGGAGGTACCACTGCTGGATCGCACTGGCCGAGAAGATGGCCGTGAGCCCACAGGTGGGGACCCATCCCCACCAGTAGCAGACCCCGGTGAGGTTGGCGAGGACGGCGCTGTAGGGACGGAAGGCCTCCGCACAGGTGGCGGCGATGCCGCCCACGCGGTTGGGGAACATGCACGACAGTTCGATCCACCCCGGCGTCGCCATGTAGGAGAGCAAGAGGCCCACCATGAGCAATGGCACGGCCATCGAGCCTTGGCTCGCCAGCAGGCCGCCAGCGCCGCCGATCAGGAAGATTGACTGGTTCGAGCCTCCCAAGGCCAGCGCCGTCGCACCCTTCCACGAGATGCGCCGGGGGTGGGGACGAAAGGTCTGCTCACTCTCGAGGACCTCTGTGGCCGTGGTCAATCTGCTCCCATTTCTCCGTCAGTCCCCAACGAGCGCAGGTGGTGCCGGCAGCAGTTTTCCACACCACCCAGGCCGCGGCCAACACCACCGGACCCCTCATGGGGTGTCGATCTCACGAGATGTGCTTGAGGATGACGCCACTCGTGGCATCGATCTCAACCACGCTGGGTCCGCCCGTGTTGGCGACCCAGAGGTGGGTTGCGTCGAGCGACATCGCCGCTGGCTGGTTGAAGGTACGCGCCGTGCCGAGCACCTTGAGCACGGCACCGGTTGAAGCTGCGAGCATGGCCACCCGATCATCGCCGTCATCGGCGACGAAGACCCGGGTGGGGCTGCTGGCGATCGCTTGAGGGGCATCGATGCCGGCGGAGAGCACCCTCACCACGGCGCCATTGGAGGCGTCGATCTCGGTGACGGTGCTGGTCTGGCGATTCGCCACCCACACGTGCTGGGCATCGCACGACACGGCCCGAGGATCCTCGAAGCGACCCGCTGCTGCATCGACGGGACCGAGGTACGCGTTGGTGGCGGTCGAGAGCATCGCGACAGCGTTGAGCTCAGAGGAGACGACGTAGAGCCGTCCCTTGGTGACGCAGAGCGCGTCGGGATTCAAGAACCCGCTGGAGGGACCCATCAGGGTCGCCACCACCTCACCGGTGGTGGTGTCGAGCTCGAGGATCTTGTCGTCATCGGTGTTGACCACGTAGAGGTGGTGACCGCTCAACGCCATCGCTCCTGGGTTGGAGAATCCGGCGTCCTCACCGCCGGTGAAGCTGACCTTGCGGTGGGAGGAGCCTTGGTCGTAGGCGTCGACGGTGTCGTTCGCGTTCGAGACGTAGGCGTCGGTGGGGCTGACCACCACGCCGTTGGATGCCGGCAGGGCGAACACGTTCTCGGCGATGGTCGCCGCCACGGTCCCCGTCGCAGCATCGATGCGCACCAAGGTGTTGTTGTCCCGGTTCACCACCCAGACGTTGGCGCCGTTCGAGGAGATCGCCGATGGAGCGTCGATGCTGACCGGCCGCGGCGCACTAAGAGGTTGGCTGCTGGTTGGCCACAGTGCGAGCGCCCCAACCGCGGCGAGGAGCAGGACCCCTGCGAGGACGGCTGCGATGACCTTCCGCCTCATGCGTCGAGCCCCTGGGCACCACGTGCATCGGCACGAGCGGCACCGAGGACCACGCCGAGTGCACAGCACACCCCGAGCACCACGACGACGAACCCCCACGCCTCGTGCGCCCGATGCAGCTGGTGCACGACGGCGTGCGTGCCAGGCAAGGCCACCATGGACAGCACGAGCACGCCTGGGACCACGGCTGCTCGAGCGCGCGCACCCAAGACTGGCGCCAACGTCACGAGCGGCCAGCAGAAGTACCACGGTTGCACCACAGGACTCGCGAGCACCACGACGAGGAACGACCACCCGATGCTCGACAGCACCGGCCGACGGCTTCGGGTAATGAACAAGGCAACGAGCGCTCCCGCTCCACCAATTGCTGCAACCGTCCGTCCGAGCACCACCGAGGCGCCATGGTCGAGGCCCAAGAGCTGCACGAGGTCACCGAGCCAGGTGCTCGGCGCCAGGAAGGAGGAGACTGCCGAGGGCGCACCGAGGCTCGTCACGGCCCCGGTGCCGAACCCCCCGAGCACGGAGAATCCCACGAGCAGGACGAAGACGATGCCGATCGCACGAGCGAGGCGACCAACCCTGCGCGGGAGGGGCTCACTGGCCGTTCCGGTACTCGGCGAATCGAGCGCCGCTCGCTCCCACGAGAGGTACGTGAGCGCGAGGGCTGCGGGGAGCTTCACGCAGGCAGCTACCGCTACCACAACGATCCCCGACCAGTACCTCCGGGTGATGCACAGCGCCATTCCGGCGACCATGAGCCCAACCATGAGGGCATCGTTGTGGAGTCCACCCACGAGGTCGAGCACCACCAAGGGGTTGAGCACGCCGAGGACGAGGACCGGCGAGACCGGGCGGCCGAGGTGCTGCGCGATCCGCAGCAGCCCAAAGGCCATGAGCGCCACCCCTGCGATGGCGATGAGGCGAAGCTCGATGAGCTCAGCGCCGATCGAGCCTCGGGCGAGCCACGCCAGCAGATGGTCGAGCTCGAAGAACAACGGACCGTAGGGAGCGGGTGCCCGGCGCCAGTAGCCAGAGACCAAGGTGACGATTGGAGCGCTGCCCAAACTGGCCGGACCGAGCCGATACGGATTCAGGTGCGCCAGCAGCATCTGGCCTTGCGCCACGTAGGAGTAGGCGTCATCGCTCAACAGGGGTGGGCCAAGCACCACGGGGCACGCCCAAGCCAGCCCGAGGCCGAGCACCGTGGAGGGTGGCTCACCGGGCCAGCGATCGGCTGTCCGCAGCGCCAGCACCCAGGAGCCTCCGAGGAGCACGAGACCAGCGAGACCCACCGCGAGCGCAACCCACAGTGCCAGCCCTCCTCCCGTTGCCGCGCCGAAGTACCACGCTCCCACCTGGGACGAGGCCAGGAGCGATGGGTGGAGGCATCCAGACGCCACGATGAGCAACGAGCCGAAGGAACCGAGCCCAAGCGGCACGAGCCACCGAGAGAGGCGGGTTGAAGTTCCCGTCCTGGTGCCGAGGACGCCGGCGACCGGAGCACTGGGGTTCGGCAACGTTGCCCTCCTCGAGAAGATCGCGCAGCGCAGCCACAGGCGTCCCAGCCGCTCCGCCGAATCTAGTCGGCACGCTCCCCTCGTCCGGGGTCAACGAGGTCGAGGCGTCGGATCCTCGGTCGCTCTTCGGCTCGAATCAGGACCTCACGCCCGAGGACCGCACGGGCCCGTTGCACCACCGCTCCGACCTCTTCGAGAGGTTGGAGGTTGAGCGTCACGCCCAGTGCCACCGGAAGGCTGATCGCCACGGGACCGAAGATCATCTCGACGTCGAAGGCAGCCCTGATCGTCTCTTCGAGTCGGACGGCGCCATCGACGACGCCCTCGGCCACGAAGATGACCTCTCCGGGCTCTGCGCGGTGCGCTGCGGCTACCCCCTTGAGCTTGGACACTCGGTAGGCAGAGCGCTCGGTGAACTCGGCAATCGTCGCACGACCAAGCTGCAGGGCGAGGTGGTCGATACCCAAGATCTTGAGGACACCGACGGCGACGGAGCCGGCCGGGGGCAAGACGCCCAGCGCCGCGGCCACCTCATCGTCGAACTGTGCACGCTCATGGAGGTCAGCCCCACCCGCCAAGATCGGTCGGCCGCCCACCAGGCTCCACCCCACCGACGGCATGACCCACGACGTCATCAAGAACTGATCGCTGCCTGGGATCCGTTGCAGCGAGATCCGGAAGGACTCCAGGTCAGCGAGGTCGGCACGAGCCACATCGATCGAGAACGGGCCGTCAGCGCCTTCGGCGATCGCATCGAGTGCCCCGAGGAGTTCGTCGAAGCCTCCTGAGGGCACCTCGAGCGTGGCGCGCACCATCTCGCGGTAGCTCGCCCCTGGAGCCACCATCTCCCGGGGAAACCCAATCCGTTCGAAGTGGGCGAACCACGCGGCGTTGACCGAGACGATCACGGCTTGACGCGACATCACCATCGCGTGGGCTTGCAGCGCGTCGAGCGCTGCAGGATCGATGCGCACTGGGTCCGCCCTCACCGACCCAACCCCGCCGTTTCGGCGCGACACCTGACCGCTCCTCGCATCTAGAACCGAACCTCTTGGCCGAGTCGACGAATCGTCGGGTGGAGATTGTCGGCGTCTGCTCGCGCGTCGTCCATCGCGACCCTGGCGCGAGCCCGGAGCGCCGCCGGCGTCTCGAAGGTGGTGACGTTCACCGCAACCCCGACGCTCGCCACCATGTGCACAGCGAAGACGCCGACCACCATGTCGACGTCGAAGACCGCATCGAGGAGGGCCTTGAAGGCCACACCGCCGTCTGGGAGGTTCCCAGCCAGCACGCCAATCTCGTAGGGCCCAAGCCGAGCTGCTGCCAGGACCTCACCTGCCGACCCGCCACCGAGGGACTGCAGACGCATGCACACTCGCTCCACCATCTCCAACGCCAGCGAAGGCCCGAGCAGGGTGGAGACGCGGTCGAAGTCGACGAGACCAATCGATGCCATCGCCACCGTCCCAGGTGCAGGCGCCCGTCGGTAGACCTCTGCGACCGCTTGGTCCCAATCCTCAACCCGCTCGAGCGGGGCCGAGTTCTGCGCTTGCACCGCTGGCACGGACCACGTCGTGACGAGGAACGTCTCGCCTCCGGGAATCGCCGAGATCGACACCCTCCAAGCCTCACGGTCGACGGCGAAGATGCTGGCGCAGTCGACCACCCACGGTCCCTCACCTCCCTGTCTGAGCTCAGTGAGCACCTCGAGGACCCTCGCCGCACCATCGATGCCCTGCTCGATGCCGAACTCCGTCAGCTCGACGTAGCTGCCACCAACTGCCCAGAGATCAGCACCGGGCAGGAGGAGTCCGAAGTGGGCGTCCCAGACGGCGTTGGTGGCGACGATGGTGCACTGCCGATCGATCACGATGGCCTGACCTTGGAGCGCGTCGAACACGAGCGGCGGGAGGCCGTCGTGCGCAGTCACCGAGGTCACCTCGGTGAGCATGGTGCACCTCGCGGCGTGATGCAAGGCTGAGGTCGTGTTGCTCGACTCGCACCATGGTCGAGCGCGCACCAAGGCGGAGGTACCAGAGGTGCCTCAGAACCAGGTTGAGCACCACGGCGCACGCAGCGTGCCGAAGAGCAGGTCGGCCCGTGCAGCTGCACCGGGCACGAGCTCGCGAACCCAACCGGCGTGCTCGAGGTCCGTCCAACGATGCCCGCCCAAGTAGGCGGCCCCTAAGGCCCCGACACTGGCCTCGAGCTCAGCCGACCTCGGAGTTCGCTTACAACTGGCTCCCTCAGGCGACCCATCGAGTTCGAAGCGCCCATCTGCGTAGCCAGAGGGGTCGTGCACCTCGATCACGAGCTGGCCCGCAACCTGGTACCGGCGCGCCTCGAGCATCGCCTCCACATCGAGTGGACGTAGCCACAGGTGGTCGTGGGAGCCCGCAACGGTTACCTTGCGGGCGTCGTGGAGCAGCAGCGGCAAGAGCTCGTCGGTTGGACGCATCGGTGCCTCGACCATGACGGCGAGGTCGAGCTCAGCAACGAATCCCCACAGCGCTCGGTAGGCCTCGGCACCGAGCGCGACGAGCTCGTGGACGACCACCGTGCCGTGGTGGCGCAGGTCCGAGGTCTGCGGCTTGCCCTCGTAACGCACGTAGCCGGCGAGCTCCCCCGCCGCTCCGTAGAACACGGCTTGGGTTCCCTGCACCTGGGGCCGACCGGCGATGCTCCGCTGCCCGGTGACCACTTCCCACCACACCTCGTTGCGGTCGATGCTGCCAGGCTGAGCTCGACGGAACTGGTCGTAGATGCCAGGGGCGACCTCGAGGAACCTCACCGGGTCAACGAGCTCCAGGCGTCCAGTCGAGGGTCGCGTGAAGCGGAGCCCGCCCGTTGCCACCTCGTAGCGCACTGACGTCGTGGCCGGCCCGTAGCCGAACCTCCCGTAGATCGGGTACTCGGCCGCAATCAGGGTCGAGCATGCTTCGCCCCGGTCCTTCGCTGCGTCGAGCTCGCGGGTGGCCATCTCGGTCAGCAACCCTCGGCGGCGGTGCGAGGGGGCAACCGTCACGTTCGTCAGCCCCGAGGCCGCCAGCACGCCACCGCCCGGGACGGTGAGTTCTTGGAGGTCGGACCGCAAGGTGGCCACCACCGCCGCACCCTCGAACGCGCCCAGCATCCTCGTGCGGTCGATGGTCTCGACGTAGTGCTGCGCGAGGCCCTCTGCAGTGGGCTGGAAGAACGTCCGGTACATCTGGTCGACCCAGGCCGGGAACTCCTCGACCTCGACAGCTCTGACGTTCGGGGCCATGGCCTGACGGTAGCCAATGGAGGGCCGGCGAGCCACCTCGGTGCCCTAGGTTACGGAGGTTCACTTGGCGCATGAGGAGCATCCATGGCATCCCCCTTCGAACCTGTCAGCTTCACCCACGGTCCCGCGATGGCGAATCGATTCATGCTGGCCCCCCTCACCAACCTCCAGAGCCACCCCGATGGGACCTTGAGCGCCGACGAGGAGCACTGGCTCGTCAAGCGGGCCGAGGGAGGCTTCGGGCTGACCATGACCTGCGCCAGCCACGTCCAGGCGATCGGCCAGGGGTTCCCTGGGCAGCTGGGCTGCTTCGGTGAAGAGCACCTCGAGGGGCTCACCCGACTCGCCACCAAGATCAACGCGACCGGCAGCGTGTCGGTGGTCCAGCTCCACCACGCCGGCATGCGCTCTCCCGCTGAGTTGATCGGCACCCAACCGGTGGCGCCCTTCGACGACCCTGACACCGGAGCCCGTGCGCTCACCACCGCCGAGGTTGAGGCGGTCATCGAGGACTTCGTGGCTTCCGCCGAGCGGTGCCAGCGGGCAGGCTTTGCTGGCGTTGAGCTGCACGGTGCCCATGGCTACCTGCTCTGCCAGTTCCTCGACGGTGAGCACAACCACCGCACCGACGGCTACGGCGGGTCCCTCGAGAACCGGGCCAAGGTGCTGCTCAGCTGCGTCTCTCAGATCCGCCAGCGCTGTGGAGAAGACTTCCACCTCGGCGTGCGGCTCTCCACCGAACGCTTCGGAATCTCGACGCCTGAGATGCTGACCCTCTACCGCTGGCTGGTCGACACCGGCGAGGTCGACCTCATCGACCTCTCGCTGTGGGATGCCTTCAAGGTGGCCTTCGACGAGGAGTTCGCTGGACGCCGCGTGCTCGAGCTGTTCACCGAACTCGACCGTGGAGCCGTCCGACTCGCGGCCGCAGGCAGGATCTACAACGGTGCAGACGTTCGCCTCGCGCTCGACCTTGGTGCCGACATCGTCGCCCTCGGGCGGGCTGCCATCACCAACCACGACTTCCCTCGCCAGCTCGAGGCCAACCCAGACTTCGCCATGCGCACCTTGCCTGTCCCGGCGAGCGTGCTGGCCAAGGAGGGACTCTCCCAGACCTTCATCGATTACATGTCAGGCTGGAATGGCTTCGTCGAGGCCTGAGGTAGGCGCCGTGGCGAACGCGTTCGACCGGCTCGAGGAGTTGGCGCTCTCGTTCCCCGAGTCCACACGAGTGGACGTCGAGGCCTGGGGTGGGGAGCCCACCTTCCGGGTGGCTGGGAAGAACTTCATCTTCACCTCCACCGAGGCGAGGTCCATCACCGTCAAGCTCGGGCCTGAGGAGGCCGCAGCGGTCGTGGCCACCACCCCAGGGGCCACGCCCACCGGCTACGGCCTCGGCCGCCACGGCTGGGTCACCATCCCCATCCCACCCCGCCCCACCGCATCGCAGTGGCGGGAGCTCGCCGAGTGGGTTACCACGTCGTACGACCTGGTCGCCCCCAAACGCCTGCGCCGAGCTCGCACCGAGCACGCCTGAGTCCGACGAACCTCGCGGAGCCCTTCCCCCTCGGATCCTCTTGCCCTAGATTGCCCTCATCAGCGCCCGTTCGATCGAGGAGCCCTATGCCATCGAAGCGCCACCGCACCGTCATCGCTGGCCTCACCGTCGTGGCGGCGGGAGTCGCCCTTGGAGCAACGGCCATGGCGGGTGGCTCCACCACTCGTCTCGTGCCCATGGCCGTCATGACGGGGCTCAATGGCCCCCAAGGCATCACCGTCAACGTGGCCGGCAACCTCTACGTTGCCGACAACAACGCGAACGAGGTGCTGGAGTTGACCCACCAAGGACACGTCGTGACCGTCGGGAGCGGCTTCAGTCATCCCTCTGGCGTGGCCGCCAACAAGAAGGGTGACGTCTGGGTTGCCGACACCGGCCACAACCGGGTGGTGGAGGTCAACCACTTCGGCGTGATGACCACGGTGGCGACCGGCTTCTCCCTCCCCACCGGCGTGGCGGTGGATGCCAGCGGGGACGTCTTCGTCGCCGATACCTTCGGCAACCGCATCGTCGAGGTCACGCCCTCGGGTTCCCAGCGAACCATCGGCACCGGCTTCCACTTCCCCCAGGGTGTGGCGGTGCAGCCCAACGGCAACGTGTACGTCGCCGATAGTGGCAACCACCGGGTCGTCGAGGTCACCCCCACTGGCACCCAGCGTACCGTTGCGACCGGGGTCACCGACTTCTCCGTGGCAGTGACGGCTGCAGGCACCGTGTTCACCTTCGATGACACGACGAGCTCGAACGCCATCGTCGAGATCTCCCCGAACGGTCACGAGCACATCCTCGGTCCCACCTACAACGTGCCCTACGGCATCGCCGTTGGCCCCTCGGGCAACCTGTTCGTCTCGGACTCCTCTAACAACGAGGTCTTCAAGCTGCTCCGCTGAGCCCGAGCCTCAAGTGAGTTGCTTCATGGGCACGGGGGCGGTGAAGGTCTCCGTACCTCGGTCGAGTACGAGTGGAGAGCGACCCCGTTGGAGAAACTGCCGCAGGGACCGCTTTCGGTGCAGCAGAAGGGCCGGTCCTCTCGGACCGGCCCGTCACTGCAGTTGCGATGGTGGCGGGGGTGGGATTTGAACCCACGACCTTCGGGTTATGAGCCCGACGAGCTACCAGACTGCTCCACCCCGCGTTGGGACTGCAATGCTACACGAACTCCGAGCCCCCTCGCACGGCGACCGCTCGGACCGAGGCGCTGTGGGTGACCCTGGAGTGAACCGTTCAGCCCTCCAGCATTGACGCCACGTGGTCGGGCACGTACCGCATCGTGGAGGGAGCAGGGCGCTCGTAGCCGTCATCACGCTGTCGCTCCGGCAGGTCGATGCTGGGCTCGAAGACGTCGACGTAGGGCACTGTCGACAGGAGGTGCGCGATGCAGTTCAGCCTGGCGTGGCGCTTGGAGTCTGATGGGACCACGATCCACGGCGCTTCGTCGGTGTCGGTGGCGGCGAACATGGCGTCCTTGGCCTTGGAGAACTCGACCCATCGACGACGGGCTTCGAGGTCGACCGGTGAGAGCTTCCAGCGCTTGAGCGGATCACGCAGGCGATCTTCGAACCGCCGCTCCTGCTCATCGTCAGAGACCGAGAACCAGTACTTGCGCAGCAGGATCCCCGCTTCGAGCAGCAGATGCTCGAACGTCGGACACTGCGCCAAGAACAGCTCGTACTCGGCATCAGTGCAGAAGCCCATGACCCGCTCCACCCCGGCCCGGTTGTACCAACTGCGATCGAACAGCACGATCTCGCCGGTCGCGGGGAGGTGTGCGACGTAGCGCTGGAAGTACCACTGACCCTGCTCTCGACCGGTGGGGGTCGGCAAGGCGACGACGCTGACCACCCGTGGGTTGAGGTGCTCGGTGATGCGATTGATCGTGCCGCCCTTGCCCGCACCGTCGCGACCCTCGAAGACCACGACCACCTTGGCGCCAGTGGCCTTGACCCACTCTTGGAGCTTGACCAGTTCGACCTGAAGCCGGTGGAGCTCGACGTCGTAGGCATCCCTCGAGAGCTCAGGTGTGCTCGGCGAAGTGGCCGACGACGACACCGTGCCTCGAGGCATGCTCAGCGGACGGCCGCGGCCGCCCGCTGAGCAGCAGTGGTGGTCGTCGATGGCTTGGTCGTGGTGGTTGGCGCCGTCGTGGTCGTCGACGACGTCGAGGCTCGCTGGGTGGTCGTGGTCACCGGAGTCGTCGTGGTCGTCGTGGTCGAGGTGGACTTGGTCGTCGGCTGGTTGTGCTTCTCCTCGGCCAACAGCAGCGCCTCGGCCTGACTGAGGTAGTTGGCAGCTTGCTCGTTGTCGTGCTGGTACGCGCCGAGGTCGGCGTGGTGCAAGGCCACCGAGGCGGCGTCGCTGGCCGCGATGGCCTGGGCGATCAGGTTGCGGATCTGCCCCGAGATCGGACCCGTCCCGGCCGACCCGCCCGATGGCACCGACGGTGCTGAGGCGCCGAAGACGTCGTCGAGCGCACCTTGGAGCGTGGGCTCGAAGCCAATCACGTTGTTGTAGTCAGCGATGACGTACTTCAACTGGGGGAGGTTGGCACTCGAGGAGACGTAGACCGGCCGGAGGTAGAGTACCGAGCCGTTGACCGGAATCATCAACAGGTTCGACAGCAGGACCTGGCTGCCCTCCTTGTTGAGCAAGGTGAACGCTTGGGAGACGCTCGGGAAGCCCAGCATGGCACTCGACACAGTCTCTGGTCCGGGGATGGCGTGGTTGGGCGGGGTGACGTAGACCACGAGACGTCCGAAGCTCGGTCCCGGATCGGAGTCGACCATCATCACCGCCGCCAGGTTGAGCACCCGGTCATTGTTCGAGGCAGGCACGAAGGCCTCGGTGGCTTCGAAGCTCTGCTGGGTCGAGCCTGGTGCAGCCTCGACCTGGAAGAGCGGCGCCATCCGGTCGGCCTGGACGCCGTAGGTGGCCTCGTTCGCAACTTCTTGGGAGACGGCGTTGATGCTGGAGTAACTCCCGACCCCAGGAGTGGGTGAGATGTTCCAGGCGTCCGCCGCCGAGTAGAAGTCTCCTGCTGAGGCGATGTGGTAGCGGCCCCACACTGCGGCCTCGGTCGAGATGAGGTCCGAGGGGTAGCGGATGTGCTGGAGCAGGTCGGCTGGAAGCTGGCTCGCTGAGGTGAACAGGTGCGGGAAGGCCGCCTCGTAGACCTTCAAGATGGGGTCGCTCGGATCCCAGGCGTAGAAGGTCATCTGCCCCGAGTAGGCGTCGACGATGACCTTGACCGAGTCCCGCACGTAGTTGAAGCCCTGGAAGAGGTTCGACCCCGAGGGGAACAAGAACGAGGACGAACTGGCGTTTTGCGCGTAGGGGTACCCATCTGAGGTGGTGTAGCCGTCGAGCACCCACTCGATGTGGCCATCGTTGCTGACCACGGCGTAGGGCTGGGAGTCGATGGTCAAGAAGGGCGCGGCCTTCTGGGCCATGGCCACCACGTCACGAACGAACAACACCCGCGACTGCGGGGTGATCTGGCTTGAGATGAGGAAGTTCCAGTCTCCGAGCCGCAGTGCGAGGGCAATGCGCCGGAAGAGGTTGCCCACCTTTACCCCTCCGGGGCCCTTGTAGTGGGTCTCCTCATTGGATCCATTGGGCCGCTGGTAGTCCTGCTCCACCTGCTTGGTGTCGGCCACCACGTAGCCCGGTTGGTCGACGGCGAAGTAGACGCCACCTTGGGTGACGGTTGGGAACCCGGACCCCGTCGTGGTGGGAGGGATGTTGTTGATGGCGAACTGCGGGTTGCCAATGGAGGTGGCTTGGTTGGCGTAGGCCACCGCCACCCCTGCCCCGTGGGTGTACTGCAGGTGGGTGTTGACCCAGGTCGGGTTCTGCAGGTCGGGGTTGGTCGAGCGAACCCCTACCACCACCGGCACCACCTTGCCGTTGACCACGTAGCGGTCAATCGAGGTGGACTGGAAGGCGTAGTACGACCGAATCGCCTGGAGCGCTTGGAAGCTCGCCAAGCTGATCGATGCGTCGGGATCCCAAAGTCGAGCATTGACGAGGCTGGGCTCGGCCTCGGTCAGGCTGTCAGCGGTCGTGGCAGAGGTGCCGGCGTAGGTGAGGGTCTGGACATCCCCCAAGCCATACGCGGCGCGGGTGGCCTCGATGTTGCGCTGGATGTAGGGCTTCTCCAAGGTCGACTGGTCCGGGGTCACCTTGAGCGCCTGCAGGGCAGTTGGGTAGATCACGCCGACCACCACCGCCACGAGCGCCCACAGTCCACCAGCCAGCACTGGCAGCGCCCAGCCTTTGCGCCTGATGTTGACGAGGAGGATGCCAGCCGCAGCGATCGACACCAGCAACAAGAGGTGGATCGCTGGAATCCGAGCGTGGACGTCGGTGTAGGTGGCGCCCTCGACGGGGCCATTCTGGGCGGTGGTGAGTGCGTAGGGCTGGAGGTAGTACGCCACGGCCTTGCCGATGGCGATCAACGCCAGGAGCACCGAGAGGTGCACCTTGACCCGACCGCTCACCCGATCGCCAACTCGCTGGAGGCGGATGCCGCCGTTGAGGTAGTGGAAGATTCCCGTGAGGGCCAACACGGCCACGAGTGAGACGACGAACCAGTTCACCACGAAGCTGTAGAAGGGCAGCTTGAACAGGTAGAAGCTGAGGTCTTTGTGGAACTGTGGGTCGGTGGCGCCAACGGTCACCGAGTTCGACAGCAAGATCCAGTTCCGCCACTGCGGCACCGCCGTCGCGCCGGCGATGAGCGAGCACAGCAACGCGAGGGCGAGGTACACCCGGGTCGAGATCGGATGGATGAGCTCTTGGAAGCGCCGTACGAACTCGTCGTCGGCCTCGAGGGTCTGCTCCTTGCGCCCAATGGAGTCGCACAGGTAGAGGTTGACGAAGACCCCGAGGAAGAAGACGGCGGCGAAGCTCACGAAGAGCCCAACTTTGATGCGGAACATCTCAGCCCACACCGAGGACAGCTGCACCGAGGAGAACCACATCTGGTCGGTCCACACCGAGGCCAGGGTCTTCAGTGAGCCGAAGAGGATGACGAGCAGGACCACCGCGCTGATGAGCAGGATCCTTCGCCGGCGACGGCGCGGGGCCAAGGATGGGTCAGGTGGTGCTGTGTCGGTCACGTGCCGAGCCTAGGCCCCACGTAGGGTCAACTCGTCGGCGCGACGAGGCAGCGGCACCCAGGGTGCACCGGCGGGTAGCGATGCCCCGTGGGGAACTCCTCGCCTGCTCGGAGCGGACCAGCCAGGGCGTTGTCGGCGCAGTCGACGCACGCCGGACCGTCGCCGCCGACGATCCATCGCACACCGCTGACGCCGCCGGCGTGGACCCCGGCGAGTACGCCGGTGTTGAAGCTGGAGAGCACCGCATCGCCCACCAAGCGCTCGACCCGCTGGCCTCGCCACTCCTTGAAGGCTGCGCCAACTGCCTCGGGGCTCAGCTCAGCGCCGAACGCATCAAGGTGTCGACGCAGCAGGGTCACCACCGTTGCAGCCAGCTGCTCGGCTTGACCCTCGAGGATCTCCTTCGAGACCATCGCACTGGCATCGGGGTCGGCGAAGCGAACCCCAGCTGCAGCAGCGTCGGCCAAGATCGGTTCGGCAGCGTTGAGGTACAGCTCCTGCTGCGCGCGCTCGTCCCCGAGGACCTCGCTCGCACCTTCGCCCCGCAGCGCTTCGAGCACGCGGTTCTGGTCGTCTTGCAGGGTCCGCTTGAGCTTTCGGCTCAGCGCGCTCACCGATGGCTCAATGGCGGCGTCTCGGGCAGCGAGCAGCGCAGCATCGCCGGTCAGGAGCGGAGCCGAGGGCTCGGTGGCGGGTTCGTCAGCAGCGGCTCGGATCTTGGCGAACAACTCGTCGACGCTCTTGTCCTCTCCAAGCAGCGGCTCGGCGGCATCTGCGGGTGGTTCGGCCGTCGTCGGCTCAACTTGCATCGGGTGGCGCCGTGCGACCTCGGCAGCAGCGATCTTCGCGTCCTCGTCGGAGCGGGCCAGCTCGGCGGTGATCCGATCGACGCTGTCGCGCACGCCGATCACCGCTGCCCCCAGCTCGTCACGCGCCGCACGCAGCTGCTCGATCTGCACCAGCATTCGGCGCCGACGCTGGTCCATGTCGGCCAGCACCCGACGGCGCTGCTCTTGGGCTTGCTCGACCATGGTGCGACCCTGCTCACGAGCGTGGGCCACCAGCGTCTCTCCATCACCACGCGCCGCGTGGAGCATGGCCTCGGCCCGGGACCGAGACTCGTGCTCGAGTGCGGTGGCCTGCAGCTCCACGTCGGCGATCCGTTGCCCAATCGAGGTCTCGGTCGCCACCTCGAGCTCGGTGGCCTGCTCTTGGGCCAGCCGCAGCATCTGCGCAGCGGACTGCTCTGCACGAGCGACGATCCGTGCCGCCTCCTCGTGGGCATTTCGCAGGACCTGGGCACTGGACTGACCGAGCGCGGCGGACAAGGTGGCTTCGTCGAGCACGGGGTGCTTGGCACGCTCCTCTGCCTCGGCGATCTGGCGACGCAGCTCTACCTCGCGCGCCTCGACGCCGTTGAGCTCACGGGCGACGAGCTCGAGGAAGGATCGCACCTCGGCTGGGTCGAACCCCCGCCGCACGATGCCGAAGGAGTGGCGGACGACGTCGGCCGGGCTCAGCCGGGACGACGAGATCGAGGTGCGGTCGTCGGTCATGGCGACAGCCTAGGACCCGAGGCCCCGTGCACGACGGCTCTTCGACGGGCATTTTGGTCTTCTCGGCGATACTGAGGTGGTGCCTGTGAGCGACGACCACCGCGTGACCCCACGTCGCGCCCGAGCAGCGACCCGACGGCGAGACCAGGTCATCGTCGGCGGCTTCACCGCTGATGGGACGCTGGTCGATGCCCGCCGGACCGACCCGGACCCCAAGGTTCGGGTGGCCGCGCTCGGGGCGGCTGCACGGCTCGGCACCTTGACCACCGAGGTCTTGGTCTCGGCATTGGAGGATCCGGCCCCCGTCGTGCGCCGAAGAGCACTCGAACTCGCGGCGACCGCCCGGGGCAGGGGCACCCGCTCGACCTTGCTCACCGCGGTGCTCGCCCGACTCGGCGACGAGGACCCGTTGGTCGTCGATGCGGCGTGCTGGACCTTGGGTGAACGTCGAGCCCGGGACGCCGTGGGGCCGCTGTGCGCGCTCAGCGCCAACCACGACGACAGCCGCTGCCGCGAGGCAGCCGTCGCAGCACTCGGGGCCATCGGCGACCCCGCTGGCCTCGATGCCATCCTCGACCGGCTTGGCGACAAGCCCCAGGTACGACGTCGAGTGGTAGTGGCGCTGGCCGCCTTCGACGGCCCTGGGGTCGATGCCGCCTTGGAGCAGTGCCGGGCTGACCACGACTGGCAGGTGCGTCAGGCAGTGGAGCTCCTCGAGCGGAGCAGCTAGCTCCCGGCGCGACTGAAGAGCTGGTCGTAGCGGTCCAAGGCACCCATGCAGCGACCGGTCCCCCCGATCACCACCTGAGCTGGATGCTCGTGGAGGTGCACCGGCACCTCCGTCGCCTCACGAAGCCGCTGGTCGAACCCCCGGAGCTGGGCGCCTCCGCCGTGGAGGTGGATGCCGTGGAAGATGATGTCCTGGCTGAGTTCGGGCGGTGACTCTGCCAGGCACTGCACGGTGACCGCCAAGATTTGGCTGACGACGTCTTCCACGGCTAGGCGGACTTCCTCGGGAGTGATGACCACCGCTCGAGGCTCACCGGTTGCCACCGCCCTGCCGTTGATCTCGAGGGCCCGCTCACCCGCGAACGGCGCGACCGACCCCACCGCCACCTTGACCGCAGCGGCGGTCTCGGATGAGATCACCACGCCGTAGTGGTTTCGGATCGAACTGGCGATGGCATCGTCGAGGTCTCCGCCGCCAATCCGAAGCGAACGGAGAGCCACGATCCCACCCAAGGAGAGCACGGCGATCTCCGACTTGCCACCACCGAGGTCGCACACCATGGTCCCCACGGGATCACCGAAGGGCAGACCCAGTTCCATGGCGGCAGCCATCGGGGCCTCGAGGAGGCGCACCGAGGATGCTCCTGCTTCACTCGCCGCCTTGAGCAGGGCTCGTCGCTCAATGGGGGTGGCCGAGGCGGGCACGCTCAGCACCACCTTGGGGCGCTGGAACCTCGAGCCCCCCACTCGGCGGATGAGGTAGCGCAGCATGCGAGAGGTGATCTCGAAGTCGGCCACCGCTCCTTGGAAGATGGGGTGCACCGCCCGAATCGGCCGCGTCGTCCGGCCGATGAGCTCGGTTGCCTCACGGCCAATCGCGAGCACCGTCTGGGTGCGGCCGTCGAGCGCGACCACCGACGGCTCGTCGAGGACCAGCCCTTGGCCGCGGACGTAGACCTGGGTAGAAGAGGTCCCGAGGTCAATGGCGAGTTCGCGAGCCACGGCGTCATGCTAGGACCTCTGTGGCCGACCGCCGTTGGAGCAAGCCGCCACCTACCATGGGAGGCCTTGCCTGAGGACGCCGCGTTCGACGAAGACGACGAGCAGGAGCCTGACGCCTCGGATGCCCGAGGCGCAAGCAGCGACGACCCAACCTTCCCCTCCCCCGAACGTCGTAAGTGGATTCACCCCGCCGAGTTGGGTCGGGTCATGCGCTCGCTCACCCCGGCAGGTAGGCCTCCCGTCACTCCCGCCGAAGCAGCTCGTCGGGGAGCCATCACGGCGGTGGCGATGCTGTTCGTCTGCATCGGCGTCCTCCTGCTCTTCGCCAACCCGCCCAAGGGCACTGCCCCCGAACCCCGCCGGATCGAGCACGAAGCGTGGCTCGGGGTGGTGTGCGAGGAGCGCACCGTTGCGGCCCCCGAGCACGGCCCCACGGTCAGGGAGGTCCTACCGGCATCTCCGGCGGCTCGCTCCTTTGAGGTTGGCGACGTGATCGACACCGTCGACGGCGTCGAGGTCGGCACCCCGGTGGGGCTGCGTCGAGCCATCGAGGCGCACCGGCCCGGCGCCATCGTGGTGGTCCGCTTCTGGCGCCACGGTGCCCTCGAGACGGTGTCGGTTACCTTGTCGGTGACCACGGTCAACCCCGGACCCTAGGCTGAAGCCATGTCCATGGACTTCCCCCTCGGCGACGATGGTCAGATGCCCGGCCTGCTCGGTGACCTGCTGAAGGTGCTGGGTGGCAGTGGGGGTCCCCAGATGTGGCTCGAGTCGGCCAAGGCCCTCGCCCACGGCGTGGCCACCGAGAACAACACCGACGACCACCCCGACCCCACTGAGCGCATCCGGCTCGAGGAGCTGCTCCCCGTCGCCAACCTCCACCTCGAGGCCTTGTCGGGGTCAGCCCAAGTCGCCCCTGGGGCCTCGGTCGAGGTGCTCGGGCGCGGCGCCTACGCGCTCAGGGTGCTCGAAGGTTGGGCACCGAGGCTGGAGCAGGTGGTGCGCCAACCATCGCGACCGAGCACCGAAGGGATCGAGGGGCTCGACGCCACCATGGAGCAGTTCCTCACCCAGTTCGCCACCATGATGGGGCCGATCTTCGTGGGCCTGCAGTTCGGCTCTGCGGCGGGGCACCTCGCTCGCTCGGCCCTGTTCGCCTACGTGCTGCCCATTCCGCTCAGCCACGCAGGCACCTTGGTGTTCGTGCCGAAGAACTTCCACGCCTTCGCTGAAGACTGGTCCCTCGATGTAGATCAGGTCCGGATGCTGGCTGTGGTCCACGAGCTCGTGGCAGATCGCACCTACGGCCATGAGGGCATCGCCACGAGGTTGCGGGCCTTGCTCGATGATGCTGCCAAAGAGGCGGCAGCGGCCCAAGACGGCATCTTGGAGCAACTCCTCCAAGGGGGCGACCCCGCCGCAATGCAGCAGCTGCTCACCAACCCCGAGGCACTGGCCGACCAACTCGGGCCGACTGGCCCGGGGGTCACCTCAGCCCAGCTCAGCGCAGCGGTGGCCGCCGTTGAGGGCTACATCGACCACCTCGCTGGCCAGGTGCTGGCTCGGGTCCTCGGCCCGAACTCAACCTTGGCCGAGGCCTGGTACCGGGCGAGGACGACCGAATCCAGAGGCGAGCAGGCCGCCGCTGCGCTGTTCGGCATCGATCGCTCCAAAGCGCAGATCGACCGAGGAGCACGGTTCATCGCCGGAGTGGTCGAGCGAGCTGGCGACGAAGGGTTGGCACAACTGGTCGCAGACGGGGCGAACCTCCCCACGCCTTCTGAGCTCGACGCACCCGGGCTCTGGCTCGAGCGCCTCGCGATTGACGGGGCCTAAGCCTCCTGGGGAACGGCGGGAGCCTCGGGCTCCTCGAAGCCGAGGTCCCATTCCAAGGTGAGGTTCTCGCGCTCGGCGTCTCGCACCACGCGCTCGCGGTTGCGACGGAACTGCGGATCGTGCGGCGGCAGCAGCACGAGGCGAGCATTGACGCGGTCTCGGAATGCGTCGATCAACGCCGGGTCGCCGAAGTCGGACTGGATGTCCCAGTGCGGAGCGACCGGGCCGAGGTAGACGACACGGACGTGGCCCACCGGCTCGATGACCTCTTCTGCTGGAACTGTCGCGTCGATCGGTGCATCCACCACGTTGGCCTCCTGGTCCACTGCCGGAGGTCCATGGTACCGGCTCGGTCACCGGGCTCGGAGAGTCGCTCCTATTCCACACTTGAGATGCACCAATTCCCGATCCCCCTCAGGTGGGCCACAGACTCTCAAGGTTCTCTACTGGTCTCGTTTTTGGCCGCTGGCACACTGACATCAACGAAAGGGGGTCCACGGTGGACACGGAATGGATGGGCAAGGGAAAGTGCCGAGAGGTCGACCCGGAGACGTTCTTCCCGAGCGACGGCGTGGGCGTGCTGCGAGCACGGAAGATCTGCGCAGGATGCCCGGTGGCGAGTCAGTGCTTGGAGTACGCGCTGACCAACCAGATCGAGCACGGCGTGTGGGGGGGCTGCTCGGAGCGTGAGCGGCGCCGGCTGCTCAGGGCTCGTCGGGGGGCGAGCTTGGCCGTCACCACCAGGTGACCGCTGGGGCGCCTCATGGCGCACGGCGGGGGAGCACCACGAGCGCAGGAGCCCTTGGCGAAGGCCAGGCGCCCTGCGCTCGTGGCGCGTCTGGGCTAGAACACGTCCATGCTCGAATGCGTCATCAACGTGAGCGAAGGACGCGACGCTGAACTCCTCAGTCAGCTGGCGAGGTCGTGCGGAGCACCGCTGCTCGATGTGCACACTGATCCTGACCACCACCGGAGCGTCTTCACCCTCGGTGGCGAGAACGAGGCGGTGCTCGACGCCAGCTTCGCCTTGGCCGCGCACGCGATGGAGGTCCTCGACCTCAGCCAGCATGAGGGGGTTCACCCTCGGGTTGGGGTCGTCGACGTCGTCCCGTTCGTGCCACTGCACCTCGGTCGCACCAACGAGCACGCCGTCGAACTCGACGAAGCCATCGCGGCACGAGGAGCCTTCGTCGCCTGGGCCACCGAGCACGGCTTGCACTGCGCGCTCTACGGCGACGACCTGCTGAGCCTCCCCGAGCTTCGGCGTCGGCTCTCGGGTGGTCAGCGACCTGACGCATTGGCGCGTGCACCACGAGAGCGAGCAGGCATCGCCTGCGTGGGAGCCCGAGACGTCCTCGTGGCGTGGAACATCTGGGTCGAGGGGACCACCCGGTTCGAGCTGCTCAGCACCGCCGCGTCGATGCGACGTCCCGGGCTGCGAACGCTCGCCCTCGAGCTCGGGCGCAGCGGGCACTCACGACCCGCACCGCTGCAGCTCAGCTGCAACGTGACCTCACCGTTTGAACTTCGGCTCGACCACCTCTACGACGAGGCTCAAGCAGCACTCCCGCAGGGTGCGAGGGCAGTAGGCGCCGAGTTGGTGGGACTGCTCCCCCATGGGGTCTTGTCGCAGGTCCCCTCGCAGCGATGGGCCGAACTCGGTCTCAGTGAGTCAGCGACGATCGAAGCCAGGCTGGCGCTGGCGAGCTAGGAAGCTGCCGCAGCGATCGCCCGACGCTCGAGCGCCCGGGCACGGCGGAGCCGGCGACGCTCACGCTCGCTCATGCCACCCCAGATCCCGAACTTCTCGCCATTGTCGAGGGCGTACTCGAGGCAGTCGGCCTGCACCACGCAACCGCGGCAGACCTCCTTGGCCTCTCGAGTCGACGCCCCGCGTTCGGGGAAGAACAGGTCCGGGTCGACGCCCATGCAGTTCGCCTGGCTCTGCCAGCCCTGCTCCTGCTTGCCACTCAACATTCCTTGCACGTCCATTTGGGCTCTCCCCTCCCACTACCGATGTGCCACCGGTGTAACTACACGGGTGTCATCTTCGCTGAGAATGGAGAGAAAGGCAAGTGGAATCTAGGGAAACGACCGTTCTGCACCCGTTCAGCCGGCAGGCCGCATCACCCGACGTTGCTTCAAGAAGTCCACCAAGACGTAGCCGCCGATGGCATCCTTGGTGGTGTAGAAGGTCCGGCCGCCGTTGACTCGGGCAATCTGCTCGACGAAGGGGTACTGGGTGCGTTCGAGGTCGAGGGCGAAGGTGTTGATGGTGATCTTGGCCCTCGTGCAGCGCACCACTTCAGCCATGGTCAGCTGCAGCGTCTCAGGCACGGGCGGGTAGTTGAACTCGGGGTACCCAGATCGTGGGTTGATGTGCGCGGTGGGCTCACCGTCCGTCACCACGATGATCTGCTTGGTGCCGTGCTCCCCTGCCAGCATCTTGCGCGCCAACATCAGCGCGTGCTGGAGGTTGGTCCCGTAGACGTAGTCCCACATCGCCGTGGGCACCTGCTCTGGCTTGATCTCATGGGCGACTTCGCTGAAGCCCACGATGCCGAGGTAGTCCCGAGGGAACTTCATGGCGATGAGGGTCTGCAGGGCCATGACCAGCTTCTTGGCCGGAACGAAGTTGTCTCGCATTGGCATCGACATCGAGAGGTCGACGCACAGCACCGTGGCAGAGCGAGCCAAGGCCTCGGTCTCGATGACGGCGAAGTCCTCGGGCAGCAGCCGCACCGGCACACCATCTCCGCCACGCCGCACCGCGTTGTGCACGGTCTCCGACAGGTGCAGGTTGAGCGGGTCTCCGAACTCGTAGGCCTTGGTGGTCTCCTCGCGGTCGTGACCTGATCCCGACCACGAGGTGGCGTGGCCACCGAGGTCCTTCGTGCGCATCTGAGAGAAGAGGTCAGAGAGCGCTTGGCGACCCATCTTGCGCACGCCTTGCGCGGTGAGCTCGGTGCGACCGCCGTGGTTGGCGATGAGCCCTGCGTCCTCGAGCTGCTTGGTCAAGTTGGTGAGCTTCTCGAGGTGGGCGGCAGCATCGGGTCCGAGGTTCCGACGAACTTGGTCGAGGTCGATCTCTCGCAAGGCCCCCGGGTTCGACGCACCACGCAGGAGGTCCTCGAGCCGCTCGAGTTGGGACAACTGCGAGGCCACGTCGGTGGCTTCGTTCATCGACAGTCCACCACCACCCATCTGGAAGCGGTTTCCCCAGCCCTTGTCGGGGAACGCTTGCTGGAGGTTGCGGTTGAGGCGATCCATCTGCCAGGCCAGGTCCATGTCCTCAAGGACGGACTGCATCAGCGACTGCAGGTGGGCGCGCTGCTCAGGGGACATCGAGTTCCACATGGCCTGGGCGGCGGCCATCCGTTCCGCCAGCTGCTCAAGCAAGTCGTCGAGGTTCTCCGCCCCTGGGAACAGGTCGCCGAACTGCTCCATGAACTGCTCGAAGCTTGGGTCGATCTCCTCGTTGTTGGCGCGCTGCTCGAGCATCTGGTTGAGGGCCGCCATCGCATCTCGTAGGTGCGCCATGGCCTCGGCATCCATGGAACCCAGTGCTTCCGAGACGCCTTGGAAGTAGGTGTCGGTCACTTCCTTGCGCAGGTCGTTGACCAATGCCTCGAAGGCTTCACGCGCCTCGGTCGAGACGAAGTCGTAGTTCGTCATCGACCGGATGCGGCTCGGGGTGTCCTCGGGCATGAGGTCCATCGCCATCTGGCGCTCTGCAGCAACTTCTCGGGTGACCTCTGAGCGCCGATCATCCCCCGATGCATCCGCTTCGGCTTGGAGCTCGTCGAGGGCTGCTCGCTCGAGGGCCTCGACGTCACGAAGGCGGTCGGTGTACTCGGCGAACTGGTCATCAGGGTCCCCCAGCGACTCGAGGTCTGCTCGCCGGTCCCGCAGCTGCTCGAGGAGGTCTCTGATGCCCTCGACCCTGTCGCCGTTCTCGAGCTCGAAGCCATTGCGCAGCAGCCGCTCGATCGCATCATCGAGGTTGCCGTCGGCCAAGAGGTCGTCGGTGAGCAGCTTGAGCAGTTCATCGGGGTCGAGGTCCGCGAACTCCTGGCTCCCGTCCCAACTCCGGTAGTCGTAGTTCGCGCCCACCACTTACCTCTTCTTCTGGCGGTAGAGGGCCCGTGGGCCCGAGGCATCTTTGTTGAGCCGCTTGGTGAGGTGCAGCCCATCGAGCAAGAACTCGAGGGCAGCCGCCATCTCCTCAGGGCCAGCGCCTTCGCCGGCGATGACCCGAGTCGGCGGCTCGAGCGCAGGGAGCTCGGCCAAGACCTCGAGGTAGGCCGCAGCGGGCAGGTCATCACCGGCGTGCACGACGACGCCACCTTCGAAGGCGTCGAGGAGCTCTGCGGACTCCTCGAGCACCACTCGGCGACGGAAGACCTGGAGCACCGATGCGGCGACGAACTGGGCGATGAGGTCCTCCTCGCGCCCCTCCTCCATCGCTTCAATCTCGATCTTTCCTTGGGTCGAGGTCACGATGGCGGCGAGGTCCGAGATCCTCGGGACCACCACCTGATCGCCAGTGCGCAAGGTGCGCCGCACGGCGTTGGCGATCACCGACTCGTAGTTGGCGATGGTGAGCCGCACCGAGACACCGCTGCGCTGGTTGAGCAGGCCGCTGCGCCGGGCCAGCTGGGAGAACTCGGCGACGATCTCCTCGAGGTAGTCCGGGACGACGACCTGGTAGAGGTCGTGGGGAACCTTAGCCTCCTGGCGCAGAATCTGCACCTCAAGGGAGGTCTCTCTGGGGTAGTGGGTGCGAATCTGGGCGCCGAAGCGGTCCTTGAGCGGGGTGATGATTCGACCACGGTTGGTGTAGTCCTCGGGGTTGGCGGTCGCCACCAGCACCAGATCGAGGGGGAGCCGGATTCGGTGGCCACGGATTTGGATGTCACGCTCTTCGAGGACGTTGAGCAGACCCACCTGGATGCGCTCGGCCAAGTCAGGCAACTCGTTGATGGCGAAGATGCCTCGGTTGACCCTCGGCACGAGGCCGTAGTGGACGGTGAGCTCATCGGAGAGGTAGCGCCCCTCTGCCACCTTGATCGGGTCGACCTCGCCAATGAGGTCAGCGATAGAGGTGTCAGGGGTCGCCAACTTCTCGCCGTAGCGATCGCTGCGGTGCAGCCAACTGATCGGCGTCTCATCCCCCAGCTCGGCCACCAGGTTCTTGGCGTGTCGGGACACTGGGTGGTACGGGTCGTCGTTGATCTCTGATCCCGCCACCACCGGGATCCACTCGTCGAGCAGGTCCACCAATGCTCTGATGAGCCGGGTCTTGGCCTGCCCGCGCTCACCGAGCAAGATGATGTCGTGCCCGGCAAGTATGGCGTTCTCGAGCTGGGGGATGACCGTCTGGTCGAAGCCGAGAACCCCGGTCACGATCGGCTCACCTCGTGCGATGAGCGCCGTGGCGTTGCGGCGCAGCTCGTCGGCGACCGAGGTCGACTCCCAGCCTGACGCCCTCAACGCACCGAGGGTGCTCGGGAGGTCTTCGACGGGGAGAGTCGGCTTCGAGGTGGGCTCTGCAGCGCTGGTCATGGCTTCACCCTACGCGCGACCACCGGGCGGGCGACATCGAGATCTGCCCGAGGGTGGACGTCCCTGATGGATTGGCTTCTAGGATGGCTGGGACATGACCGGCTGTGCCGTGCCGACGCTGTGGCGTCGCGGGAGAGGAGAGGCGAGTGGCTGTCGACAACGCATCGATCACTGAGGTTGTCCTAGGTGGAACCCGCGGTGGTCCCGACGTCAAGACGCTGCGCGAGGACAAGTGGTGGAAGCTTCCGCTCGTCACCGTGCTCGGCCTCTCGGCCTTCGTGGTGTACGCCACCTGGGCAGCGGTGTGGGGTGACTCGAACTTCTTCTACCTCCCCCACAACATCATCTCGCCGTTCTACTCACCGTGCCTCGCCCATGCGTGCAAGGCCGCTGGTGACACCGGCTCGCCGGTCTTCGACTGGTGGCGGCTCTCGCCTGCGCTGATCATCTTGGTGTTCCCCCTTGGTTTCCGGATGACCTGCTACTACTACCGCAAGGCCTACTACCGCTCGTTCTGGCGGGCTCCGGTGGCTTGTGCGGTCCAAGATGCCCGCCCCGGCTACACCGGTGAGACCCGAGCCCCGCTCATCATCCAGAACATCCACCGCTACTTCTTCTACGCCGGTCTCGTCTTCAACGTGCTGCTCACCATCGACGCCGTCCAAGGCTTCATCTGGCCGACGCTGCACCACCAGCTGGTCCACGGCCAGTACGTCACCCAGTCCGGTGGCTTCGGGATGAGCGTGGGCAGCTTGGTGCTCTGCGTCAACGCCACCTTGCTGTGGATCTACTCGTTGAGCTGCCACGCGTGTCGACACCTCTGCGGTGGCCAGATTCGGAGCTTCTCGAAGCACCCAATTCGCCACAAGCTGTGGAAGTTCGTGACCCCGCTCAACGCCCGGCACATGACCTTCGCCTGGTGCAGTTTGTTCTTCGTCGCCTTCACGGACCTCTACGTCCGCCTGGTGGCCAGCGGCACCATCACCGACTTCAAGATCTTCTGAGCACAAGCGGAGAGGAACCACCATGGCCGACTACGAGAGCCACAGTTACGACGTCATCATCATCGGGGCCGGTGGAGCCGGCCTGCGGGCAGCCATTGAGGCGAAGGGTCGCGGCCTGAACGTCGCCCTGATCTGCAAGTCCTTGCTCGGCAAGGCGCACACCGTGATGGCCGAAGGCGGCGTCGCTGCTGCCATGGGCAACGTCTACAGCGAGGACAACTGGCAGGTCCACTTCCGCGACACCATGCGTGGAGGCAAGATGCTGAACAACTGGCGCATGGCGCAACTCCACGCCCAGGAGTCTCCCGACCGAGTCCGTGAGCTCGAAGGCTGGGGCGCGCTGTTCGACCGCACCAAAGATGGACGCATCCTCCAGCGTGACGTCGGCGGCCACCGCTCCGCCCGCCTCGCCCACGTGGGCGACCGCACCGGCCTCGAGCTGATCCGTACCCTCCAGCAGAAGGCGGTGTCGATGGACATCGACGTCTTCATGGAGTGCAAGATCCTCAAGCTGCTCCAAGACGCAGAAGGTCGCGTCTCTGGTGCCATTGGCTACTGGCGCCCCACCGGTGAGTTCATCTCCTTCACCGCCAAGGCCGTCGTGCTGGCCTCGGGCGGCGTGGGCAAGTCTTGGAAGTACACCTCGAACTCCTGGGAGGGCACCGGCGACGGCCACGCCATGGCCATGTGGGCTGGCGCAGACCTGATCGACATGGAGTGCGTCCAGTTCCACCCGACCGGCATGGTTTGGCCGCTGTCGGTGCGCGGCATCTTGGTCACCGAGGGCGTTCGTGGTGACGGCGGCGTGCTCCGCAACTCCGACGGCAAGCGGTTCATGTTCGACTACGTCGCTGACATGTTCCGAGCCGAGACGGCGGAGTCCGAGGAGGAAGCCGACAAGTGGTACGACGACCACACCGCCGGCCGTCGCCCTCCTGAGCTGCTGCCTCGTGACGAGGTGGCCCGTTCGATCAACTCTGAGGTCAAGGCCGGTCGGGGCAGCCCCCACGGCGGCGTCTTCTTGGACATCGCCTCCCGCCGCAGTGCCGAGTTCATCCGTCGGCGCCTGCCGTCGATGTACCACCAGTTCATGGAGTTGGCCGGAGTCGACATCACCGCCACGGCCATGGAGGTTGGTCCGACCTGCCACTACATCATGGGTGGCGTCCGGGTCGACGCCGACACCACCGCCACCACCGTCCCCGGCCTGTTCGCTGCCGGCGAGGTAGCTGGTGGCATGCACGGTTCGAACCGTCTGGGCGGCAACTCGCTGTCGGACCTGTTGGTCTTCGGACGCCGAGCTGGCATGGGCGCCGCTGACTACGTCGAGGGCCGCACCGGCACCCCGACCATCGACCACGATGAGCTCGAAGCGGTGGTCCAGGAGTCCCTCAAGCCCTTCACCCGTGAGACGGGCGAGAACCCGTACGACATCCAGCGCGACCTGCAGGAGATGATGCAGTCCAACGTGGGCATCATCCGCACCGGCAGCGAGCTCGAGGAGGCCCTGGTCGAGCTCGACAAGTTGGTCGAGCGAGCCGACAACGTTGCGGTGAAGGGCGGCCGGGTCTACAACCCTGCATGGAACCTCGCCACCGACCTCCCGTCGATGCTGACGGTCTCTCGCAGCGTCACCTTGGGTGCGCTCAACCGCAAGGAGTCCCGCGGCGGACACACCCGAGAGGACTTCCCCAAGCCCGATCCCGAGTTCGGCAAGGTCAACCTCGTGCTCTCCCAGCCCTCTGGTGGAGGAATGCACGGCGAGATCAAGATCTCTCCAGAGCCGCTGCTGCAGATGCCCGATGACCTCAAGGTCCTGTTCGAGGAGACGAAGTAATGGCCGATGTGACCATGCGAATCTGGCGCGGCGACGACAAGGGCGGCCAGCTGGTCGACTACCGCATCGAGGGCAACGAGGGCGAAGTCGTCCTCGACGTCATCCACCGGCTGCAGGCAACCCAGGCTCCGGACCTCGCCTGTCGCTGGAACTGCAAGGCGGGCAAGTGCGGCTCGTGCTCGGCTGAGATCAACGGCATGCCTCGGTTGATGTGCATGACCCGCATGGACCAGCTGCCCGCTGGCCCGGTGACCGTGACGCCGATGCGGACCTTCCCCATCATCAAGGACCTCGTCACCGACGTGAGCTTCAACTTCGAGATGGCCAAGCGGGTCCCGGCCTTCAACCCCCCACCGGCCCCTGAAGGGGGCTACCGCATGGCCCAGGTCGATGTCGAGCGCGGCCAGGAGTTCCGCAAGTGCATCGAGTGCTTCTTGTGCCAGAACGTCTGCCACGTCATCCGTGACCACGAGGACAACAAGGCCCACTACGCCGGACCCCGGTTCTTCATCCGCTACGCCGAGCTCGAGATGCACCCGCTCGACACCAACGACCGCCGCGAGCTGGTTCGTGAGCGCATGGGCCTCGGGCTGTGCAACATCACCAAGTGCTGCACCGAGGTGTGCCCTGAGCACATCAAGATCACCGACAACGCCATCATCCCCCTCAAGGAGCGTGCGGTCGACGCCCACTACGACCCCGTGGCGTGGCTGGGTCGCAAGATCACCGGTCGCAAGAAGCGCTCGGCTGACGAGGCCGCTGCACTGAGGCCCTAGTGCACCAGCGCGATGCACGGGCGGAGTTCAACCTCGCTGGTGCGTCGCTGACCGATGCTGAGCGAGAGGGCATCAGCGCCATCCTGGCCGGACGCGACGCGCTCCGCATCGTCCAACCTGGCCTCGACGGCCACGAGCTGATCGCCATCACCCCTACGTCGGTGCACCAAGAGGTCCTCGATGACCTGCCCGAGCACGTCGACCTCATCCTCGAGCTCGACCCAGCCGACGTCGCCGCCCTGCGTTCGGGACGAACCACCGCCGCAGCGCTGCTGTCCCAGGGGCGGGTCAAGGTTCGAGGTGCGGTGGCGGATCTAGCCGGGCTGAGCACCGTGCTGGCCTCGGTCGCTCGCCGGGTGCCCGTCGAGCCGTGAGCGAGCTGCCGCTGCTCGAGGACGATCTCGGAGCGCCAGGCATCATCGATCCATCCGCCATCCACCAGCCTGGCGCGATCCCTCCACGCGCCGTGGCCTGCTTCTTCAACGATGTGGTCACCAAGCTCCACCGAGACGGCGTGCTCGAGCACCGCACCACCTTGCACTCCGAGATCGGCGCCAACCCGATCTACACCTTGGAGCTCTCTGGACAACCGCTCACCGTGTTCCACCCGGGCGTGGGCGCGCCACTGGCGGCAGGGTTCGTCGAAGAGGTCATCGCCTTAGGGGCCACCCACTTCGTGGCCTGTGGCGGTGCGGGGGCACTCGTGGAAGACCTCGTGCTCGGCCACCCGGTGATCGTCAACGCCGCCATCAGAGATGAGGGCACCAGCTTCCACTACCTCGCCCCGAGCCGTCGGGTCGACGCTGACCCCCACGGCGTCGCCGTGCTCGAAGCGCTGCTCACCGAGCGAGGTATCAACTACCTCACCGGGTGCACCTGGACCACCGATGCCATCTTCCGAGAGACGAGGGCACGGGTTGACCGACGGGTGGCAGAGGGGTGCCTGACCGTCGACATGGAGGCCTCGGCCTTCATGGCCGTGGCGCAGTTCCGGCAGGTCTGCTTCGCCCAGTTGCTCTACGCCGGCGACTCGCTGGCAGGTGAGACGTGGGACGAGCGGTGCTGGATGCAGGACCGCTCGTCACGTGAAGCGCTGTTCTGGCTGGCCGCCGAAGCGGCGCTGCGGCTCTAGGCCTAGGAGACGAGGCCGAGACCCCGGACGTCCTCGCGCTCGCCCACCAGCTCCTCGGTGGTCTTGGCGATGCGGTCCTTGGCGAACTCGTCGTGGCTCAGACCCTCGAGGACGGACCAGCCACCCTCGCCGTCAGCGACGATGGGGAAGCCGAACTGCAGCCCCTCGGGGGTGCCGTACTCACCACGTGAGGCAACGGCCACCGAGACGGAGTCACCAGGGGCGGTCTTGGTGCGCAGGCCGACCACGGTATCGATGGCAGCGTTGGCAGCCGAGGCGGCTGACGACAGCCCACGGGCCTCGATGATGGCCGCGCCGCGCTTCTGCACGGTGGTGATGAAGTCACCCTCGAGCCAGGCGGTGTCGGTGATGACCTCGGTGGTGGGCTTGCCCGCGATGGTCGAGTTGGAGAAGTCGGGGAACTGGGTCGCTGAGTGGTTGCCCCAGATGGCCAACTGGGCCACGTCGGCGACCGAGACGCCAGCCTTCTTGGCCAGCTGGGTCTTGGCCCGGTTCTCATCGAGGCGGGTCATGGCGAACCAGCGGTCAGCAGGGACCTCGGGGGCGTTCTCCCGGGCGATGAGGCAGTTGGTGTTGCAGGGGTTGCCGACCACGAGCACCCGCACGTCGCTGGCGGCGTTCTTGGCGATGGCCTGGCCCTGGGGCTTGAAGATGCCACCGTTGACGCTGAGGAGGTCACCGCGCTCCATGCCCGCCTTGCGGGGGATGGAGCCAACGAGCAGCGCCCAGGAGGTGTTGGTGAAGGCGACGTCGAGGTCCGAGGTGGCCTCGATGCCGGCGAGCAACGGGAAGGCGCAGTCGTCGAGCTCCATGACGACGCCCTCGAGGGCCTTCATCGCCGGCTCGATTTCGAGCAGGCGCAGCACGACGGGGGTGTCGGCGCCGAGCAGCTGGCCCGAGGCGATACGGAACAGCAGCTGGTAGCCGATCTGGCCAGCTGCGCCGGTGACGGTGACGTGGACGGGGGCGTTGGGCATGGTGGTTCCCTTCAGTTCAGTGCAGTGCAGTTCGAGGTGGGTGGGGTGGTTACAGGCGGTCGACGATGGCCGAGGCGAACTCGGAGCACTTGACCTCGGTAGCGCCCTCCATCAGTCGGGCGAAGTCGTAGGTCACGATCTTGTCGGCGATGGTGGCCTCGAGGGCCCGGACGATGTCCTGGGCCGCCTCGGTCCAACCCAAGTGCTCGTACATCATCACCCCAGAGAGGAGGACTGAGCCGGGGTTGACCTTGTCCTGGCCGGCGTACTTCGGGGCAGTGCCGTGGGTGGCTTCGAAGATGCCGTGGCCGGTGACGTAGTTGATGTTGCCGCCAGGGGCGATGCCGATGCCGCCCACCTGGGCCGCCAAGGCGTCGGAGAGGTAGTCGCCGTTCAAGTTGGTGGTGGCGATGACGTCGAACTCCGACGGGCGGGTCAGCACCTGCTGGAGGGTGATGTCGGCGATGGAGTCCTTCACGAGCAGCTTGCCCTCGGGCTTGCCGCCGCAGTCGTCCCAGCCAACGGCAACGTCGGCGAACTCCTCGCGCACGAGGTCGTAGCCCCACTGACGGAAGGCACCCTCGGTGAACTTCTGGATGTTGCCCTTGTGGACCATGGTGACCGACTCACGGCCGTGCTCGAGGGCGTACTTGATCGAAGCCCGGATGAGGCGCTTGGAACCCATCTCCGAGATGGGCTTGATGCCGATGCCCGAGTGCTCCCGGATGTCCCAGCCCATCTCCTCGCGCAAGAAGGTGCGGAGCTTCTCGACCTTGTCGGTCCCCGCCTCGGCCTCCATGCCGGCGTAGACGTCCTCGGTGTTCTCCCGGAAGATGACCATGTCGACCAGCTCGGGGTGCAGCACCGGCGAGGGCACACCGGTGAACCAGCGCACCGGACGGAGGCAGACGTAGAGGTCGAGGATCTGGCGCAGGGCCACGTTCAGCGAGCGGATGCCACCACCAACGGGAGTGGTGAGGGGGCCCTTGATCCCAATCAGGTGGTCCCTGAACGCAGTGACGGTCTCCTCGGGGAGCCAGTTCCCGGTCTCGTTGAAGGCCTTCTCGCCCGCCAGCACCTCGAGCCAGGCCACCTCGTGGCCGTGCTTCTTGGCGGCGGCATCGAGGACCAGCTTGGCTGCCGGCCAGATGTCGACGCCGGTGCCATCGCCTTCGATGAAGGGGATGATGGGGGTGGTGGGTACGTGCAGGACGCCATCGGCGCCCATCGTGATCTTCTCAGCCATGCCCTCAGCCTACGACCTCACCGCACCGTCGTCGAAATCTGAGGACGGTCCCGCCGCCTACTCAGCGTGGTGCCAAGCCCAGGCGGTCGTAGATCTCCCGAGTCGCAGTCGACTGGTTCAAGGTGTAGAAGTGCAGCCCTGGCACGCCCCGTGCCAGCAGCTCGGCGCCCAGCTCAACCGCGTGGTCAATGCCAGCCCGGCGCACGGCCTCATCACCACCGTTTGCGTGGGCAGCCTCGAGCCTCGCCACGAGCGCCTCAGGCACCGCTGATCCCATCTGGGCCATGCGAGGCACGGATCGCAGCGAGGTGACCGGCATGATGCCCGGCAGCACCGGCTTGTGCACGCCGAGGTCGGCGAGGTCCGCCACCAAGCTCGACCAGCGGTCGGCCTCGAAGAGGAACTGGGTCACGGCGAAGTCGGCGTGGTCCAACTTCATGGCGAGGAAGTGCCGGTCTTGGGCGAGAGAGGTCGATCGGGGGTGGCCCTCGGGGTGGGCGGCGACACCGATGGAGAACGAACCGACCTCGCGAGCCAGCGCCACCAGCTCGCTGGCGTAGGTCAACTCGCCAACGATGGCACCCTCGTGGGTCGGCGGGTCCCCACCGAGCGCCATGAGGTTCTCGACCCCAGCGTTGACGTAGGCCTCGAGGATCTCAACCAACTCAGCCGTGGTGTGCGCCACGCAGATCAGGTGGGCCATAGGGACCAGCCGACCGCGCGCGGCCATCTCGACCACGAGGTCGTAGGTGCGTTGCCGCGACTCTCGTCCACCTCGGTAGGTCACCGAGACGAAGCTGGGCTCGAGGGGCTCGAGTGCTTCGACCGTTGCGCTCAGCGTGGCTCGCTCGGCCTCTGACTTCGGTGGGAAGAACTCAAAGCTCGAGGTCTGCCCGTGCGCCAAGAGCTGGTCGATGCGCGCCACTCAGCTTCGTCCGTAGTCGTCCTCGTAGCGAACGATGTCGTCCTCGCCGAAGTAGGTGCCGAACTGCACCTCGATGAACACGAGCTCATCGGCCCCAACGTTCTCCACGCGGTGCTTGGTGCCAAGGGGGATGTTGATCGAGTGCCCCTCAACCACCTCGTGGTCGACGTCGTCCAAGGTCACGTTGGCGGTGCCAGAGACGACGAACCAGTGCTCGGCGCGCTTGGCGTGGCTCTGGTAGCTCAGACGCTTCCCTGGTGCCACGGTGATGCGCTTGACCTTGTGGTCAGCGGCGTCGTCGTCGAGCACGAGGTAGTTGCCCCACGGGCGCTCGTCGTACTCACGGCCCTTGTCGTCGAGGGTGCTCACTGGGCACGCTCCCCGGCCAGCACTGCGTTGCGCAGCAGCATCGCTCTCGTCATGGGTCCGACCCCTCCAATCCTCGGGGTGATCCACCCCGCCACCTCGGCCACGTCCGGGTGGACGTCGCTCAAGAGCTTTCGGCCGTCCCAGCTGGTTCCAGCCCCGACGACTGCTGCTCCGGCACGGACCATATCAGGGGTGATGAGCCCTGCTTGGCCTGCCGCAGCGACGATCACGTCGGCGTCGCGCGTGTAGCGCCCGAGGTCATCGACCCCGGTGTGGATCACGGTGACCGCCGCGTTGCAGCCTGGTCGCTTCGAGGTCAGCAAGAGCGACAGCGGCCGGCCAATGGTCACCCCTCGGCCCACGATGACCACGTGGGCACCCTCGACAGGCACCTCGTGGGCAGCGAGCAACTCGACGATGCCCATGGGCGTGCACGGCAGCGGTCCGGGTGCCCCAAGGACGAGCTTGCCGAGGTTGACCGGGTGGAGCCCATCGACGTCTTTGTCGGGGCGGACCTTGAGCAACACCTGCTCTTCATCCATGCCCTTGGGCAGCGGCAGCTGAACCAAGATCGAGTGGATGGCCGGGTTCTCGTTCATGGCCTCGACCACTGCCTCGACCTCCGCCTGGCTCGAACCAGCCGGGAGGTGCTCGTGGTACGAGGTGATTCCCACCGCCTCGCAGTCTTGGTGCTTCATCTCGACGTACCGGGCGGAGGGGCCATCGTCGCCGACGAGGATGGTCCCTAGGCCGACGGTCCTGCCGATGGCCGCCAAGCGGTGCGCTCGGTCGGCCAACTCCATCTTCATCCGGGCGGCGAGGCGTTCGCCGTCGAGCAGTTCAGCTGCCATGGTGGCTCCTTGGGGCTAGTGGCGGAAGTGGCGCTCGCCGGTGAGCACCATGGCAATCCCCGCCGCGTCAGCGGCGGCGGTGACCTCAGCATCTCGAATGGAGCCACCGGGCTGCACCACGGCGGTGACACCAGCAGCGGTGAGCGCCTCGAGGCCATCGGGGAACGGGAAGAAGGCGTCGGAGGCTGCAGCTGCGCCCTTGGCGAACTCCCCTGCCTTGTCCACGGCGATGGCGGCGGAGACCACCCGGGACTGCTGGCCGGCTCCGATGCCAACGGCTCGACCGTCCTTGGCGATGACGATGGCGTTGGAGGTGGTCCGTCCGCAGACCCGCCAGGCCAAGGTGAGGTCCGCCCACTCGCTCGCTGAGGGCGGACGGCTCGTCGCCACGGTCCAGCTCGAAGGTGCAGCGAGGAACGCATCAGGTCCTTGGACGAGGGCCATGGACCCGAGCGTGCGCACCTGGAGATCGATGGGTTCAGGTGCGGGTGCCTCGAGCAGCCGGGTGGCCTTGCGTCGAGCGACGAGCGCCTCGAGAGCACCTGGGCCGTAGCTCGGCGCGATGATGACGTCGGCCTGGGGGCCAGCGGCGATGGCCTCGGCCACCTCGAGGGTGATGGGGCCAGAGACGGCGATGATGCCGCCGAAGGCTGAGGTCGGGTCGCACGCCAGAGCTTCAGTGAAGGCTTCGAGCACGCTCGCCCTCGTGGCTACCCCACAGGGGTTGGCGTGCTTGATGATGGCGACGGCTGGCTGGCTGTGGTCTTCGACCACCTCGTGCACCAGCCGCCACGCCGCATCGGCGTCGAAGAGGTTGAGGTAGCTCAGTGCGGTGCCGGCGTGCTGGGTGACGCCATCCCAGAAGCTGGCCGCTCCCTCGATGCCGTACCGCGCGCCGTGCTGGTGGGGGTTCTCGCCGTAGCGGGCCAGTTGGTGGCGTACGAGGGAGAGGTGGAGGCTCGGGGGGAGCGCCCGGTCCTCTTCGGGACCCTCACGGTCGAACCACGCCACGATGGCCGCGTCGTAGCTCGCGGTGTGGGCGAAGGCAGCACGAGCCAGGCGACGTCGGGTGCCATCGCTCACCGCACCAGCGTCAGCGAGCTCGGCGAGGAGGATGGGGTAGTCCGCTGGGTCCACCACGATGGCAACGTGGGCGAAGTTCTTCGCGGCTGCGCGGACCATGGTGGGTCCTCCCACGTCGATCAACTCGACGCTGGGATCGGAGCGGAACGGGTAGAGGTTGCACACCACGAGGTCAATCGGCGCGATGTCGTTGGCCTCGAGGTCTGCGAGGTGGTCCGGCTTGGAGCGATCGGCCAGGATCCCGCCGTGCACCTTGGGGTGGAGCGTCTTGACCCGACCCGACAGCATCTCGGGCGAGCCTGTGACGGTGGCCACGTCGAGGTGCGCAATGCCCGCAGCAGCGAGTGCCGCCGAGGTGTTCCCCGAAGCGATGAGCTCGACGCCGAGTGCGCTGAGCCCCTGGGCGAACTCGACCAGGCCCGTCTTGTCGTAGACCGATAGCAGGGCACGCATCAGGTCGCACCGCCTCTCTCTCCTCGTGGCGCCTCTCGTCGACCGTGGTCGGCGAGGAGCGCCTTGATCGTTGCAGGGTACAGCGAACGCTCGATGGTCTTGATGGCCTCGTGCAGTTCAGCCTCACCCCACCTAGGGTCGATCACGACCTCGCCTTGGGACAGGATCGGACCGACGTCCATCACCTCGGTGGCGAGGTGGACGGTGCACCCCGTCACCACGGCCTTGGCCTCGAGGGCATCGCGCACCGCGTGCCAACCGGGGAACGCCGGCAGGAGCGACGGGTGCGTGTTCAGCATCCTCCCACCGAAGCGCTCGAAGATGGAGGGGCTGAAGATGGTGCCGAACCCGGCCATGGCCACAAGGGTTGGGTCCTCGAGCTCGAGCACCTCGGTGCAGCGGGTGGTGAAGGTGTCCCGGTCGAAGTCTGGACCGAACCCGCCGAAGTCCGCACGGTCGACGAGGTGCGCCGAGAGCCCTGCACCCTTGGCCCACTCGATCCCACGGCACGGACGATCGGCCAGCACGAGGGCGACCGGCACACCTTCGGCCACCATGGCCTCGAGGATCGAACCTTGCCCTGAGACCAGCACCGCCACGGTCCCGCCAGGCATTGGGTGGGTCACCGGAATGGGAACGGAGGTGCGGTGCGGTCCTTCTCCGACAGCAGGGAGGGATCCATGGGATCGATCGGCACCGGCCAGGTGATCCCGAGCTGGGGGTCCATGGGGCCGTAGGCCACACCAGCCATGCCCGGCACCCACTCTGCGTTGAAGCCGTAGAGGTACTGCGACCCTTCCTCGCTCGTGGTCTGGAACGCGTTGCAGACCCCCGACGGCACGAGCACCTGCGTGCCCACTTCCAGCTCCACGGTGACCACCACGCCGAAGGTCGCACTCTCGGTTCGGCCGTCGACGTAGGCGCCGAAGGCTGACCCCGAGGCGATGGCCACCAGCTTCCACATCGACTCTCCGTGCAGGCCACGGATCGCCCCGTAGCTCGACTCGGTGAGGTTGACCTGGAGGAATGGTCCGAGGTCGGGGAGTCCGTGCTCGAGGAACGAGGACTGCCGGAAGAACTCCCGCACCGTGCCACGGTCGTCGGTGACCTCCTTGAGGTCGATCACCATGAGCCCGTCGATGGCGGTGGGACGCACCGCCATCGGTCGGACACCATGTGGCCGGGAGGTCATCGCCATAGGTCTACAGACCCATCGCCTTGACGATCTCGATCATCGCGTTCCCCGCCTCGGTGGGGTTGAGCGCAATGGTGACCCCAGCAGCAGCCAGGGCGTCCATCTTCGCCTGGGCCGTACCCTGGGAGCCCGAGATGATGGCTCCTGCGTGTCCCATCTTGCGGCCAGGAGGAGCGGTGACGCCAGCGACGTAGGAGACGACCGGCTTGGTCACGTGGTCGGCGATGAAGGCCGCGGCGCGCTCCTCTTCAGAACCACCGATCTCGCCGATCATCATGATCGCCTTGGTCTCCGGGTCGGCCTCGAAGGCCGCCAGGCAGTCGATGAAGTTGGTGCCAGGAACCGGGTCACCGCCGATGCCCACGCAGGTGGTCTGCCCAATGCCCTGACTCGACAGCTCGTAGAGCGCCTGGTAGGTCAGGGTGCCAGAACGAGAGACGATGCCCACCGGACCACCAGCCAAGGCGATGTCACCCGAGGTGATGCCGATGTTGCACTTGCCAGGGCTGATGATGCCAGGGCAGTTCGGGCCGAGCAGGCGGGTGCCGGGGAACTCGTGGACCAGCCGGGCGTAGGTGAGGGCCTCATCTTGCGCAGGGATGCCCTCGGTGATGCAGACGATGAACTCAATGCCGGCCTCGGCTGCCTCCAAGATCGCCGCACAAGCGCCTGGGGGCGGGACGACGACGAACGAAGCAGTGGCGCCGGTGGCAGCCACGGCCTCCTTCACGTTGGCGTAGACCGGGACGCCATCGACGTCGGTCCCGGCCTTGGTCGGGGAGGTGCCGGCGACCACCTTGGTGCCGTAGTCGCGGTTGCGCAAGCCGTGGAACCGGCCCTGGGATCCGGTCAGTCCTTGGACGATGACCTTGGTGTTCTCATCAACGAAGATGCTCATGGTGGCTCCTAGTTCCCGGCGAGCGTCACGGCCCGGCGAGCAGCGTCGAGCATCGTGGGCTCGGCGATCAGACGGTCGGACAGGTGCGGCTGGAGGATGGCGCGCCCTTCGGCGGCATTGGTGCCGTCGAGGCGGAGCACGATCGGTGAGGAAATCTCGACCCGCTTGAGGGCCTCGAGGACGCCGTTGGCGACGTCGTCAACCTTGGTGATCCCGCCGAAGATGTTGACGAAGATGGCCTTGACCTTGGGGTCAGTGTTGATGACCTCGAGGGCAGCTGCCATCACGTCGGCATTGGCACCACCACCGATGTCCAAGAAGTTCGCCGCGGTGCCACCGACTTGGTTGACCACGTCGAGGGTGGACATCGCCAACCCCGCGCCATTGGCGATGATGCCAACCGTGCCGTCGAGGCCGATGTAGTTCAGACCGCGCTCCTTGGCCATCTGCTCACGAGGGTCTTCGGTCTCGCCCCAGGCGAACGCTTCCCACTCGGGGTGGCGGAAGCTGGCGTTGTCATCCAAGGTGACCTTGGCGTCGAGCGCGTGCACGCGACCGTCGGTGGTCAAGATGAGCGGGTTGATCTCCGCGAGGTCGCAGTCGCCCTCGGTGTAGCAGCGGTAGAGCTTGACGAGCAGGGCAGCGGCTTGGTCGCGTGCCTCGAGGTCGAGATCGGCCCGCTCGACCCAGTCCGTCGCCGTTTGGAGGTCGAGACCGACCGTGGGGTCGATCGAAATCCGGGCGATCGCATCGGGGTTGGTGACCGCAACCTCTTCGATCTCGACACCACCCTCCTTGGAGAGCATGCCGAGGTGCACCTTGTTGGGGCGGTCGAGCGTGAAGCTGGCGTAGTACTCCTTGGCGATGTCCGAGGAGTTCTCGATCCACAGCCGGCGCACGATGTGCCCCTTGATGTCGAGGCCCAAGATGTTGCCGGCGTGGAAGCGAACCTCGTCGGCATTCTCTGCCAACTTGACCCCACCAGCCTTGCCACGGCCGCCAACTTTGACCTGGGCCTTGACGACCACTGGGTAGCCAGCGGCCTCAGCCTGGGCCACTGCCTCGTCGTCGGTGTCGGCGACGCCACCCTTGGACACCGGGATGTCGAAGCGGGCGAAGTACTGCTTCCCCTGATACTCGAACAGGTCCACGCTTTCCTCCTCGCCGGTGCGCCGGCTCACTTGACCTACGCGACTGCGCAGGAACCGGTCGCTCGCACGCTCGACCGAAGACTGGTTGGTTGGTCTACCGGGACGTTGATCCGCTGGACCCCGAGCCGATGCCGATGCCCCAGGTACCGAGCGGCGCAGGCCCGAAAGAGGCTGCGCTGAGGCATCTGAGACCAAGCACGGAGTCATTGTACGCAGGTCCAGACCGGGCCTCATCCGGAGGGCTCTCACGTGGCGCTGGTAGCGTCAGACCCCGTGAGGAGCGCAGCGTCATGAGGGTGGTCCGCCCTGACACCACCCCGGCGCAAGCGCCAACGCCAGCGGTGCCAGGCCTTCCCTTGCTCGCCGCCATGCGCCCCCGGCAGTGGGTGAAGAACGCCTTGTGCTTCTGCGCTCCTGCCGCAGCAGGCGAGCTCCACCACGGCCACACTGCCGTCCTGGCGACCACAGGGGCGCTGTGCTTCTGTGCGATCTCGTCGGCCACCTACCTCGTCAACGATGCGAGCGACGTTGAGGCCGACCGCCTGCACCCGACCAAGCGGTACCGCCCCATGGCGTCGGGGGCGATGTCGATCAGCGCTGGGCTCCTCGCTGCGGTGGTCCTGGCGGTGGCAGCTGTTGCCCTGGCAGCCATCGTGCTCCCAGCGGGGTTCTTGGTCGTGCTCGGGATCTACGCCGCGATCAACGCCGCCTACAGCGCTGGGCTCAAGCGGGTGGCCTACCTCGAGTTGGTGGCCGTCGCCAGCGGCTTCATCCTGCGAGCCGCCGCTGGAGGCGTTGCCACCTCGGTGCCGCTGTCGAAGTGGTTCCTCGTGGTGGTCTCCGGATCGGCACTCTTCCTCGTCATCGGCAAGCGCCTGTCCGAGCTCAGTCGCCTCGGGGAGGGGGGCCGCAGCCACCGAGCCAGCCTCGAGCACTACCAAGAGCGGACCCTGACCATCCTGGCGGCGTGCTGTGGGCTGGCCGTGGTCGTGGCCTACGGGTGGTGGAGTTTCACGAGGATCCACCCCGAGGGCGTCGCCCACCCGGTGTACCCCTTACTCGAGTTCACGACCGTTCCCGTTGCGCTCGGCATGGGGCACCTCTTCGTCAAGATGCGAGCAGGCGAGGTCGGCAGTCCCGAGGAGCTGGTCTTCCACGACCGTGTGCTGCAGGTGCTGGCACTGAGCTTCCTCGGCCTCTTCGTGGTCGGGCTCTATGGCTGAGCCCATCCCTCGGCGGCTCAGCGGGTGGGGTCGGACCCAGAGCGTTCGTGCTGAGGTCGTGGCACCCACCACCGCCGCAGAAGTGGCATCGTGGCTCAGTGACCCGAAGATCCACGGTGGGGTGATCGCTCGAGGACTCGGCCGTAGCTACGGCGACCCAGCCCAGGTGGCGGGAGGTCTCGTCCTCGACCTCGTGCACCTCAACCACCTCGGCCCCATCGGCGAAGGAGGAAGCATCACCGTCGGGGGTGGTGCCAGCCTGGATGCCTTGATCTCCTCGGTGCTACCCAAGGGGTACTTCACCCCCGTCAGCCCCGGCACCCGCCAAGTGAGCATCGGCGGTGCCATCGCAGCAGACATCCACGGCAAGAACCACCATCGTGAGGGCAGCTTCTGCTCGCACGTCACCTCGATGACGCTCGCAACCCCGACCGGGATCATGACGGTCTCGCCGACGTCGAACCCCGAGCTGTTCTGGGCCACCGCTGGCGGCATGGGACTCACCGGCGTGGTCCTCGAGGCCACCATCTCCCTGCTCGAGGTCCCCTCAGGCCTCGTGACGGTGGACACCGACCGCTTCGAAGACCTCGATGCCTTGATGGCAGAGATGGTGGGTGGCGACGACCGCTACCGCTACTCCGTGGCGTGGGTGGACTGCATGGCGCCCGGAGCACGCCTCGGACGCTCGGTGTTGACCCGAGGTGACCACGCGCCGAGCGGCCTCACCGACGGTTCAGTCGGCCCTCTGCCGAAGCCCGCCAAGTTGGCAGTGCCCTTCCAAGCTCCCTCAGGGCTCCTCAATCGGGCCTCGATCACCGCCTTCAACGAGGCCTTCTACCGACGTGCCCCAAAGCACAAGGTGGGCGAGCTCCAGCGGCTCTCCTCGTTCTTCCACCCCCTCGATGGCGTCGCCAACTGGAACCTGCTCTACGGCAACCGAGGGTTCCTCCAGTACCAGTTCGTGGTGCCCGACCACGCCGCCGAGACCGTTCGCCTGGTCATCGACCACCTGTCGGGTGCCAAGATTCCCGGGTTCTTGGCCGTACTCAAGCGCTTCGGCCCAGGTGATCCCGGACCGCTGTCGTTCCCCATGGCCGGGTGGACCCTCGCCATCGACGTGCCCATTGGCCCCCCGTCGCTCCCTCGCTTGCTCGACCGACTCGATGACCTCGTGGCAGAGGCCGGTGGTCGGATCTACCTCGCCAAGGACGCCAGGCTCCGGCCCGAGCTCGTCGAGGTCATGTACCCCGAGCTCGATCGCTTCAGGAAGGTCAAGGCAGAGGTCGACCCCAACGGGGTCTTGACCTCAGACCTCGCCCGCCGGCTCAACCTCGTGGAGGGAACCAGATGAGAGATGCCTTCGGCCAGCCCCAGCGGATTGTGGTGCTCGGAGGGACCTCCGAGCTCGCCTTGGCCGTGCTCCACGCCATGGCCTTGGACCGAGTCCAGTGCATCGTGCTCGCCGGTCGCAACGAGGACGCCTTGGCACGAGCGCAGGCTGCCCTGCTCGGCGCAGGGGCTGCAGCGGTGCAGATCGTGCACCTCGAGGCAACCGCTCCTGAGCGCGCGAGCGAGGTCATCGCCGCCTGCGTTGAGGCAGCAGGTGGTCAGGTCGACCTCGTGCTCGTCGCTGTGGGCATGCTCGGCAGCCAAGGCGACTTCGACGACGACCCGGCCGCAACCGCCGAAGCCATCACGGTCAACTTGACCTGGCCGGCGGCAGCCTTGGCGGCCCTCCGTCCTCGACTCGTGGCCCAGGGTTACGGCAGAGTCGTGGTCTTCTCGTCGGTCGCCGGGGTACGGGTACGGCGGGCCAACGCCACCTACGGTGCCACCAAGGCCGGCCTCGATGGGTTCGCCCTCGGGTACGCCGAGTCGGTCCGCGACGCTGGCGTGGTGGTCCAAGTGGTCCGACCCGGCTTCGTGGCAACCAAGATGACCACGGGGCTCACCCCGCCACCGATGTCGACCACCCCTGAGGTCGTGGCCAAGATCGTGGTCGAGGCCATGGCCGGCACCGACCTCGTGGTCTACGCACCTCGGGTGCTGCGACCCGTGTTCTCCATCTTCAAGCTGCTGCCACAAGCCGTGTGGCGCAAGCTTCCCGGCTGACGGCTCGCCGAGCAGCGAACCAGCACTCATGCACGCCGCGCTGACGGGTCTGTGCACCGGGCTCTCCCTCATCGTCGCCATTGGCGCCCAGAACGCCTACGTGCTCCGACTTGGACTCGGTGGTGAGCGAGTAGGGATCGCGGTGGGCATCTGCGCCTTGGGTGACCTCGTGCTCATCAGCGTCGGAATCGCCGGTATCGGCCGACTCGTCGGCCTCGCCCCATGGCTCCTCGAGGTCCTCAGGTGGGGCGGGGTGGCCTACCTCGTCCTGTTCGCCCTCGGATCCCTGCGGCGTGCGCTGCACCCCGGGGCCCTCGAGGTCACCAGCGCACCGGGGCAGTCCGCACGGGTGATCGCCACCACGACGGTGGCCATGACCGTGCTCAACCCCCACGTCTACCTCGACACCGTGGTGCTGCTCGGCAGCATCGCGAACCAGTTCGGCTCGCAGCGATGGTGGTTCGGCCTCGGAGCAGCCACGGCCTCGGTCGGGTGGTTCGTGGGGCTGGGCTTCGGCGCCCGCCTGGCGGCTCCCCTCGTGCGGCGGCCCTCGACGTGGAGGGTGATCGACGTGGTGGTGGGCCTCACCATGGTGGCGGTGGCCGTCAACGTCGCCACGTCACCGTTGTGACCAGCGTGGTCAGTGGGTGGTGACCACCGAGGTGGTCGGGCGTCGGGCCGACATGGTGAAGAAGTCCCGGTTGAACCACGTGGCGAAGTAGCGGCTTGGCGAGGACACCATGTTGGGGTCGAGGGACGTCCCGTTCGCACCGTTCGCCGCACCGCCCGGAGGGTAGGTGTAGGTGGAGTACTGCACCCAGTCTTCGTTGATGTCGAGCTCCATGGCCCGCACCGCACCGGCTCGAATCAACACGTCCGCCAAGGTGTTGATCGACATGGCAGGGCCGCCGACGTAGACCAAGGCGCCGTTGGCCGTGATGCCCACCCCCGAGCGCCACGCGTAGACGTTGCCGTTGATGGTCGCGCCCCAGCTGAGGTTGTTGCTCACCGCCAGTCCGGGAACTGGCTTGCCCCCGTCGACGATGAGGTCGAGGTTCTGCCGAACTGACTGCACCCGCGGGGTCATCGCCACTTCGGTCCCCCACGCACCAATGGCGGTCGACCCGTCGTTGTAGATCACGAACGACGCCGCTCCTGGACGCAAGGGGAGCACCGTCTTGCCATCGGTGTAGTAGCCACCTTGGGCGTCTTGCATCCGGAAGCCAGCGTTGAAGGCCGCCACGAGCGACGTTGCCGCCACTGGGCTGACCGGTGCGGTGTGGGTGTAGGGCCCACCCCCTGGGATGAAGCTGCCTGAGTACAACGCCGCTGACAGCAGCTTGGTGTCCATCCAGGCGATCGAGGCGGTGTAGCTGGTGTGGACGGCGTCAACCCGGACCACGGCCTTGAGCACTGCTGGTTGCCCCTCGACAGAGCGGCCAACCGGCTGCCACACGCCCTCGCCTGGGAGCGGGGGTTGCGCCGGGGAGATCACCCGATGCGGCAGCGGTAGTCCGATGAGGGGGTTCACCACCAACTTCTTCGTCGGCACCGAGATCTGCCCGGCACCTGGACGGCCGCCCACAGAGGGTGGGTGGCTGCGGTACCACCAGTTCTCGACGTCGGTCACGAGGCTGCCTGCCCCGTGCTCTCTCGCCCACTCTGCTGCCCTGGACGACATCGACGAGCCATACGCCGGGTCCACGAGGTAGCCCCCCAAGGAGAACGACGCGATGGCCACGAAGACGACGAGCACCCCGAGCACCCCCACTGCGGCGCGGCGGAGCCCGTAGCGGGCGTCAGTTCTCTTCCGGTGTTTGGCCCCTGGCATCTGCACTGGCTCCTCTCACAACAGTGCGGGTAGCACGCTAGTAACTACAGACGCCGCAAGGGCGCCACCGACAGCAGCAGGTTCTTGTCCCCCACCGACCCGAAGCGGACCTTGGCCGCTGCCAAGTCTCCCGACCCTTGGGTGGACAGCACGACTCCCTCCCCCCATCGATCGTGCAGGACGCGATCACCTGCTTGGAGCCCCAGGCGTTCAGCACCAGCCTTGGAGACCGGAGCCGGGGGACGGTGGAAGCTCGGCGATGTCGAGGGCCGGCCTTGGCCGAAGACCCGTCCGCCGTCTCGATCGTCGGGCCGTTCGAAGATCGGATCGTCGAGGTCGTAGCGCCGGGGTCTTGGCATCGAGGCAGTGCCCAGCTTGGTGGTCAGCTCCTCGGGGATCTCGAGCAGGAATCGACTCGGGGACTCGGTCTGGACCGTCGGCGTCCGATCACCGCCGAAGCGGAAGCGGCGCTCGGCGTGGCTCAAGGTGAGGTGCCGCCGTGCCCGGGTGATGCCGACGTAGGCCAGCCGACGCTCCTCTTCGAGCCGGTCCTCATCGTCTCGTGAGCCGTAGTGGGGGAAGGTGCCCTCCTCCATCCCCGAGAGGTAGACCGCCGGGAACTCGAGGCCCTTGGCGACGTGGAGCGTCATCAAGCTGACCCGGGCCGAGCCGTCGAGGTCGTCTTGGGCCGAGGTCAACGCTGCGGACTCCAAGAAGTCCTCAATCCGCTCGAGCGCCCCATCAGCTTCCATCTGGGCCACCGAGGTCACGAGTTCACGGAGGTTCTCGAGCCGCGACTCGGCGTCGACGCTCTGCTCTGCCAGCAGCTCGTCTTCGAAGCCCGAGCGAACGAGCACCTCGGCCAACAGCTCAGAGGGCCGAAGCTCACCCAACGCACCTCGCAGCACCTCGAGCATCTCGGCCAGCTCGCCACAGCCCACGAGCGCCTTGCCCGACAGCCCGGCCTGTTTGGCCTCGGCGATGGCATGGGCGAAGGTCACGCCGTTGGATGCGGCGTAGGTCCCGAGCTTGGCCACCGAGGTCGCCCCAATGCCGCGACGCGGCACGTTGATGATGCGCCGGGCCGAGACCTCGTCGTCGGGGTTGACGATGAGCCGAACGTAGCTGAGCAGGTCCCGGATTTCGCGTCGGTCGTAGAACCGGGTGGCCCCCACCAGCTTGTGGGGGATCTTGGCTCGGTTGAACTCCTCTTCGAGCACCCTCGACTGGGCGTTGGTCCGGTAGAACACGGCCACGTCGTCGAAGTTGAGCCCGTCACGGGTGGTGTGCCGCAGCACATCGGCCGCGATCCAGCTGGCCTCGTCGCGTTCATCCATGGCGCCGTAGACGACGATCTTGTCGCCCTGGCCCTCGTCGGTGAAGAGTCGCTTGACCACCCGGCTGGCGTTGTTGGCGATGACCGCGTTCGCTGCGTCCAAGATGGTCTGGGTGGAGCGGAAGTTCTGCTCGAGCACCACCACCTCGGCGTCGGGGAAGGTCTGCTCGAACTCCAAGATGTTGCGGATGTCCGCTGCCCGGAACCGGTAGATCGACTGGTCGGAGTCACCCACCACGCACACGTTGCGGTGCACCGCACCGAGGCGCAGCACGAGCTCGTTCTGGGCTCGGTTGGTGTCTTGGAACTCGTCGACCAAGATGTGCCGGAAGCGGTCGGCGTAGTGGGCCCGGACCTCGTCGAAGCGGCCGAAGAGTTCAACTGGCTTCATCAACAGGTCATCGAAGTCCACCGCCGAAGCCGCCAGCAACCGTCGCTCGTACTCGGCGTACACCTGGCCGATCTGGTCTTGGAAGGGACCTTGGAAGACCTGGCGGTCACCCATGAACAGCTCGGGGGTCACGAGGTTGGCCTTGGCGAAGGAGATCCGGCCAGCCACCATGCGAGGCGTGATCCGCTTGGGGTCGAGGTCGCGCTCGCGCAAGATCTCTTGGAGGAGCCGCCGCGAGTCGGTGTCGTCGTACAGCGTGAGCCGTTGGCGGTAGCCCAGTCGAGGTGCTTCTTGCTGGAGGATGCGGAAGAACGCCTTGTGGAAGGTCATGACCCACATGCGGCGTGCCTCGTCGCCAACCAGGTCCACCAGCCGCTCGACCATCTCGTTGGCGGCCTTGTTGGTGAAGGTGATGGCCAGCACCTCGTGGGGTTTGGCATCGCCGGTGGCCAGCAGGTGGGCGATCCGGCGCGTGAGGACTCGGGTCTTGCCCGAACCCGCACCAGCGACCACGAGCAGCGGGCCACCGCGGTGCTCCACCGCCCGTCGCTGCGGCGCCGTTAGCCCCTCGACGAGTTGGTCGGGGTCGAGTGGCCCCCGTCGGGCACCTACGTGGGTCCGCAGGCTGGCGAAGAGGTCGTCGGGGGTGGGGTTGGTCACAGGAGAGGCCCGGCACCGCGTTGGTGGCGGTGAACGGATGACCATCGTAGTTGGCGGGACCTCGCTCCTCGCCGACCCCACGGGCCAGAACGGCCAAGCCTTCACTCCAGCGTGCACAGGCACTTCCCCTGGCTTCAGATTTGGTCTAGCGTCGATCGGCTGTGCGCCAACTCCCCCTCGCTGACCCAGGCACCCCTGACCTGCGCTCCCCGACCCGCTACCTGTGGTGGCTGGCGCGCCAGCAGCTGTCCACCCTCGGCGGTGGGCTCATCTTCGGCATCACCTGGATGCTGGCGCAGGCCCTGACCCCCGCCGCCATTGGCCAGGGCGTCAACGCGCTGGTGAGCTACACCGACGCCACCGGACGTGTCCGACGAGACCACACCGAGGTGCCTCCCGAGGTGCTCCACCACGTCCACGACCAGCTCTGGCTGTGGTCAGGTGCGGTGGTGGCGCTCGCGGTCATCATGGCGGCCTCAGGGGTCATCCGGCACCGGTTCGCCGTGTCGAACTGGCTCGTGGCCGCCTTCCGGACCGCCCAGCTGCTGGGCGAGCACCTGTGTGCTGCCCCCGTCCCGATCACCGCGACCATCCCCACCGGAGATGTGGTCAACACCATGGCCTCTGATGCGATGCGCATTGGTGGCGCCTACGACGTGATTGCTCGTTTCGTCGGCTCCATCGTCGCCTACTTGGTGGTGGCGATCATCATGTTCCAGTCCTCGGTGATCTTGGGCCTCATCGTGGCCATCGGCGTGCCGGTCCTCGTCGGGGTGGTTTCGCCGCTCATCAAACCGATGCAGGTCCGCCAGTTGGCGGTGCGCGAGCAGGCGGGCAAGCTGACCGCCGTCGGGGCCGACACCGTGGCGGGTCTGCGGATCTTGCGAGGGATCGGCGGCGAGGCGGTGTTCCTCGACCGCTACCGCAGCCGCTCCCAGGCGGTGCGAGCAGCCGGAGTCGCCGCGGCCACCCCCCAAGCCCTGCTCGACACCGCGCAGATCGCGCTGCCAGCCGTGTTCATCTTGATCGTCACCTTCGTGGGGGCGCACCTGACCCTCACCCACCAGCTCTCGGCCGGCGCGCTCGTCGCCTTCTACGGCTACGCCGTCTTCCTCGTCACCCCCATCCGCACCGCCACCGAGTTCGTCGAGAGGATCACCCGAGCCCAGGTGGGTGCGGGCAAGGTCATCAGGGTCCTCGAGATCGCGCTCCCCACACCTCCCGCCGAGCCTGCCGAGTCCCCACCGGTGGGTGCGGACCTGGCCGACGTCGTCACCGGCCTCGTCGTCGGTGGTGGCGAGTGCATCGGCCTCGTGGGCACCGATCCCGATGCCACCATGGCGGTGGCGGAGCGGCTCGGGGGGTTCGCTGCGCCCGCTGGCACCTTCGGCGAGGTGTCGTTGACCGCGTTGGCCACCGAGGAGATCCGGCGACGCATCGTGGTGTCAGAGACCGAACCCAGGCTCTTCTCGGGTCCGCTGCGTACCGAGCTGTCTGAAGACGCCACCGATGAAAGGTTGCGTGAGGCCCTCGAGGTGGCTGCAGCCACCGAGGTCATCGAGGGCCTCCCCGACGGCCTCGACGAGATTGTCGAAGAGCGCGGACGAGGGTTCTCCGGTGGGCAACGGCAGCGGCTGACCTTGGCCCGCGCCCTACTCAAGGGCGACGAGGTCCTCATCCTCATCGAGCCCACCTCGGCGGTCGACGCCCACACCGAGGCCGCCATCGCCGCCAAGCTCCGCGCCGCCCGGCTCGGTCGGACCACGGTGGTGGTGACCTCCTCGCCGCTGCTGCTCGACCACTGCGACCGGGTGGCGTACTTCATCGGCGATGACCTGGTCGCCACCGGCACCCACCGGTCACTGCTCAGCACCGAGCCTCGCTACGCCGGCACGGTGCTCCGGGGGGAGGGCTAGTGGCGACCCCCCTTCCCATCGCCTCGGCAACCGAGACACGCGCCCAAGCCTTGGGCTACATCAAGCGCCACGTGCGCGGCTTCGCCTCCATCGTGAGCACCCAAGCCGTCGCTGCGGTCTGCGGGCTCGTGGGGCCCTTCATCTTGGGCGACCTCGTCAACCAGCTCGGCGACGGCCGCCTCTCGAGGAGCTCGATCACCACGGCCATTTCCATCTTGGCCATCGCGCTCGTCCTCCAGAGCACCTTCACCTTCTTGACCCGACGTGCCAGCTACGTGCTCGGCGAGGAGGTGTTCGCCGAGCTGCGGGAGAACTTCTTGGCCAAGCTGCTCGACCTGCCGTTGTCGGTGGTTGAGCGAGCCGGCACCGGCGACCTGTTGGCGCGAACCACCAACGACATGGACGCACTGGCCTACACGGTGCGCTTCGCCGTGCCCGAGTCGCTCGTGGCGCTCGTGACCATCGGGGTCACCATCACCGCCGTGGTTCTGACCCTGCCCGTGATGGGGTTGGTCTGCCTCACCGGGGTGCCGCTGCTGTTCATCGGGACGAGGTGGTACCTCAAGCGGGCGCCGGCGAGCTACGCCCACGAGCGCGCCAGCTACGCCCAGATGTCGGGCACCTTCTCTGAGACCGCAGACGGAGCCAGGACCGTCGAAGCCCTCGGCTTGGGCGCACGCCAACGCCGCCGGCTGCACGGCGACCTCGCCAATGCCTTCCACTGGGAGCGCCGCAACCTCTACCTCCGCTGCTGCTGGTTCCCCTTCGTCGACGCCGGCCTGTCGATCCCAACGGCGCTCAGCTTGTTGCTCGGAGGCTTCTTGGTCTTCTCAGGACACGCCAACGTCGGCCAGATCACCTCGGTGACCCTGTACGTCCAGCAGCTCTCCGACCCTCTCGACCGACTCTTGAGCTGGCTCGATGAGCTGCAGATCGGCACCTCGGCCTTGGCACGGCTCTTCGGCGTAGCGCTCGTCGGTGACGACCGCAGCCCGGGAGACGAGGTCCCCGTCGATGAAGCCGTCGCCGCCCACGGCGTCCACTACAGCTACCGACCCGGACACGACGTGCTGGTCGACGTCGACCTGGCGCTCACCCCCGGTGAGCGGGTGGCCATCGTGGGGCCTTCGGGGGCCGGCAAGTCGACGCTCGGCCGCCTCCTCGCTGGCATCGACGGCCCTCGGCTCGGCCGGGTGGAGGTCGGCGGGGTGCCTCTGCTGGACCTGCCCCTCGACGACCTGCGGGGACACGTGGCCCTCGTGACCCAAGAGCACCACATCTTCATCGGCACCTTGGCCGACAACCTCCTCTTGGCCCGCCCCGGTGCCGACGAAGCCACCCTGCTCGACGCCCTCGAGGCGGTCGATGCCCAGCAGTGGGCCCTGGCGCTGCCGCAAGGCCTCGCCACCGAGGTCGGCACCGCCGGCTTCCAGCTCTCGCCATCCCAAGCCCAGCAGCTGTCGCTCGCCCGCCTCGTCCTCGCTGATCCGCACACCTTGGTGCTCGACGAAGCCACCTCCTTGCTCGACCCGAGGGCAGCGCGCCACTTGGAGCGGTCGCTGTCAGCCGTGGTGGAGGGTCGCACGGTGGTCGCCATCGCCCACCGGCTCCACACCGCCCACGATGCCGACCGGGTAGCGGTCGTCGAGCGCGGGAAGATCTCCGAGTTCGGCACCCACGATGAACTCCTCGCCCTCGGCGGCTCCTACGCCGCCCTGTGGGCCAGCTGGCGCGACGAGTAGACACGGCTCAGTCCTCGAGGAGGGTGGCTGCGCCTCCGGTGGTGGTGCCAGCACCGAGCACACACCGCACCGCTGCACACGAGGCGGCGCGGAGGCTGGTCACCCCAGGGGGCACCGAGGTGACCATGCCGACCACCGCCGCGTTGCTCGTGCGCAGCACGAGCGGGGCGCCACCGGTGCTCATCCCCACCGCAGTGCACGAGGCCAAGGTGGCGCAGCTCACCGCTCCGAGCGGTCCGACGGTCGCTGGCACCCCGAGGCGCACCCAGGTGCGTGCCCCTGGGGGTAGCCGCAGCAGGAGCCCATGGCCAGCGGCGCCCTGGCCAGCGGCCATGCAGGCAGAGCCCACGCAGCTGAGGGCGCTGAGGCCCACCACGCCCGATGGCAGCCCGAGGGCAGTCCAGGTGCTCCCGGCATCGCTCGAGGTGGCAGTGGCCACCGCACCCGCAGCGGTCCGCCCGACCGCCAGGCACCGCAGAGGGGTGCAGCTGAGCCCGGTGACCTGCACGAGGAACGGTGGAGCCGAGGCCGTCTGCCACGTCAACCCGCCATTGCTCGACCGGTCGATCCCAGCCCCTGTGGGTGTCGCGGTGCCACCGGCGAGGCACCGCCGGCCAGCGCAGCTGATGGCGTTGAGATGCTCGATGCCCACGACGCCGACGATCTGGAAGCTCTGCCCGGCAGTGGTGGTCACCGCAACCACCGAGGGACCTGCTGGTCGCTGGGCCACCACGAGGCACTGGGTGCTGCTCGAGCAACTGGACGCACCCAGTGCCCTCACGCCTGTCAGGGCACGGACCGTCCAACCTGCACCTCCCGTCGTGCTCACCATGATGGCGACCGACCCATCGGCACCGGTGGCGCTCGGTGCCACGCACGTCTGCCCCATGCACGTCATCGATGCCGGCAGCCCAGCGGTCGCGGGCAGCACTCCTGGGCTCCAGGTCGCACCACCGCTCGTGCTCACCGCGGCGCCGAGGAGATCTGAGCCGCCTCCGGTCGCCCCCGCAACGACGCACTGCTGGGCGGTGGGGCACGCCAGCGCGTCGATGCCAGTCATGGGCCGGACCGCCACCGGCGTGGTGGTGACCCCCGTCACGCTCACCGTCGCGCTCGCGGGCGAGCCGGCGTGGTCGTAGCCGGCAATCGAGCACGTCGTGGCCAAGGGCGCGCACGCCACCGCCGAGAGGTTGAGGAAGCGCTGGTCCTCCTGCGCTCCCCAGCTCACCCCGCCATCTGTACTGCTGAGCAGCGCACCTTGGGCGCGGTGGGCAGCGCCCTCCTCACCCACCGCCACGCACGTCGTGGCGGAGGTGCAGCTGACCGCATTGATCCCAGCCAAGTTCCCGATCACCCCGGTGAGGCTCGCGAGCTGCCACGTGGTCCCCGAGGTGGCGGAGCTGAGCAGCACCGCCGCCGTGCCCGATGGCGTCACGCCCGCAGCCACGCAGGTGCCATCGGCGCCACAGCTCACTGCGTTCAGCGCACCAGCGGCGGGCGGCGGTGACACCTCGGACCAACTCTGGCCGGCGTCGGCGGAGGTGAGCACCACCGCACTCGTGACCCCCAGACCAGGTGCAGCCGCACTCCCCACCGCAACGCAGCTCGTGGCGTTCGTGCAGCTCACCGACTCGAGCGCTGCCGCAGCCGGAGTTGGCGCACTGCTCCAGCTCTGCCCGCCATCGATGGACCGCACGATCTCCGCCGTGCCGAAACCCGGGGCGAGCTCACCCACCCCGAGGCAGAGGCCCGCGGTGGGGCAGGTCACGCCGAGGAGCGCTCGCAGTCCGAGCCCGGGGACCGCCGTCCTCCAGTGGCTACCACCGTCGCTCGAGGTCGCCACCACCCCTGCGCTGCCCGCGGTTCCCACCGCCACGCAGTGCCCGATGCTCGAGCAGCTGAGGTCTGAGAACGTGCCGGTCGGCCCGAGGGTGCTGGAGGTCACCACGAGCGCTCCAGGGGCCGCGGCCGCCGCGCCCCCGAGGCCAAGGAGAACAGAGACCGCTGCGAGCAGTGCGGCGAGGATTCGGCGAGAGACCATGAGCGCTCCGAGCGACACGGTGGCGCCGTTCGGCCCACCACGGCTGCTCAATCTACAAGGACACCAACCAACGGGGCCCGGCATCAGCTGGTGAAGCGACCCCGCAGGGTGGTGGCTGAGCCCACGTTGATCACGAGGGCCACCGGCGCCCGTGCAGCGCTCGAACCCACCGCCACGCACCGTGTACGAGCTCCACAGCTCACCGCCAACAGCGAGATGCCGTGGGGTGCAGCCAGCACTTGGTAGCGACCCTGGTTGCCCACGACCGCTGTGCTCGATTGGGCCGGAGCGAGGACCACCGCCTGGTTGAGGGCGCGCTGGGCCACCACGACGCAGCTCGAGCCCGAGCACGTCAGGTCACCAGCACTCGTCGCTGCACCAGGCCCGAGGGGCACGGTGTCGACGAGGGTGCCTGCCCCGCCGGTGATCGGGAGCTCCAGCACCTCGATGGCCGTGCCGGTCGAGGTCGAGCTGGTGCAGGTGGTGGTGCTCGGGCAGCTGACGCCGCCGAAGCTCGGCACGGTGGTGACCATTGGTCCAAGGACCCAGTGCACACCGCCATCGGTGGTGGCGAAGGTGGCTGTTCCCACCGCCAGGCACCTCTCGACGCTCGGGCAGTCGATGCGGTCGATCGCTGCGCCGTTGGGGACGACCTGGTCCACCCAGTGCATCCCGCCATCTTCGGTGGCCACCACCGAGGAGGCGACGGCGTCGCTCCTCGTGCCCACCGCCTCGCACCGCGCCACCTCGGCGCAGCTAATTGCCACGAGCTCACTGAGCTGGGGTGGGGCCGTGATGCGCCGCCACTGGCGCCCGGCGTCTGTGGACTCAGCCACCACGGCCCTCACCTTGGGCACGACGCCTCGGTAGCCCACGGCGATGCAGGTGCGCGGGGTCGGGCAGCTCAACCCGCCGAACTCGCCGGGGCCCGCCAGGCTTGGGGGAAGTGCCACGCGTCGCCACTGCTGACCATCGTCTCGGGAGACCACCACCGCCAAGCGGTAGCTAGCCAAGGTGCCGGCCCCACCCACGGCGATGCACGACGAACCATGGCACTGCACCGAAGCCAGCGCGCCGATCTGGGCGAAGTTGGACGTGGTACTCGGAGCACTGCTCGAGGAGCACGCCGCGAGGCTCACCGCCGCCACGAGCACGCCGAACAGGGTCGTGGCGCTGCGGCGAAGGGAGCTGCCTACTCCCACTCGATGGTGCCCGGGGGCTTCGACGTCACGTCGAGCGCCACCCGGTTGACGCCGTCCACCTCGTTGATCAGACGCGTCGAGATCCGCTCGATCACGTCGTAGGGCAGCCTGGCCCAGTCGGCGGTCATCGCATCGTCAGAGGTGACAGCCCGGATGATGATGGGGTACGCGTAGGTCCGCCCATCGCCCATGACCCCAACGGTGCGCACTGCGGGCAGCACGGCGAAGCTCTGCCAGAGGTGTCGGTAGAGCCCGGCCCGGCGGATCTCATCGACCACCACCGCATCGGCGGCGGCCAAGATCTCCGCTCGCTCGCGGGTGACCTCACCGATGATGCGGACCCCAAGGCCCGGCCCCGGGAAGGGCTGGCGCCAGACGATTTCGGCGGGAAGGCCGAGCTCTTCACCCACCGCCCGCACCTCGTCTTTGAACAGCAGGCGCAGCGGCTCGACCAGGTCGAAGTCGAGATCCTCGGGGAGCCCGCCCACGTTGTGGTGGCTCTTGATGTTGGCGGCGTGGCCCGAACCGGACTCGATCACATCGGGGTACAGCGTCCCTTGGACCAAGAACTTGGGTCCACCGTCACCCGAGCCGGCACCGAGGTCACGGGCGACCTCCTCGAAGATCCGGATGAACAGCTCGCCGATGATCTTGCGCTTGGCCTCGGGCTCGGTCACCCCGGCCAAGGCGTCGAAGAAGCGATCTTGGGCCTTGACGTGGATGAGGTCGACCTGGAACTGCTTGCGGAAGGTGGCGTCGACTTGGTCCCCCTCACCTTGGCGCATCAGACCCGTGTCAACGAACACGCAGGTCAACTGGTCACCGATGGCCTTGTGCACGAGGGCAGCGGCCACCGCCGAGTCCACGCCACCGCTCAGCGCGCACAGCACCTTGGCCGCGCCGACCTGAGCCTTGATGGCCTCAACCTGGGTCTCGATGATCGAGGCGTGGGTCCAGGTGCCTCCCAGGTCGCACACGTGGTGCAAGAACCGCTCGAGCAAGTCCTGGCCGTGGACCGAGTGCGCCACCTCAGGATGGAACTGGGTGCCGTAGATCTTGGCGTCGGGGTCTCCAAAGACGGCGATGGGCGCGTCGTCGGTCGAGGCCAAGGCCACCGCCCCGTCGAAGAGCCCGGTGATGGTGTCACCATGGCTCATCCACACCACCGACCGCTCGGGGAAGTCGGCGAGCAGGTCCACCGAGGTTGGCACCTCGAGCTCGGCCCGGCCGTAGCCACCTCGGCCGGTGGCCTCCACCGTGCCACCCAGCTGGTGCACCAAGAGCTGGGCGCCGTAGCAGATCCCGAGGATCGGGATCCCAAGGGCGGTGATGCCCGGGTCGAGCCGTGGCGCGCCCTCGCCGTAGACCGAACTCGGGCCGCCGGACAAGATGATGCCCTTAGGCGCTTTCGCCGCCACCTCGGCAGCGGTGATGTCGTGGCGGACGATCTCGGAGTACACCCGAGCTTCGCGGACTCGTCGAGCGATCAGCTGCGCGTACTGCGCCCCGTAGTCAACGACGAGGACGACGTCGGTCAATGACCCATCCCCACGCCCTGGGACCGCTGGAGCTGCTTGCCTTCGGTCTGCAGTGCGGGCGCAACCATGACCTCTGCCTTCTGGAACTCCTTGACGGTCTCGTAGCCGCAGGTGGCCATCGAGGTCCGAAGGGCACCCATCAGGTTCATCCGGCCGTCGTTCTCATGTGCGGGGCCGAGCAGGATCTCCTCGAGCGAGCCACGCACCTGGGTCCGCACCCGGGCGCCGCGGGGCAAGGTGGGGTGGAAGGTCGCCATGCCCCAGTGGAAGCCGCGCGCAGGTGCCTCGAAGGCCGAGGTGAGCGGAGAACCGATCATGACTGCGTCCGCGCCACACGCAATGGCCTTGGCGATGTCGCCACCCTTGGACATCCCGCCATCGGCGATCACGTGGCAGTAGACGCCGGTCTCGTCGAGGTGGCGCATCCGAGCGCCTGCAACGTCGGCAATGGCGGTTGCCTGGGGCACGCCGATGCCGAGCACGCCTCGGGTGGTGCAGGCATTGCCTGGCCCCACACCCACGAGCACGCCCGCAGCGCCGGTGCGCATCAGGTGGAGGCCCGCTTGGTAGGAGGCACAGCCACCGACGATGGTCGGGATCTCGAACTCACGGATGAAGCGCTTGAGGTTGAGCGGCTCCACCGTCTTCGACACGTGCTCAGCGGAGACGACGGTGCCTTGGATCACGAGCAGGTCGAGCCCGGCATCTTTGATGGCCTGGGCCATGAACGCGGTCCGCTGTGGGGTGACCGATGCCGACGAGACGACACCTTCGGCCTTGATCTGACGGATGCGCTCGGCCACCAACTCGAGCTTGATCGGCTCGGCGTACATCTGCTGCATGCGGGCGGTGGCCTTATCGTCGTCGAGCTCTTGGATCTCGTCGAACAGCGGCATGGGGTCCTCGTAGCGAGTCCACAGACCTTCGAGGTTCAGCACGCCGACGCCGCCCAGCTTGCCCAGCGCAATGGCGGTGGCGGGCGAGACGACGCCGTCCATGGCCGATGCCATCAGTGGCAACTCGAACTTGTAGGCGTCGATCTGCCACGAGATGTCGACGTCCTCAGGGTCACGAGTCCGCCTCGAAGGGACGATCGCAATGTCGTCGAAGCCGTAGGCTTTGCGCCCCGACTTGAAGATTCCAATCTCGACCTCTGATGCCACGGTGCCCTCCGCTCGGCTCCTACGTCGGGCCGGCTCCGACGTTGCTCCAATCTACCCGGGCACGGGCGTTGGGTCTTCCTGCCCTGCTCGCATGCCAGAGCCCCTGCTCAGGCCCCAAGCGCCCGAGCAGCGTTGCAGCGATCATCGAAGAAGGCCACGATCCGAGCGGTGTCACCGAGGTCGGCCCACGATGCACAGGCGCCGTAGCTGCGGTTGAAGCGGCCCTCTGCCGCCCCAATGGGGGGAGGGGCGTGGGGGCCGACGTACAGGTAGGGCCCGTCTTCGCTGGCGTCGCCGAAGCAGCCGCCGATGTTGATCGCCCGGTCGACGCTCGCGAGGTCGAAGTGCTCAGGCCACAGCACGGGGGCGGAGATCTCCTCGTACCCCTCGATGCGGCCGAGCTGCTCGATGGCGTCAGCCACCTGGCCGTAGAAGCCAAGGGCGGCGCTGAGCTGCGCGGGGTCGAGGTCGATGGGCGTCGAGAGGTCACCTGGCCAAGTCAGGTGGTAGATCCCGTGGTTGGCGCCGCCCATGCGACCCGTGGCCTTGACGAGGTCCCCGAGGGTGGTGCCCTGCAGAGCCAGCACCTCTGCGTGGCTCCCCTCGAGCACGAGGCCATCTCGGGTGATGGCCACCGAGGAGCCGTCACCGAGGTCGCCGGTCGAGATCGCCTGATGGTCGGCGAAGAGCCCGATGCGACCACAACGGTCGTGACGGAGCGGTGCCAGCAGGTGCTCGCAGAGCAGGTGGAGCTGGGCAGCGGTGGGGTCAACAGCAGCAGGAGCCATGCCTGACGGTACCCCGAGAGCACCGGGGTCCGGGGGTGGTTCTGGAAGAATGGCGCCATGCGCACCAACCTCGAGGCCACCGGCGTCCGTCCCCACCGCCTCCTCGAGGCGACGGCGATCCCTCACGGACAGCCCGTCGGCGCCCAGGTGGATGGCGTTGAGCTCGTGATCTGCCGCAACGGTGATGGCTTCAGCGTGCTGTACGGCCGGTGCCTCCACCGTGGCGCGCTGTTGGCCGACGGGGTCATTGACGGCGAGAACCTGCTGTGTGGCCTGCACGGTTGGGACTACCGCATCGCCACCGGCATCTCTGCCTACGACCCGAGCCAGCGCCTGCAGTCCTTCGACTGCTGGCTGAAGGACGGCGACCTGTACGTCGACGGGGCCCAGGTGGCGCGCTTCGCCGCCGCCAATCCCCAAGGGTACGACGACGAGGCGTACCAAGGCCGCTACGACGAACTGCACAGCTCACCTGCGGAGCCCTACACGAAGCAGATCGCCCAGCTGGCTCGAGACGGACTCTCAACGACCGGCCACGATGGGCCCATCGCGGCCATGGGCGTGGACCGCGCCCAGCTGCCGAGCTGGGACCACCTGCAGTTCGCCACCGCCCAGCTGGCCCGATTCCCCCTGCTCGGCTCTGAGCCGGTCGACACGAGCGTGGTCATCGGGCCCGGCGCGGCGCGGCCGCTCCGGCTCGAGATTCCGATCTTCGTGAGCGACATGAGCTTCGGTGCCCTGAGCGAAGAAGCCAAGGTGGCCTTGGCCCGTGGAGCCGAGTCCGCCGGCACGGCCATCTGCTCGGGCGAGGGTGGGATGCTCCCCGAGGAGCAGGCCGAGTCCTCCCGCTACCTCTACGAGCTGGCCTCTGGCCGCTTCGGATGGAGCTGGGACCTGCTCGACAAGGCCCAAGGGTTCCACCTCAAGTTCGGCCAAGGAGCCAAGACGGGCACTGGTGGGCACCTGCCGGGCACCAAGGTGGTCGGCCGCATTGCCGAGGTCCGTCACCTCGAGCCCGGGACCCCAGCGATCTCCCCAGCCCGGTTCGAAGACTGGACCAGCCTCGGGCAGATCCGAGACTTCCTCGACGAGGCTCGAGCACGATCAGGTGGGATCCCCATTGGGGTCAAGATGAGCGCCCAGCACGTCGAGCGTGACCTCGATGCCGCCGTCGAGCTCGGGGTTGACTACGTCATCTTGGACGGCCGTGGTGGGGCCACCGGGGCCGCCCCGACCATCTTGCGGGACAACATCTCGGTGCCAACCATGGCGGCGTTGGCCCGGGCTCGGCGGCACCTCGACCACCTCGGTCGTCACGACATCACCTTGGTGGCCACCGGCGGACTGCGGACCGCTGCGGACTTCGCCAAGGCCATGGCGCTCGGTGCAGATGCGGTGGCGGTGGCCAACAGCGCGCTGCAGGCGATTGGCTGCATTGGGATGCGAGCCTGCCAAACCGACAACTGCCCCAAGGGCATCGCCACCCAGAAGCCCCACCTCCGAGCCCGGCTGCCCGTGGCTGAAGCCGCCGAACGCCTCGGCCGGTTCCTCACCGCCTCGACCGAACTCATGACGGTGCTGGCGAGAGCCTGTGGCCACCGCTCCCTCTCGGGATTCTGCCTCGACGACTTGACCACCTTCGACCGCGACGCCGCCCACCTCACCGGCGTCGCCTACGGCGGCGTCCACCTCGACTGAGCTCCATCGCCGCCGATTGGGCAGCTGGGTCTGCTCAGGTGGCCTCGGTGGGTGCTCCAGCAGCGAACCGTTCGGCGCAGCCCGTTGAGCAGAAGTAGAACCGTACTCCTGCGCGATCCACCGACGGGGTGTGCTCGCCCGGGGTGACCTCCATCGAGCAGATGGGGTCCACCACCCGCTCCTGACCCTCGGTGGGCGCGGCGCTCTGCGGCGCGTGCAGCTCGACGCGGTAGCGCTCCGGATCAGCGGCGAAGCGGTCATGGCAGCCCGGTGAGCAGAAGACGTAGGTTCGGCCACGGTGGTTGGCTCGAGCTGGGGCGTCTGCGATGCGGACCACCATCGAGCACACGGGGTCTCGGCCGTACCCTTCGCCAGCACCCCAGGCCTCGCGGTGGTGGTAGAGCCAGAGCACGAGGCCAGCGAGCCCGAGCGCAATCAGGTTGAGGTAGGTGGTGAGGTCCCAGTGGATCCCCGCCGAGGTGGTGGTCAGGTGATGCCGGGGCGGAACGATGCCCAAGGCCCAGAAGGTCGCCTCGGTCACCAACGCCGCGAGCACCGCCGCAGCGAACAGCACGACGACGATGCGCATCGCCATCTTGCCCCCGTAGTAGCGCCGGTAGATCAAGATCAGCGGGAAGGTGATCAGGTCGGAGAACAAGAAGGCCAGCACGCCACCAAAGGAGATCCCTCCGCTCCACAGTGCAGCGGCGAGGGGGACGTTGCCGATGGAGCAGACGAAGCTGACCACGGCCAAGAGCGGACCAACCACCACGTTCTCGAGCGTGGTCCAGACACCATGGCCATGGAGGAACAGCGCACCCCAGAGGTGGTCGGGCACCGCCACCACCAGCACCCCGGCGACGCCGTAGCCGATGAGCAGTTCTCGGCGGACCATGGTGAGGTCACCCACGGTGAAGGTGGCGGCGTCTGCCCACGCTGCCTTGTCGCCGAGCCGAGCCCGCCACCGTCCCCGGGGGGCCCCGTCGCCCTCGAAGACCTCCGCACCGTGCTCGCTCGAAGGAGTGCTGGCCACCTCTCCCCCAACGAGCGTCTTCCCCCGCCAGAACAAGCCACCGAGCACCGTCACCACGATGACCATGACCACGCCGCCGAACAGTTGGGCGGCGGCGAACTCCCAGCCCATGAGGACGACGAGCACCACACCCAGCTCAACCACGAGGTTGGTGGAGGCCGTCAAGAAGACCAGCGCCGAGACGACGTCAGCGCCCTTCAAGATGAGCGACCTCGACATCGCTGCCGCCGCGTACGAGCACGATGAGGACGCCATGCCGAAGACCGCTCCCCGGGCGACGGCGGCCGGTCGGTGGTCACCGAGCCGCCGTTGCATCGCCTCGCGTCCCACGAAGGCTTGGACCACCCCCGAGAGCCAGAAGCCCACGATGAGCGGCCACAGCGTCTCCCAGAACATCGACACGCTGGCCCCGAGCATCTGGAGCACGAGGTGGACAGCGTGCGGGAGCACGCCGATCACGTCGCCCACCTCGCCAACCCAGCTGGCGGGCGCAGCACCGCAGCCTCCTCAGCTCCTCCACCCAAGCGGGTGGAGCGGGGTTGGTGGACGGCGGCGCGCACGAGGTGTCGCTCAGCCCACCGCAACGCGCAGGAGGTCCTCGCCGACGATGACCCCACCGCTGAAGTGCTCGGCCACCTCGGCGATCCACTCGCCTTCGGTCCCTGGAGCCGGGGCTGGGACGAGGTGGGTCAGCACGAGGGTGCCGACCTGTCCCTTGGCCGCTGTCTGGCCGGCCTGGGCGAGGTCGCTGTGGTAGTCCAAGACGTCGTGGAAGCGTGGCATCGGGATCGCCTCGACCAGGCTCCTCCGCACCACGGTCTGGACGTAGCAGGCCGCACCAGCGACGAGCTGGTCGAGCCCCGCACAGGGCACGGTGTCGCCGGCGATGACCGCCGACGTCCCCTCCGCCTCGAACCGGTAGCCCAAGGTGGGGTGCACCGGGGCGTGGTCGGTGGCCTCGGAGCGAATCGTCATCGCACCGAGCTCGACCACTTGGCCGGCGCTGAGCTCGACGACCTCAACCGGAGGCTGCCAGGTGAGGTCGTCGTGGTGGGCCAGACGGTAGGAGATGTCGGGGGCGAAGGCCTCCAAGGTCGAGCGCACCACCTGGGCAGTGCCAACCGGCCCATAGAGCTTGAGGGGGTGCTCGACGGGACTCATCGCCCACCGGGTGGTGATGAGGTCGTTGAGGTCGGTCACGTGGTCCGAGTGCAGGTGGGTGAGGAGCACCGCGTCGAGCATCCCGGGGAACAGGCCCGCCGCGGCCAGTCGCATGACCACGCCACGGCCGGCATCGACGAGGACCCGCTGGCCACCTCCGAGCACCAAGGTGGCCGGCCCGGCACGGCCTGGATCAGGGATGGGACTCCCGGTCCCCAGTAGCACGATCTCCACGATGGCCCTCCCTCGACAGAGGCTCAACCTAGCGGCTCACCCACTCGGCGGCGCGAGCTGCTGGGTGCGGGCGATCAGCTCTACCAGCATCCGACCCGTGGCACCCCAAATGGTCTCACCGTGGAGGTCGAAGAAGAAGAGCGGGAAGCTCCCGTCCGCGGCCACCGCTGGCCGGTCGGGCCGCCACCAGCGCTCTTCGTGGAAGACGCCGGGCGCGAGGAGGTCGTCGAGGGCAACGTCGAAGATCCGATCGACCTCAGCTTCATTGGGAACCAGCGCAGGGCGGGTAGCGCTGATCGCGACGAGCGGCTCGATGCTCGAGCCCGAGGCCACCGTCACGAGCGGCTGGAGCCAACCGACGACCTCGACGCTGCTCGGATCGAGGCCAACCTCCTCGGCCGCCTCCCGAAGGGCAGCGGCTTCGGCGTCTTCCCCCTCGTCGAGACGGCCGCCGGGGAAGGCCACCTCACCTCGATGCTGGCGCAGACGAGCTGAACGCCGAGTCAGCACGACCCGGGCCGGCCCACCCTCGACGTCGGCGAACAAGAGGCAGAGCACCGCCGCCCTCGAGGTGATTGCCGTGTCGCCGATGGCATCGAGCACGGGGTTGGTGCTCCGAGCGCGGTCGACGAGGTCTGCTGGGGCGGCGCCGAGTTGGTGGGCGGCCTCGAGTCCCTCGAGCACCGCTGCGATGGTCATGGGGACGAGGTGGTGGTCCTCGGCCTCCCAAGCTGGTTGCCCACCCAGCCCCCAGGTTGCAGGGCGAGGAATGTGCTGGTTGCCAGCAGCGGGGGGTGGCGTGGGCATCAGGTCCGCCTCAGGGAGTGGGTGGTCGAATCGAGGAACGACGATGCCGGGCCCCAAGGGCCCGGCAACGTTGCACAACGTGGGTACCGCAGGGCTACATCATCCCGCCCATGCCGCCCATGCCACCCATGCCGCCCATGGCAGCGGCCGCAGCAGCGGGGTCTGCCTTCTCGGGCTTGTCGGCCACGAGGGCCTCGGTGGTGAGCAAGAGGGCAGCGATCGACGCCGCGTTCTGCAGCGCAGAGCGGGTCACCTTGGCCGGGTCGATGACACCGGCCTTGACCAGGTCCTCGAGCTCGCCGGTGGCGGCGTTGAGCCCGATGGAGCCCTCTGCCTGCTCGACGGCCTGGATCAGCACCGAGCCCTCGAGCCCAGCGTTGAACGCAATCCAGCGAAGCGGCGCCTCGAGCGACTTGGCCACGATGCGAGCACCGGTGGCCTCGTCGCCCTCCAAGGTGGCGATCAGCTCGTTGACGGCCTTGCGGCTGCGCACGAGGGCGGTGCCACCACCGGCCACGATGCCCTCGTCAACCGCTGCACGGGTTGCCGACAGCGCGTCCTCGATGCGGTGCTTCTTCTCCTTGAGCTCGACCTCGGTGGCTGCGCCAACCTTGACCACGGCCACGCCGCCGGCCAGCTTGGCCAGACGCTCTTGCAGCTTCTCGCGGTCCCAGTCCGAGTCGGTCTCGTCGATCTCGCGCTTGATCTGGGCCACCCGGCCAGCAACCGCCTCGGCCGATCCGCCACCATCGACGATGGTGGTGGAGTCCTTGGTGACCACGACCCGACGGGCGGTGCCCAGCAGGTCGA